>NZ_JBQKCS010000002.1:0-346072 GCF_052122235.1 Acidaminococcus sp. HCP3S3_H5
TGTATTATAGATCGGTGCATTCGTCCCTGACAACAGAGTTTTACAATCCGAAGACCTTCATCACTCACGCGGCGTTGCTCCGTCAGACTTTCGTCCATTGCGGAAGATTCCCCACTGCTGCCTCCCGTAGGAGTTTGGGCCGTGTCTCAGTCCCAATGTGGCCGTTCATCCTCTCAGACCGGCTACTGATCATCGCCTAGGTGAGCCGTTACCCCACCTACCAGCTAATCAGACGCAGGCCCATCTTCTGGCGATAGCTTACAAGTAGAGGCCATCTTTCATCCTCTCTCCATGCGGAAAGAGGATCACATTCGGTATTAGCATCCCTTTCGGAATGTTGTCCCCAACCAGAGGGCAGGTTGCCTACGCGTTACTCACCCGTTCGCCACTAAGAACATTCCGAAGAAAGTTCTCCGTTCGACTTGCATGTGTTAAGCACGCCGCCAGCGTTCGTCCTGAGCCAGGATCAAACTCTCCAAAATAGAGTATTTTGAAGAGCCTCATGGCTCTCGAAAAACTAGCTTTGATTTTTTAACCTGGTTGTCATCCAGGTGACTCGATCTCATCACTAAAAGTGACTTGACCCGCACATCTGTCAACAATATTCAGTTCTCAAAGTTCGTCTCGCTGTCTTGCGACAGCTTGTTTATTCTATCAGGAATCTTCATTCTTGTCAACAACTTTTTTATTTTCTTTCGAAAATATTCGGTTGCTGGGAAGATTTCCCGATATCATTCTCTCTCGAGAACGCTTCATTATAATACCATACTTATACAAAACCTTCAAATTCTGTATTTAAGTTTATTATTTCGTTATTTAAGTTTATTTACGTATATTTTACTTTTATACCTGTTTTTTACATTCTTTACCTCCATTTTTTATTTTAATTCGTTTCATTTATAAAAGAACGTTTAATTGTTCGATACGGTTCGGACAATTAAACGTTCTTTTATTTCTTTTATCCAATCATTTGATTTTATTTAACTTGGCTGCCAGTTCTTCCGCAGAGGGATCGTCCCCGGTGCTGGTGATAATAGGCTGCTGTCCCATCATCACTGTATCTCCACTGGCATAGGCTTCCGGCGCGGTCTTGTTGTTGTGATACACCGCAGCCAGATTCCCCATGACAAAATAGGACCGCTCTTTGCTGGACATGGATCCGGTGGCGCTGGGTGTCAGGAACTCTTTCTTGTTCACATAGACCACCCCATCTTTGTCATCCACATGTTTGTTGCTCCAGGCGTTCAGCTTCTTTACGTAGTTTTCCCGCCGTTCCGTACAAGTAGGATGGTCGCTCCAATGGATGTTCATATCCCCGTACTTTTCCAGGAACCGCTGCCATACGGCAGCCGTAGCTCCTGGGTTGTAATTGGTGTGGGTGATGTAATCAAAGGCCAGGTTGTCCGCTTCCCATTCCATGGGTTTGGACAGATGGACATTCCGGGTATAGGTATACAGCTGACCGATTGCCCCGCTGGCAATCCCTCCGGTTGCCGCATTGGCCATTTCCGCCAGCACTGCAGCATTCAGAGACTTCTTGACACCCTGGAGAGGATGGTCTTTCTGCCCATGGCCCAGTTCATGGCCGATGACCACAGCAATTTCATCATCCATGGGCATCAGATTGAAGATGCCCCGGTACACATTCACATTGTGCCCAATGGTGCAGTAGGCATTGGCATCATCATTGGGGCTGATGAAGTAGTTGTAGGGTTTCTTGTACACCGTAGGATCCACAGCTGCGATTCCGGCGGTCACATTGCTCATAATGGTATCCAGCCGGCTGTTCAGATACTCATCTTCATCCACCCCTTCTTCCTTCTTCATTTGTTCGAACCATTCCTGACGGCCCTTGTCCGTATTGTTGTAGGTCTTGTAGACCCCCATCACCTTGTCCCTGTACATGGTGCCGGCAATGGCGGTACCCAGTACGTCCACCAGCACCCCGCCGGCTTCTGCCGATCTGGCGGGAACCACAGTTCCGGAAACAGCGCCCAGGCTCAGCATTCCGGCCAGAGCACACCCCATCAAGCGATTCTTCCACAGTTTCATCTCATATCCACTCCTTTGTTACACTCCCTGATCCATATTCAGGTCGATGATCCCCACAGCATAAGGGGCAATTTCATACTGTCCGAAGACAAAATGGATATGTCCTTCCTGGTCCAGATAATAGTTTTCCGGCAATTTTTCCAAGCCCTTGAAATCCTGGAAGAAATAGTGTCCTTTTCCGTAATCTGTATTCCACAGGGCCTTGTTGATCTTGTCCAGGGTAAAGTTCCCTCTCACGGCCGGTGTCAGGACCTTCTGCCAGGGAACCAGCTTTCCGGTTTCCAGATCAAAGGTCTTCCCCAGTTCCCAACTGGTGGGATGGGCTGCCCTTTCCACAAAATCATAGCCGTAGGTCTGGAAGGAGAGATACCGTTCTCCATGGTAGCTGACTGCAAAATCCACCCGGGAAGTGAGTTTTTCCTCCATGGTATTGGCCTTGTTGTAATTCTCCCGGGAAATTTCCGCCTGTTTTTCAAAATACCGGGTAATTCTCCGGGACACTTCCGGTTTGCCCATGACCCTCACCTGAGGATAATGGATCAGCAGATCTTTCTCCCGGATGATCCCGCTACGGATCACCACACCGTTCTGGGCATAGACTGCCTGGCCTGGTACATGGCTCTGGAGTTCCTGTTCAATCACATGGTGAGCCGCTTCGGAAGGAGTGACCGACTGAGCCTGGACGGCTCCTGTTCCCATAAAGGCTATGACCCCTGCCAACAGAGCAGTGCCGGCAAAGGCACGGATTTTTTTCTGATCCATCGTACATCTTCCTTTCCCTTTTCTCCATCGACTGTATTATACAAAGACTCTTCCCCTGGTGCAAGACGCATCGCCAAAAGAGCTACTCGTTGAGGGAATAGACCACATGGACGGTTTTCCGGGTAGGTACTGGCCGCCCGGAGGCATCCAGGGCCGGGGAAAAACTCCACTGCCAGGCGCTTTTCAGGGCTGCCCGGTCCAGCCGGTCATACCCGGAGCTCCCTTCCAGCCAGGCGGAGGTCACTTCTCCCCCGGCGCTTACCGCCACCCCCACCAGGGCAGTCCCTTCTTCCCCGGAAGCCCGGGAGGCCTGGGGATAGATTTTGCTGTAGCCGGTGAGGCTGGCATCCCGGCTCCGGTCGCCGGCCTCTTCTCCCTCTCCTTCTCCGCCCCCGCCGGAGGTTCCGGTTCCGCCTTCCGAAGCGCTCTCTCCATTGCCGCTGCCTCCGGTTGTTCCTGTTCCCGGAACTTCTCCGCCGCTCCCCTGGGACGAGCCGCTCCCGGACAGGGTGCTGTCCGCCGTTTCCCTGGAGGAACCGGCCGGTGCCTGGACTTCTCCCTGGTCACTGACCTGGCTGGGGGCTTCCAGCAGCTGTTCCAACAGAGCCTCCCTGGCTGTTTCCCCAGATTCCCGGGATGCCGGTGTTCCCCCGCCAACTGGTTCCCCGAGAACGCCCTGGTTTCCGTTTCCCGTCCCCCGGGTCTTTCCGGAGTTTCCTCCAGCCGGCCCCGGCTCTGCCAGATGGACCCGGATGGGTTCCGCCCCTTTGTCCGGCAGGGAACGATGAGCATAGAGCAGGGCTCCTCCGGCGGACAGCAGGACCAGGTGGATCACCAGGGACAGCCGGACATACCGGCTCCACTCAGGCTTTCCCATGGTCTTCTCCTGTGGAGACGGACAGGGAGAAATCTTCCAGGCCCGCCCGTTTCAGTTCTCCCATAATGCCCATGACCCGGCCGTAGCTCACTTCCTTGTCCGCCCGGAGATTCACCGTCTGTCTGGGATTTTCCCGGGCCGCAGCCGCTCCTTCCCGGAGCAGTTCCTCCAGGGTCACCTGATGGTCCTGGAACCAGATGGTCCCGTCCCGGGGCAGGGTCACTTCCACCTGAGCCTTCTGCTGGAGCTGTCCCCGGCCTTCCGGCAGTTCCACCGGCACCCCTTTCTGCTGGGTCATGTACATGGTGCACACAATGAAAAAGATCAGCAGCAGGAACACCATGTCGATCATGGGAGAAATTTGGATGGAGGGCTTTTTGTCCCCTCCGGAACGATGGAGATGGATCATGCCCCCTGCCCTCCCTGGCCGGGCATTTTCCCGGCATTTTCCATAAAGGCGTTGTCCATCTGCTCCACTTCCTCCATCACCGTATTCACCTTCTGGGAGAAATAGGTGTGGAAACAGATGGTGGCAATGGCAATGAGCAGTCCGAACACTGTGGTGATCATGGCTTCCGCCACCCCGGCGGTCACTCCCAGAGGATTTTCCCACCGGTCTCCCAGAGCCTGGAAGGAGGACATCATGCCGGTAATGGTCCCCAGGAGCCCCAGGATGGGGGCCAGGGTCACGATGACGGACAAGTAGTTCAGCCCTTTTTCAAACTGGTTCACCAGCTGCTGGCTCTCCCCCAGGATATAACTTTCCTTTTCCCGGACGGCAGATGGCGCCGTCAGGAGTTTTTTGCCCAGTGCCGCCTGGGCTCCCGGTGTTTCCCAGGTCCCGTCCAGCAGTTCCTGCCATTTTCCTTGCCGGACCTGCCGGCAGAAGGTCCGGGCATAGGCTCTTCCGGAATCTTCCCGGCGGTAAAAAGCCAGCCGTTCCAGGATAATAGTCAGGGATGCCAGAGAACAGAGCAGAAGGGGCCACATGACCACCCCGCCCCGGAGAAAAAATGTCCACCCATGCTGCAGCCAACCAATCATCTAATTATGCCTCCCTGTTTTCCAGTATTGTATTGAGTCTTGCCAGCTCTCTTTTTTGCTGTTCCGGATCCGGACAGATCCGGATTTCCAGTCCCTCTTCTCCCTGCCGGACCTGGAAGGGAACCTGGTAGGCCGCTTCCAGATTTTCCTTCCGGAGCACCTGTTCCGGTGTCCCCTGGGCCAGCAGCTTTCTCTGTCCCAACAGCAGCAGCCGGGTGCAGTACCGGGCCGCCTGGCCGATGTCATGGAGGGACAGGACCACGGTCCGCCCTGCCCGGGCCAGGTGCCGGCTCAGTTCCAGCACGGTGTTTTCATACACCAGATCCAGCTCTGCGGTAGGTTCATCCAGCAGGATCACCGGGGTCTGCTGGATCAGGATCCGGGACAGCAGCACCCGCTGCCGCTGTCCCCCGGAAAGATCCGTCACTGGCCGCTCCTGCATATTCCCCAGACCGAAGACCTCCAAACAGTCCCGGGCCAGAGCTCTTTCCCGGCCGCCTTCCTGCTGGTGCCAGTCCAGATAGGGATACCGGCCCATGAGCACCACCTGTTCCGCCGTATAGGCAAAGGGCAGTTCCCGTTCCTGGGGCAGATAGCTGACCTTTCGGCTCAGAGCCTGCCGGTTCCAGGATTCCAGAGGTTTTCCTTCCAGTTCCAGGGTCCCGGACTGGAGGGGCTGGATCCCGGCCAGGGTCTTCAGCAGGGTACTCTTCCCTGCCCCGTTGGGGCCGATGAGCCCTACGCACTCTCCCGCTTCCAGGGTGAAATCCAATCCCGTCAGCACCGGTTCCCGGCCATAGCCCAGGCTGCCCTTTTCCATTGCAAATTCCATATCAGTATCCTTTCAGCAGAGGTTCCTGCCCCTGAGGGAACAGGACCTTCCCATAGGCCCCGTTGGCCAGGGCCCGGATGCCGTACACCGCCATGGGAGAAGCATCGTACACGTACCGGTCCGGCAGGGCCACCCGCCGTTCCAGGCCTTTCAGCCCCTGGAGGGCCGGATCGGCGAAGAACTGCTGCTGGAATTTTTCATAGTCCGCCTTTTCCTCTCCATAGGGCAGGGCTACCAGGAAAAAGTCCGGATCCGCCTGGAGAATGGCTTCCCGGGTCAGGGGCTGGCCGTTTTTCAGCCCGGCCCGGCTGAGGCCGTTCCCCACATGGGCCCGGCGGCACAGGTCGTCATACAGGGACCCGGAGCCTCCGTACCGGCTCATAAGGGAAACCAGCAGGCCCACCGGTTCCGGGCCCTGCAGATTCTTCAGGACCCGTTCCGTCTCTTCCAGTTCTCCGTCCATCCGTGCCAGGACCTGTTTCCCGGCTTCCGGCCGGTCCAGAACCCGGGCCATGAGCCCCACATTGTCACGGATTTCCTCCACAGTCACCGGACCCCGGCAGACCACCACAGGGATCCCCATTTCCTCCACTTTCTGGATCAGCCCGGGATCGGACCAGGTGGAAGCCAGGAACAGATCCGGTTTGGTCCGGGCTACGGTTTCCGGAGTCACCTGCCGGAGCACCGGTTCCATGTCACGGGTTTCTTCGGCAATGAAGGAAATCCCTGGTTCCCGGTCCTGGTAATAAACCCCGGCCAGATGGTCTGCCGGCACCAGGGTCAGCAGGGTCTCATCCAGATGGAGGGAATCCGTCAGGATCTTTTGGGGAGGCCGGGCCAGACGGACCGTCTTTCCCCGTACATCCTCCACCGTATAGCCTCCCTGTTCCGGAGCGGCAGGGCCGCAGCCGGCCGTCAGGAGCAGAAACAGGATCCCCAGGATCCGCAGCAGTTTCATAGATCTTCTCCTTTGCAAAAAAAGATGGGGCTGTTGCCCATGCAGCAGCCCCTGGTTCAACTGAAGAAATGGATACGGGCCCGGTTGCCTCCCGGAGCCACATAATACAGATTCCCCATCCGGAGCTTCCCGTCAATCAGTTCAAACTGGGGAGCCACAATGTCGCCCCCGTCGGATTTGATTTCCACATCGCTGAATTTCAGCTGTTTGTACTGGTTGGAAAAAGTCCCCTTGATGGAATTGAATTTGATGATGGCGTAAATGCCCTTGCCGGAATAAAAGGATCCGTAGGTGAGGGTGGACCGGCTGTTCCCGTCGCAGAGCATTTTCAGGTCCAGCTGGACCAGCGTCCGGAAGTAGGGAATGTTGGTGGCATCCTCACTGTGGAGATCATGGCCCATGACGCTTACATTGTAGGCTTTGGTATCGATGTTGAACCCGCCCCGGGCGTCGCAGGTCCCTTCAAACACATCCGCCGTCACGTTCTGGGCATCGATGTACCCGTCCGCATACTTGAAGTTCCCTTTCACATTGGTGAACCGCAGTCCCGGCAGGTTCAGCTTGGGCATATACAGTTCCCCCACGATCACCGGATCCGGCAGTTCCCCGGTTACGGTGGCGCTGGCGGTAACCCGTTCCTTGATGTCCAGGCCGGTGCCCAGGGAGGAAGGATTCAGCTCCTTGATCCCCAGTTTCAGGTCGTAGGTGGAAACCTGGGGTTTCAGGTCCACACTGCCCTGGATGTCCACTCCCTTGCCTTCCAGGGTCCCTCCCAGTTCCCCGGTGGAAAAATCAATGGTCAGCTTGTCGCTGCTGTTGTACCGCAGGTCCGCATTCACATCCTGGAAGGCGTGAATCCGCTGTTTGTAGCAGGCAGTCAGTTTGCAGTGGTTCAGCTTCACATGGGCATCCACGTTTTTCAGCTTGATGTCGAATTTTTTCTTCCGGCCCTTCTGCTCAGCCGGTTTGGGTACTTCTGCCGCCCGGATCCCCCGGATATGCATGTTCTCCGTAAAGGTCAGCTGGATTTCCGCCTCATTGAGCTCCAGTTCCTGGATGGTCCGGGTGCTGATCCGTTTCAGCACAATGTCCAGAGGCCGTACCTGGAAGGAGCCGCTGGGGATGAAGACCCGGTTCCCGTCATGGCTGCCCTTCCATTCCAGGTTTTCGAACCGCACATGGCCCATGGGGGTAGCCGTCAGCCGCTCCACGGTAATGGTCCCGTCAAAGAAATGCTGTTTGGCCATTTCCCGGTTGAAAATCTGGGCCGCATGGACACTGGCAATGTAGGCCAGCCACACCAGCACCAGCAGACTGGCCAGGAAGCTCAGCAGGATCCATTTGATTTTCCGGCGGTGCTTCTGGAGAAACCCTTTCAACCTTTTCATGGCTGATTACCGCAGGGCAGAGACCGCTTCCTGCATATCCGGAGCCCCAAAGACGAAGGACCCGGCCACCAGCACGTCAGCCCCGGCGTCCCGGCAGGCTTTGGCGGTTTCCCCGTTGACCCCGCCGTCCACTTCGATGAGCACCTTCAGATTCCGTTCCCGGATCATGGCCTTCAGCCGGCGGATCTTGTCCACGCTGGTGGGGATGAATTTCTGCCCCCCGAACCCCGGGTTCACGCTCATGATCAGGATCATGTCCGCATAGGGAAGGATTTCCTCGATCTGGCACAGGGGCGTGGCCGGATTCAGGGCCACCCCGGCCTGGATGCCCTTGCTGTGGATGGACTGGAGCAGCCGGTGGAGATGATGGGTGGCTTCCGCATGGACACAGATCAGGTCCGCGCCGGCAGCAGCAAAGCTGTCCACATAATTTTCCGGATTCTCCACCATCAGATGGCAGTCAAAGAACATGTCCGTCCGTTTCCGGAGACATTTCACCACCGGAGCCCCGAAGGTCAGGTTGGGAACGAACTGGCCGTCCATCACATCGATGTGGCACCAGTCGGCACCCGCATCCTGGATGCGGGCCACTTCTTCGGCCAAACAGGAAAAATCGGAAGACAAAATGGAAGGAGCGATGATGGTCATGATTTTTTTCCTCTTTTCTTTGGTTCCGCCAATTCCTGACGGATCGTGCAATAGGAAGCATAACGGCTGGGAGCGATTTCGCCCCGTTCCAGGGCCGCCTTGACTTCACAGTCCGGTTCATGGGTATGGGTGCAGCCGGTGAAGCGGCAGCAGCCTTCCCGCTGCCGGATTTCCCGGAACCCGTCGGCGGCATCCTCCATCTGGAGTTCCGACAGGTCGATGTTCCCGAAGCCGGGGGTATCCACAATGTAGCCGCCTCCAAAGGGCAGCAGCTGGGCAAACCGGGTGGTATGCCGGCCCCGGCCGATTTTACTGCTTACATGGCCGGTTTTCAGGGTCAGGGAAGGATCCAGATGGTTCAGCAGGGTGGATTTCCCGGCCCCGGAAGGTCCCCCGAAGGCCACAATGTGGCCCCAGACCTGTTCCAGGATGGGTTCCATCCCCATTCCCTCCCGGGCTTCCACCGGATACACCGGATAGCCCAGGGGCTGGTAGACCGCCTGGAACCGTTCCACCAGCCCTTCCGGCGCCAGGTCCCGTTTGTTCAGTACCAGAGCGGCCGGGATCCCGGCCGCTTCCGCCAGGGCCAGCAGCTTGTCCACCAGCAGGAAACTGGGATCCGGGTCACTGCAGGCGAAGACCGCCATAAGGCAGTCCAGATTGGCCACCAGAGGCCGCTGGAGCAGATTCTTCCGGGGCAGCACCTGCCGGATCATCCCTTCGGTGCCCTGGGCTTCCAGTTCCACCCGGTCCCCGGCAGCCATGGTGAACCGTTTCTGCTTCATCCGGCCCTTCACCTTGCAGGTGTACAGGATGCCGTCTTCTCCGGCCACATAGTAGTAGCCGTTGTAGGTCTTGATGATTCTTCCAATGGGATTGCTCACAGAGATTTATCCTCCGCCAGTTCTCCGTTCACGTAAATCTGGACGCTGGCCCCGGACCCCACATTTACGGTCCGGGTGATCCGGGTACCGGGAGCCACCGAATCGGAGAAGATGGTCCGGGTACTGCTGTCATCGGAAACGATGATCTTCACATTCTTGGCGCTGCCGCTGCCGGGAACCGTGTACCCGATGGTCCGGGTGCTGCCCCCGCCGCTGCTGCCGGAGCTGCTCCGGCTCTTCTTTTCTTCTTTTTTGCCGGCGGATACCACCAGGCTCACCGCGCCGCCCCGGTCCATGACGGAGCCGCTGCCGGGATCACTGGACAGGACCGTATCCTTGGCCTGGTCGCTTTCCTGGGTCTGGATGCTGCCGATGGTGAGTCCCACGCTGCTCAGCTGGTTCCGGGCTTCTGCCAGGCTCATGCCGGCCAGGCCGGGCACTACCGTCTGGTTGCCGCTGATGTTCACCACCAGGTCCACACTGGTCCCTTCGCTGACTTTCTGTTTGGGGGCGATGCTCTGGGACAGGACGGTTCCTTTCCCGGCCCCCGCCTCATACTTCACAGTCACGGTGCCCACCTTCAGCTTGGCTTTTTCCAGCATGGTGGTGGCTTCCGCCAGGGTCTTCTTTTTCAGGTCCGGCACCACCCCCGGTTCCGGTCCCTTGCTGACCACCAGCTGGATCTTCCGTCCGGCCTTCACCCGGCTGTGAGCCGCCGGATTCTGCTTGATGATCACCCCCGGAGTGGCAGTGGCATCATAGGCTTCCGTCAGGGTATACCCCAGTTTGTCCTTGGTCAGGATGGCTTCCGCCTCTACAATGGTCTTGCCCTTCAGGTCCGGTACCGTCACATCCCCGCTGGTGTAGCTGAGGATGGCATAGATGACCCCGGACAGGAGCACAATGGCCGCCATGAAAAAGGCCAGAAGCTTCTTTTTCCCGTATTTTTCCAGGAGGGTTTCCGGCTCTTCTTTTTTCTTCGGATCCGGTTTCTCCGGTCCCGCTGCCGGGCTCTTTTCAGCCGCTTCTGCAGTCTGGGGCTTCAGCAGCCCGTCCAGCATGTCGCTTTTGCTGATCACCATGGTCTCGTCGCTGACCGGGTGCTTCCGGGCATCGTTCCAGGTCTCTTCTTCCCCGCCCATATCTCCCAGGAGATGGGTCTGGGCACGCTTCAGATCCGTAAGAAAATCATCGGCGGTGGCATACCGGAGCCGGGGATTCTTGGCCAGGGCCTTGGTGATGATGTTGTCCAGGTAGTAGGGAATGTCCGGATCGTACCGGCGGGCGGATGGAGTGGAGGATTCCAGATGCATCCGGGCCACTTCCAGTGGGGTATCCCCGTCATAGGGCAGCTTCCCGGTGAGCATCTCGAAAAGCACCACACCCAGGGAATACAGGTCCGACTGGGGGGTCACCGGCTGGCCGGCCGCCTGTTCCGGAGACAGATAGTACACGGAGCCGATCACATTCTTGTCCGTCCCGTTGCTGGGCTGGCCGAAGGCCCGGGCAATGCCGAAATCCGTAATCTTGGGCACCCCTTTGGTGTCGATGAGGATGTTCTGGCTCTTTACATCGCAGTGAACGATGGAATGGTCATGGGCCTGTTTCAGGGCTGAAGCAATGCCGATGGCATACCGGACTGCCGTTTTGTAGTCCAGGGCGCCATTTTCCTGGATCACTTCCTTCAGGGACCGGCCCACCACATATTCCATCACAATATAGTAAATGTCATTTTCATTGCCGCTGTCGTAAATATTGACAATGTTGGGATGGGACAGACAGGCGGCATTGCAGGCTTCCTGGCGGAAACGGGCCACAAACTGCTTGTCCTGGATGAACTGATCCCGGAGGATCTTGATTCCCACATCCCGGTGGAGCACCGTATCATAGCCGTGGAACACCTCGGCCATGCCGCCTCCGCCGATTTTGTCAATGATTTCATAGCGGCCATTGAGCGTTATTCTTCCTTCCATTCTGCAGCCTCCAGATCAATGACAATAAAAGAAATGTTGTCGTCGCCGCCGGCGGTCATGGCCCCGTTCATCAGGCCGTCCGCCAGCCGTTCCAGGTTCCGGTCTCCCAGAATCCGTTCGATTTCCGCTTCTGAGATCATGTTGGTGAGACCGTCGGAGCAAACCAGCAGCTTCTGGGCTCCGTCCAGGAGGATTTCAAAGGTGTCCACCTGGACCTGGGGATCCACCCCGATGGCCCGGGTGATCATGTGCTTCTGGGCGGAGGCTTCCGCTTCCTCCTGGGTCATCTGTTTCTGCCGGACCAGTTCCGCCACATAGCTGTGGTCGCTGGTCACCTGGCGCAGGATCCCTTCCTGCCACACATAGATCCGGCTGTCTCCCACATGGGCCACAAAAGCGCTGTGGGGATTGGGCAGGTACACCGCCGTCAGGGTGGTGCCCATGCCGGTGAATCCTGCTTTTTCCTGGGAAAGTTCCCAGATTTTCTTGTTGATATTCTGGATGCTCCGTTCCAAAAATGGGAGGATTTCCTTTCTGGAAAGTCCGGACAGGTCCAGACGGCTCAGCTGATGAACCGCTTCATAGCTGGCCACTTCTCCCGCATCCGCACCGCCCATGCCGTCGGCAATGGCATACAGATCCGGTTCCCGTACCAGGATGCTGTCCTCATTGTTGGGACGCACCATGCCCCGGTTGGTCCGGCTCACTGCTATCATTGGTTCTGCGCCTCCTTTAATGCGCTGGCCCGCAGCTGGCCGCAGGCCGCATTGATGTCCTTCCCCATTTCCTTCCGGACCGTCACGTTCAGATGCCGTTTCTTCAGCAGCTGGAAGAAATGGTCCACCGCCCGGTCGCTGGGCCGTTCAAAGCCCTTTTCCGGCACCGGGTTGGCCGGGATCAGGTTGATCACACATTCTTTGTGTTCCAGGGCATCCGCCAGGTTCCGGGCATCTTCCGGCCGGTCGTTGATGCCGGCCAGCAGGATGTATTCGTACATCACCTGACGGCCATTGCTTTTTTCATAGGCATCCGCCGCCTGGATTACTTCCGGGAAAGGATACTTCCGGTTGATGGGCATCAGCCGGTTCCGCAGTTCCATGGAAGCCCCGTGGAGGGAAATGGCCAGGTTGATATTCCGGCCCTGGGCGGTCAGTTCTTCAATGCCCGGCACCACCCCGCAGGTGGAAACGGTCATGTTCCGGTAGCCGATGCACTGGCCCCGGTCGCTGTGGAGAATGTCCAGAGCCTTGAGCACATGGTCCAGGTTCAGCATGGGTTCCCCACTGCCCATGACCACGATCCGGCTCACCCGTTCTCCCCGGGGCTGGAGCCCGCTCTGGAAGAAATACAGCTGAGCCAGGATTTCCGCCGCCGTCAGGTTCCGGACGAAACCGTGGAGGCCGCTGGCACAGAAGGCGCAGTTCATGGCGCAGCCCACCTGGGAAGAAAGACAGACGCTGTAGCCATAGTCGTGGTGCATGAGCACCGTTTCCACCGTGGCTCCGTCCGTCAGCTCCAGGAGCACCTTGTGGGTCAGCCCGTCCCGGGATTTGTATTCCTTCAGGACCTTCACCTGGCTGGTGGCAATGGTGTACCGCTCTTCCAGCTGCTGCCGGGCTTCCTTGCTCAGGTTGCTCATCTGGGAAAAGTCCGTGGCCGCCTTTTCATACAGCCAGCGGAACACCTGTTCCGCCCGGAACTTCTTCATGCCCAGTCCCGCCAGTTCTGTCTGGAGTTCTTCCAGGGTCAGACCCATGATTTCTTTTTTGCACATGGCAGATCTCACTTTCGTTTTTCAAAAAGACAGAGATAGAATCCGTTGATTCCGTCCCGCTGGGGCAGAAGCTGGAGTTCCTCCACTTTTTCTCCGGTCAGGGGATGGGCAAAGGGAACAGAAACAAAATCCGGATGGTTTTCCAGGAACCATTTCCGCACCCGGGTATTTTCATCCTGTTCCAGGGTACAGGTACTGTACAGCAGCCGGCCCCCTGGCTTCACATACCGGGCTCCGTTGTCCAGGATCTTTTTCTGGAGCGGGGGGAACTGGCTGAGGGTCCGTTCCTCTTTGGTCCACCGGGATTCTGCCCGCCGGTTCAGCACCCCCAGGCCGCTGCAGGGAGCGTCCACCAGCACCCGGTCAGCCGTGTTTTCCCATTCCGGCACAAAGGTTGTCCCGTCCCGTTTTTCCGTCTGGATGCAGTGGATGCCCAGCCGCCGGGCATTCTCCCGGACCAGGGCCAGTTTGTGGTCATACAGATCCAGGGCCAGGATCTCTCCCCGGTCCTCCATTTTCTGGGCCAGATGGGTGGTCTTCCCTCCCGGGGCGCTGCACAGGTCCATCACCCGTTCTCCGGGCTGGGGATCCAGCACCGCCGCATCCAGCATGGAGCTTTCGTCCTGGATATAGATGTCCTCTCCGAACCGGTCCACCAGGGTCTCCAGGGAAGGCAGGCTGTCACAGATCAGCCCGTCCGGGGACCACCGGGAAGGATGGGTTTCGATGCCCTGGGCAGCCAGGCGGGCCTGGAGCGCCTCCCGGTTCATTTTCAGGGTATTCACCCGGAAGGAAAAAGTGGGCCGGGCGTTGTCATAGGCACAGAGCTTCACCGCATCTTCCAGTCCATAGCGGAATTTCCACCTCCGGACCAGCCATTCCGGATGGTAATATTCCAAAGCGATCCGTTCCAGCTCATGATCCGGTCCCTGGGGGAATTTCCATTGTTTCCGGGTCCGGGCCAGCTGGCGCAGAGCGCCGTTCACCAGTCCTGCCGCTCCCTCATGGACCCATTTCTTGGCCAGTTTCACACTTTCGTTGCAGGCGGCGGAAACCGGGATCCGGTCCAGGTACAGCAGCTGGTAGGCTCCCAGCCGCAAAATCACCAGCACCAGGGGATCCAGCTTCCGCAGGGGCCGGTTCACCACCTTTGACAGATACCAGTCCAGGGTCCCCATGGTCTTTACGGTGCCATAGACCAGTTCCGTGGTCAGGCTCCGGTCAAGGGGCGACAAAGGAGCCCCACGCAGCCCCTGAGCCAGAGCCAGGTTTGCATAGGCTCCCTTGAGAAAGATTTGTTCCAGTATCTGTAATGCCGCTTCCCGCGGATTCTTGCCGATTCTTCTCATTGTTCGTCCTCTTCCAGAATAAATGACCGTATGGCCTCTTCGATTTTCCCCATGTCCGCCCGGGTGTTGAAGCAGGGTCCGTTGGGCCGCTCGTTGAGCACCCCGATTACCGGCAGGGGGAACACGTCCTGGATCCCGCTGGTAAGATCCCGTTCACAGGCCACCGCCAGGATGGCTTTGGGCCGGGCTTTCTTCACCGCCTGCCGGGCCAGGGTCCCTCCGGTGGCAATGGCCACATGGACCCCGTACTTTTGGGACAGGGCCAGCAGCTGGCCCACTCCACAGCGGCCGCACTGGTGGCAGTTGCTGATGTCCCGGGTCACCTTATAGGGGCAGGTATCCAGCTGGATGCAGTGAGGTGTCAGGATCAGCAGCCGGTTGGCCGGGACCCGGATATGCTGGTTCCGGACCAGATGGTTGCTGACTTCAATAAAGGACTGCTCCACCCGCCGTTTGGAAATCCCCATAAGTTTCCCCAGGAACAGGGCCAGGGGATAGAGCAGGTTGATGATGTGCCAGGCCCAGAAATAAAAGAACCGGATGGTGGGAAAGCCCAAAATGGCCAGGACGATGCCCACCACTCCGGAAAAAAGAGCCAGGATCACCACCAGGACGATCCAGCCCACCACCTGGGGCAGCCAGGGATGGATCTGCGCCAGTCCCGGCACCAGCAGCTGCCATAGCCCATAAGCCGCTGCCGCCGCCAGCAGCACCGCCAGAGAGGCCAGTGCCATGAAAAGCCGTTTCTTCGGCCGAAATCCCATGTTCATAATCTATTCCAGTCTGTCTCCCTGTTTCACATGGCCCCCGTTTACAAAGGAGGCTGCCGGCATCCTTTTTTTTCCTTCCGGCTGACATTCCAGGATCTCCAGGGTACCCTGTCCGCAGGCTACCCGGAAACCCTTTCCGTCCGCCTGGAGCACGGTGCCCGGAGCACCCTGGGTGCCTTCCGGCGTGAAGATCCGGCTCTTCCAGAGCTTCAGCCGCTTCCCGTCCGGCAGCAGGGTAAAGGAACCGGGCCAGGGGTCAAAGGCCCGGAACTGGTTGTGGAGGGCTTCCGCCGTTTTGGTCCAGTCCGCCTTTTCCATGTCCCGGGTAATGAGAGAGGCATAGGTGGCCTCTTCTTCCGGCTGAGGTACCGGCTGGAGGGTCCCAGCCGCCAGCTGAGGAATGGTGTCCATCAGCAGCCGTGCGCCTTTTTCCTTCAGGATGTCATGGAGTTCTCCCTGGGTCATTTCCGGTCCCACCGGCACCGCCACCTTGCTGAGCATGGCGCCGGTATCCATCCCCACGTCCATCTGCATAATGGTGACCCCCGCTTCCTTTTCCCCTTTCAGGATGGCGTAATGGATGGGGGCTGCTCCCCGGTACCGGGGCAGCAGGGAAGCGTGGACGTTGATGCAGCCGTATTGGGGCAGATCCAGCAGGACTTTGGGCAGGAACTGGCCAAAAGCCGCCACCACGATCAGATCCGGACAGATTTTTTCCATCTCTGCCTGGAATTCCGGAGTCTTCACCCGTTCCGGCTGGAGCACCGGCAGATCCCGGGTCAGGGCATATTCCTTCACGGCGCTCATCATCACCTTGTGGCCCCGTCCTTTGGGACGGTCCGGCTGGGTGACCACCGCTGCGATTTCATACTGTCCGGATTCCACCAGGGCCTTCAGGCTGGCCGCGGCAAATTCCGGGGTTCCCATAAATACGATCTTCATTCTTGACCTTCCCTCGGTTTGGCAGAAAGGCTGATAGCCTTGTCAATGAACAGGACCCCTTCCAGATGGTCACATTCGTGCTGGAGGGCACGGGCCAGGAGCCCGTCGGCGGTAAGCCGGTAATGGTCCCCTTTCCGGTCCTGGAAATGGACGGTGATCTGGGCGGCCCGCTTCACTTCCCCTTCGTAGTCGGGGACGCTGAGGCACCCTTCCGAATCCACTGCTTCTCCCACCGGGTCCGTAAGCACCGGGTTCACGAATTCCCGGATGCCAGCCCCGTCGCCGGCGTCAATGACCACCAGCCGTTTGCTGAGGCCGATCTGGGGGGCCGCCAGTCCGCAGCCGTTGGCCGCATACATGGTCTCCGCCATATCCTTCAGCAGCCGGCCCAGTTTTTTATCGAATTTGGTAACAGGAACCGCCTTTTCCCGAAGGATGGGCGCCCCCACTTTTACAATGTCATAGATTGCCATATATCATCGACTCCTATCGCAATTTTTACTCTCTATTATAAGCCCATATGGGTCTTTTCGTCCATGGTTTCCAGGAGCCGCATGGAATCGATATGAATGAGTTAAAATCGGATTAAATGTTTCCATGAAAAACGATATTTTCCGGCGAATTTTTGCCGAATTTTTGCCGTTTTGGGGTCAGGGAGATCCCCGCACCATAAGGCACGGGGATAGGGATTACTGGAAGTCGGCAACGGCATCGAGGTACTGAGCTACTTCTTCCAGATGTTTTGCACGGTCAGTAAGGTATAGAGCCTCAAATCGCAGGATTTCCCCCTGTTCTTCTTTGGTTTTGGCCTTCTCGTAGTCGTTGGCAAAGGTTTCCATGACCTTTGCTGTGTTGTGCATGCTGTCGACGAGTTGACTTTGGATTTTCTTCATGGTTATCATCCTCCTTCACTAGTAATAGGACAGTAGGATGATAGTTAAGGCTACTTTTCCCATTTTCTTCTATGCTTTTAAACAAAAAATACCCGTAAAGCCAGGTGTTTCCTGACTCTACGGGTTTTTCTTCATTTCGCTGCCCAGGCAAGTAAGAGCCCTGTGGCTACCGCTTCCCACGTATTGCGTTGCGCCTTAATGCGCAGCCTGGTCCGCTTTTCCTCTCTGGCGTACTCTTTCAAGGATTCGTTGGCTTGAGTCAATAAGGCTTCCTGCCTGGTCGATTTGGCCTGCAGCTCTGTCAGCTGACTCTGTAATGTCCTGGACAATTCCTCTGCTTTCGTCAATTTCACTTGTAATTCTGCCGCTTTGATCTGCTGCCCGCTGCAGGCCGTCCGTAATGCCTCGTTGATTGTCTTCAGCTCGTTCAAGTTGGTCTGTAACTGTGTCAGCTCCGTTTCCGTGATCGTATACGTCGGTTCGGCCGGCGTTGCGGAGGCCGCAAGCGTAACCTGTGCCGAAGCACACAGCAGCAAGCAGAGTAATAAGAACCCAATGAGGGATACGGTCAATCTGCGTCTTGATTCCATTGAGTTTCCCCCTTACTTTCTCCATTCGTTTCTGTACCAATTTGCCTTCCCCCTCAGCACGTTCCCCCCGGTCCGAGGATCATCATAGTCGATCGTCCACTCTGGGCTCTCATCTGTGCCCAGATACTGCAGATCCCACCGCTCGCAGGTGGTACCTGGGCCATACTCGTCGCCCACAGGCAAGAGACCGTCCACGTTGTCAGCCGCCTCTGCATGGGTCAGCACTCGATCACGGTCGATGGTCAGCCACAGGGCTTTAGCCAGCACGGCTACCACCTGGGCCATGGTCTCGATCTGGGCAGCCGTGGGTGGGTAGTCGCCCAGGTCTGCCGTATCGGCTCCATAGCAGCAGCACAGAGTCACGCCTACGGAGCCTGTGTTGCGAGCCCATGTGTGAGTAAGGGTCCCGCTCAAGTCGTCCGTGCTGGCATAGATGGTGCCGTCCTGGTCGATACTGATATGATAGTCGTCAAAAAACTGGCCATAGCGGCCCGCTGTCCAATGCAGGTAGATTTTAACATCCCTCCCCAGTGCTTTGGCGTCTTTCCAGAGCTGAGGTCGAGCCTTCTCAGCCAGCGTCCGGATGTCTTCCAGTGTCACTTTTTTCATCAGATTTTTCCTCCTTTTCGTCTATATCAGGTATCCCGTCTTTATTGGAGTCGGTCACCCGGGGCACGATGTTCAGCAGCCCGGAGACCACGGCAGGCCCCAAGACCTGGTTCCCAATCCTCAGCGCTGCGTCGATCATCTTAAAAAGCCATTCCTCGTGGAGCCCTGTCGCTAGGGCAAAGACCCACAGAAAAAGGGCCAGCGTAAAAGGCGCCAGCCCTATGAACACGATAAAACGGAACAGCCACACGGATTGGATGGTAAAGCGCAGCTGTTTCAGGTTCTTCAATTTACGAGAGATTTGCTCAAGCATTTTTTCTGCTGCTCCTCCAATCCGTCAATGCGGTGAGTGTTGCTTTTTCCTCTGGCCTCGATGGCTTCTAGTCGGATTTCAATCTGTTCCCGCCTGGCACGCTCCTTGCTGAGTGTTTCATCCAGCTTGTCCAGGCTTTGTACTACCCGGTCCAGCAGGACCTTGAGCGGGCTGATGATCACATGGATTACCCACACGAGGGCTCCGCCCAGGAGAGTCAGAACAGCTACAATGTCGCCTAGTGATACATCCATAAGCCGCCTCCTTTTTTGTATAATGCTCCCTATATGAGATATAAGGAGATGTTTTGATATGAGATTGCCAAATGGTTATGGTTCCGTTTATAAGCTGGCAGGAAATCGGCGGCGCCCTTACGTCGTCAAGAAGACCATCGATGGACGGCAGAGAGCCCTGGGATATTTTGAGTCGTATCAAGAGGCCTTTGAGTATCTTGTTGAGATTAATCACTGCACACCCACCCATCAAGTCACGTTTTCCGCCGTCTATGCCGCATGGAGCCAGAGGCATTTCCCGGATGTATCGGCATCCAGCCGGTCGGCCTACTCCATCAGCTACAGGCATCTGAGTCCGCTCCATGCCATGCCGTTTTCGTCCATCGCCTATCCCGATCTGCAGAGTGCCTTGGATGCTGTCCCCGCTGGGTACTGCACCCGTAAAAAATGCCGTGTCCTGCTGAGCCAGATGTATAAGTACGCCATAAAAAATGGCATCGTTGACCACGATCTGAGCCCATTTGTTGAGCTCCCGAAGCACACCGTCGTCTACAAGAAGAAGCCGTTCACAGCCAGGCAGATTGGCAAGCTATGGCGGTCACTGGATGTTCCAGGCGTTGCCGATGCTCTTATCCTCATTTACACAGGTATGAGGGCCGGAGAATTCATCTCCCTGCGGCCGGGAGACATCAACGTCCGTCAGAGATACATAGACATCAAGCAGTCAAAGACGGCCGCCGGTATCCGCAAAATCCCCATACATCACCGTATCCTGGGGATACTCACAGAAAGGAAAGCGTCCGGCATCATCTGCCCGTGTCAGACCTACGACAGTTTCCGTAGGCTCTGGGACAAGGCCATGGAGGCGGTCGGGATGAAGCACACACCTCATGAGTGCCGCCACACCCTGGCCACGCTCCTTGACCGTGCGGAGGTCAGTGAGACAACCATCCGGATGATTCTGGGACACGCCAGACCGGGTATCACAAAAGGGGCCTACACACACAAGACCCTGTCAGACCTGCGGAAGGCCATAGACAGGGTTTAGTATGGTTGTAGCAATGACCTAGGAATGCAGAGCTAAAGCCTCTCTGTGTCTTGATGTAGGACTGTGCTTAGTATGGCTTTAGTGGGTCTTTGTCAATGGCATAAAGTGGGGTGAAATGGCATAAAATTGCTTTCCCAGGTATCCACCGATGAAATGCCTAGACATGCCCATAGAATGGATTTTTCTTGGGGAGAAAATAGTGGGGATGGAAGTTATACGTGGGGGCACGTTTTGATTAATAAAGCCGCTACACCATCCACAAGCTACAGTCCTAAAGATGGGGCCTATTCTGGGAAAAATGTTCCTCATGAAAACCTGCCCCCGATGGTAGCGGCGTTTTGTTGGAAACGTACGGCATAGCCACCGATGAGCTTCCGGCTATCTCTGGCACGGTCGGAAGCCGTGCAGGGAATCAAGGCGGGATTTTTGAACGGCCTGCAACCGGCGTCTTTTCGTACCAGGACGCAGATACGGGACGGACATATCAAGTCTACGGAAACGGCACTGAATCCTGGGTTACTTACCATACAGCCAAACTGTCATTTGGTAAAAATGCCCCTCATGCAAATGTCCAACCTAGTATGGCGGCATACGTTTGGCGTCGTACTGCATAGCCACCGATGAACTGGCTAGTCACAGCCATACCTACACGCTCGATACGACTAAAAAGGGTACGTCGCAAAATAATGGCAGTTGGTTCGTCGATGCCGGTACAATCGGCGAGCAAG
The DNA here is from genome assembly GCF_052122235.1 of Acidaminococcus sp. HCP3S3_H5. Lineage (NCBI taxonomy): Bacteria > Bacillati > Bacillota > Negativicutes > Acidaminococcales > Acidaminococcaceae > Acidaminococcus > Acidaminococcus sp. HCP3S3_H5. The sequence continues at coordinate 20,668 of NZ_JBQKCS010000002.1, forward strand.
CGACCGGAAAAAGCCGGTCTACGGATGCCACTGGTAAAAGCGTACCCCACAACAACCTGTCCCCGTCCATCGCCTCGTATGGCTGGTGCAGGACCGCCTAGGCCGTGCGTTTCCAGCAGTAGGCCGCTATAGATGGCTGGATGTTGTTATGAGCTGCATTGCCGCCAGTTCCGTCGGTAGTGCCAGCAGGGTCACCCAGACCGCCTTGCGGGGAATTTGCTGTAGTTCCGGCATTTTCGTTCCATTCACCAGACACCTTAAAAGCCCCCTGTGTATAGCGTTCCCATTTCCCGTCCCTGTATAGCTGCGGGGCGCCGCTTGCTACATTGTTCCAGGTTCTTACCATGTGCCCATGGGATGCGAGTTCATCGGTGGTGAGCTGATGTTTCCGTTCGCCGTATTTTTGGCCAGCAGTATAGGTGTAGCTACCGAAGGAGTCGCTCCCAGATCCCTGTGCAATCAGCGTGTACCCTGCTGGCAGAGCCTCCCACGTACCCCCGAAAAGGGTAGCCGGGCTCGTGCTGTCGTTGCTCCAGTAGTAGCTCCCGACAGGGTGGGCGTCCAGCTTTGCTTTCGTCTGGGCGGCCGAAACTGCCGTGCTGATGGCTTGCTCGTAGGCCGTTTTCTGCTTAGCCAGGGCATCAGCCAGGAGTTTTTGGACCCACGCCGTTGTAGGTACCTGCCCGGAGTTTTCCCCTCTGGCCGGGTCGGACGAATAAACCGCTCCCCATTTAGCCGTAGAGGTACCCAGGGAGCCTTCCCCATCGCCATTGGGTACGATTGCTCTTGTTGTCATTTGCTGTCACCATCCTTCTTTTCAGCAGCTTGCTGTTCCGGTTTATAAGCAATGCAGGCCGGGTTAACGCACTTGCCGTCCACCAGCTTATGAGCACAGTATTCGCAACGCTTCGGGAGCTTAAACATTTTCGACCGCCTCCTTGTATGCTTTTTGCAGGTCTTTAAAATCTGCCCGGATACTTTCCTGTGCGTCCGTGTCGCCGGTCAGGAGAGCCACGGCCATGGAGTTGCTCAGTTCCTTGACCGCACTGTCATAGTCGGCTTTGAGGGCTGCTTTCTGGTCTTCTTGTCGCTCTTCTTCCGTCGGTTCAGCCGGTGGCACATAGGTACGCTTAGCCTGGGCATCCAGCAGGTCCTGGATGCGGTCACAGTAACCGCTGTAGGTGCCGTTGGGATAATCTCGGAAATCTCCATCCACCACGCAGCACTCCTGTGCATCGTCATAGATGACGGATTCCGGGACGGATACAGCCCCTGCGTCGAGTAAAAAATTATCGACGGTATCGCTGTACTGCTTTTCACCGTCGATGATCAAAACTTTGTTTTTTAAAATCTGGAAAACACTCATTATTTCATTCCTTTCTCTGCTGATGAAATGCCCAGTCACGGGCACAGTGCATCCTGCTCGACCGCTGGAGCGCACTACCATGGATGCTTTGGCGACAACGGAAAAAACCCCTACGGCATCTACGATTCTGCCGAAAACCACGCCGGTTCGTCCGGGGCCGACTGGAACAACCCAACTGGCCGCACGAGTACTGACGGCAATCATAGCCATACGGTGACCATCGGTGCCACCGGAGGTAACGGTGGGCATGAGAACCGTCAGCCCTACACGGTGGTCAACTTCTGGCGTAGGACCGCATAATCAAGCTGTACGCCGCCAGAAATTCACTACGGTATAAGGCTGTCTGTTTTCGTGGCTTCCGTTGCCACCCGTAGAAGAGATTGTGATTGTATGAGAGTGACTGCCCGCATAGCTTGTTGTCCCCGTTGAAGCATGACCGGTGTTCGCACCTTTCTTCCCGTTGTCCGGGTTTCCGTCAGCCGCAAGATAGAATGTGTGAGTATGATTCCCATCCGTGGAACAGGATGCCGAATGGATATGGGCTGGCATTTCATCAGCAGAGAGTGGGTGCTTGACTTCGCCGCCTGTGGCTCCGTTGGTGTAAGTGTAGGTCACGCCGTTTTCAATGTACGTCCCTGCGCCCATCAGCACCCGGCCAGCTGCATACCGTTCCCATGTAGTCCCTGCCCACAGCTGGTTGGGGTTCTGACTCCCAGTGGTGGTGATGACAAATCCTACCGGATAGATGATGTCGATGATGTCCTTGACGGACCGCTGCTTGACCTGCTTCCAGGTTCCGTCAGCGTTCAGATAGTACTCGTTGTCCTGGCCGGCCATGGGACGGGGAACAAATCCCCGCTGCCCGTTGGCGGTCGACGTGCAGCCCTTGAAGTCGCTGTGGGCGTTGACGTCCGTCAGGTGGGCCTGGAACTCTGCTTCCCCTACCGTCTGGGTATCTGATACATGGACGGATACGGTTTCAGCGTCACCCACGCTGGTGTAGATACCGACTTCCTGGGGCGTCATGGGGGTATCCTTGCTGGGCAGCCAGTCCGTTTTTCCTTCATCGGCATAGCCGTAACAGAACAGGACAGCATCCCCGGTATACCCGTCCCAGCTGTCCCCGGTGTAGTAGGAGGATTCCACTTTCGCCCACAGCCCTACTTCAGAGATGTGGAACCCGGTGGCCAGCGTACTGTTCGAGAATTTTCCGAACGCTGCATACCGGCCTTCCGTTGTGTCTGTATTCTTGATTTTCTTCAGGCTAGTGATGTCGCTGGTTAGCTTCTCGTCGACCAGGGCCGTCATGGCACTGATGGTGCTGGTGTCCGTCGGCCTGCTGTCGCCGATGGCCATTTTCGTAAATACCAGAGGACATTTATTCACCCTGGACAGGGCGATCAGGTTGAGCCCCTGTTTCGTGGTAACGCATTGATGAAATTCAGCCATTGTCTCACTCCTTTTTTTAATCGTTGTAATGGCCGTACATGCTCAAATCCTCCTTGAGTGGCATGTACAGCACTGTATCATCCTCCACCGGCAGTGCGTCCAGCTTGCTGTCGGCGGCTATCTTTTCTGCCGTGTGGACGGTGCTGGAAAAGCGGAAATTCTTGATGCAGCCGTTGAATGGGTTGGCAATACAGTCGCCCATCCAGATAGCTGAGAGAACATCTTTGGAGCTGGCATCATGATTTGAACCAATAAGATTTCCGTTGAAGTACAGCGCAGCAACGCTGTTTTCAAATGTTACGGCGAAACGTTGGGGCTTATCAGTGGTAGCATCATCAGCCCAAATTGGCGATAAGTATCCCCCTCTCAAGCCTTTTTTAGCTTCATTAGTCTCAAATCTGAACATTTTCCCACCTGGGTTTTTGAGCCATCCAGCACGTGCGAACAGCATAGGCCATTCAAGAGTCTGTTTATCGTTTACAGTCAAATCAAATTCACACGTACACTTTGTCTTGTTGACCACCCATTCTGAAATGGTCAGACGGTCGGCGGCATCACGGGAGGTCGGGGTGAAGCTAGTGGCGTAGGGGCGGGCTTCCAGTTGGATGTCGTCGATATAGACGTCATCCCCCTCTCCTACGTAAATTCGGCAATGCAGAAGTGTGCTGTCTTTTACAGTGGTCTTGTACGTTACTGACAATTTTATCCACTTGCCTGTTTCTGACGTTGGCTGGCTGTTTAACCCGGGCCATGGCTTCGTACCTTCTTCGAGTCTAAGGTGGCATTTCCCGCTTACCACAAAAGCCATACAGGAGAATGTATAGATGGAATTAAATTTCGGTTTAATATCGAACTCCACTAGCTGTAGAGAGGTGCCATCTTTCAAATGGATGCTATTGCTATGGTTGTACGTTTCCTTCGAAGACAACTCAAAAGTTCCACTGCCAACGCAATTAAACCAGTAATCCAGCGACCCGTTCGTCACATCAATCACAGATGCCGCCAGATTCGTGGTGGTCGGCTCGCACAGCAGTCCGTTGTCCATGAACCGTGGCTCATTGACTTGATATGTCCGCCCCCCCAGGGCAGCAGTGGAAGCACGGGTGAAGGTGGCGGGGGCGCCGACTTGCTGTTTGACGCTACCATCTCCGCTGACGTAGAAAATCCCGTCCGTAGCACCCACTGGGGCTGCAGCAGCGGGAGACACTGTGCTGGTATTGGCGTTCCATACCGGGTTCGCCTTGAGTCCAAGCTCTGTCAGGTGGATGGCATCGTCTTTTATCTCGAATACCGGCGTATCCACGGACCACAGAACAGCCGTCTGCAGCACTTCGTCGTTGGCCAGCAGGCCGCACTCCACGCCCCTGGACGCCATTCGAATTACCGTACCGATGTACTCGGAAGCATCCAGATGGGTCTTGAAGTGGTAGGTGTGGCCCAGGTGGGCCGGCAGGTAGGTATTCACAGCCTCGTCTATTTTCGTGAAATCGTGCGTTCCGCTATCAGGTAAATAAATATCCACCGTATACTCGGATGGATGTTCCACAATCTGCGTGGCAGCCACTGTGGTGAACAGGTTAATCATCCTGGTCAGGAAAGCGGGAGTCACCGTTGGCGGCTTCCCCATTTTGGCCAGTACGGATGCCCGTCTGGTCTCCAGGTCCACACTGGTATTCACATTGATGCCCAGCATACGCTCCCAGGCCGCCATGCCCCAGGTAGCCGTTTCCGCGTGGAACTGTTTGGCTACGTCAATCTGGGCCAGCCGCTGACGTTCGTGCTCTTTCTGCAAACTGTCCTGGATGGCTTTGAATTCCGGGCTCAGATATAGGAAAACCGGCAGATACCTTTTCAGGTTTACCGGGTCCGTTCTCAAGAATTGGAAATCTGGTGTTTTCACAGGAACACCACCTCTTTCACATGAGGAATCTGGTCATCCGTAATACTGATGTTCTCGTTACTGTCGTTGATCAGAAGCCCACTGTAATCATCCACACCGGTCTTGCTGTCCGTCAGGATCATGTTGCCCACCTTGGCGTAGGAAATCGTAATTCCGGTGAAGTTCCGGCTCACGAAATACTTGTTCAGCATGGTCTTGATGTAGTCTGCATCTCCGCTGCCGCTGGTTACAGTTAACTTAATGGTAAGGTCGAGCAGGCTGGGCGATACCACCGTCACTTCTGGACCGATGGGCCGTACGCTTTCAATTTTAGCAATCACCTGATTCAGCAGATTCATGGAAGCCGGTTCCCCATTGGCGTCTGTTACCAGAACTTTTACCGTCCCTGGGCCTTTCCAGATGGGCAGCACTTTTACATGACCAACTCCGGGGATGCTGGAGGCCCATTCAATATAGTCATTTACATTCCCGCTGATGGCCGGCTGGGTCACGTGGAAATGGAACCGGTCATATAGATCATCGTCATTTTCCCGGTCAAAGCCATCTGCCATCGGATCAGGGTTGGTTACTGCAGTAATCCCCGGGATACTGATAGGAATGACCGCAACAGTGCCGGCGCTTACATTTCCCAATACTCCAGCTTCTGTGCATTTTACAGGAATGGTGGCTTCGTTTTTAACTGCGATAGTAGCAGTAGCGGCAAATGATATCCCTGTTTCCGTCTGAAACAAGGTTCCAATGGGAATTGTGCCATTACCTTTGACGACCACATTGCCAACCGCAGCCGTTGCTTCTTTGCGGATGATTCCATGATCTTCTGCAATCAGGGTCAGGTAATCCCCAGAAGCCGTCTCTGCAAAGGCCGCTTTGTACATTTCTTCCCGTTCCACTTCCTGTTTGGCAAATTCAATAGAATTGGATGCCAGGACATCATAAGCGAAAGTACCTTCATAGGTACTGACCTGACTGCCGGTATTCTGCTGCAGCCGCTTCAGGATAGTATCCTGACTTTCCGCTTCATACATTCATACTCACCTCCCCATAAATCGTTGTCAGATTGATATCCACCGTTAGCTTCTCCCGGCTTGGGGTGAATTCAATGCTGTCGATGCTTTTAATATAGGGATTCACCATTAGACATTCGATGATGATCCGCTTCATTTCACTGTATCGTTCCTGTACACCCATGACCTTGCCGATGAAAGGCCGGATTTCCAGTCCATACTGCCAACTGTATGCCAGATACCGGAAACGCTCTGTACTCAGTGCCTTATAGATCCAGATTTTCAAAGCATCATTGCCGGTAACGATGATGTGTTGCCCATTTCTGTCGTACCTAAAATCGTGCTTTTCAAAGTCATAATCCATTTCCCTGGGTACATCCAAATTTTCTTCAAAATCCGTTTCTGCACTGGTTCCCGTAAAAGGATATTCGTCACTCATGATTGTCACCTCCTACAGTTTCACCAGGCTGTCCGCTATGATGTACAGCTGGTTTTCTTGTCCGTCTACCGGAATTACCGCCACCAGGGTTCCCGGCTGCAGGGTATCCGTCCAGGTTTCATCATTATCAATAGGGTGATTGTGACTTTCGTAGGCTGGCATACCGGATCCGCCTCCTTTGTAGCTGGTTTCACCAACCACATGCCGGGTGTAATTCGGCAGCAGATACCGGCTTATGTACAGGTCCTTCGACTCCAGGAGGATATTGTTCATGCGGACTGTTAGATTGGGCGGCGGAGTAACTACAATGCCCACCTGGGTCCCCATGGGCTGCGCACCGTCAGCAATTCCATGCATCACATCAACAACCTGGGCCATGGATTGGGCGGCAGATGGGATTTCAGTCATGGTTACACCTTCCTTTCCCCGTCAGACAGTTCCTGTTTATCCATCAGGTTTTCAAATTCGATTTCCAGCTTCATGGTGTGGATACCATTTTCAAAGGTATGGCTGTCCGACTTGATCCAGAACTTTCCAGCCATTTCCGGCAGGATATCGCTGATCTTGATGGAGTAGGACGCCTTTGCCCGGTAGTCTCCCAGCATTTCCAGTATGCCAGTCCGATCAGGACCATGGAAAATTTTAGTCAGCTGGTCTTTCATGGCCTTGTTGGGATTCTGCTTATAGACAGCCTGAACCATGGAATATTTCTGGATGGAATCATCCTTTGATTCGTAGCCTATCACATTCCCCTGTTGGTCTGTGAGCATGATTTTGTTCACGACTTTTTCGATGGACTCTTTGTATCGGCTGTTCATAATGTTGGCGTACTGGTTAGCTTCGAAATTCTCAATGAGTGCACCCTTCCGGATAACATCCAGTTTGTCTCTATTCATGATTGCCTGGAAGACAGCATCCGGATCATCTTTTCCTTTGTTGGCATTCATTTTGGCCGCGGCTTCCGTATAAGCCATCATGATAATCTGGTACCCAGTTTTATTTTGAGCAATGAAAGAAACAGAAACTCCTGTTTCGGCCAGATTCCCGACCTTGATGCCCATTTCCTGGCATACAGAACGGGCAATGTCTTCTGCTTTGATATTGGAAAACTTGCGGGTGGTCCTGGATCGGGTCAGGATGAACAGATTGTCGTAGCACAGGACTCTGACGGAAGAAGCCTGGACATTTTTTTCGACACTATACACATTTCCCTGGAACTGCAGGTTTCCTTCTTCGTCATAACCATAGATTGTTTCTCCACAGTTGATGACATAGTTGGGCAGATTGGGGTCCCGGGCATCTTGAGCGTAGGTGAACTGCAACCGCCGGGCAACCTGCAGCCGGGATCCTTCCCAGGTGATTTTCCCCATGGTCAGGGTGGACAGATCATCCATGGATTCCGTCGTTTTCGTTGTCTTTTTCCCGTTCCGGTCCGTAGTGGTCTCCGTCTTGACGGATTTATGCTTGATAATCATAGTTTCTTCCCTACCATTCGGCCAATCCGCCCTGCATTATTGATAACCAGGGAACCCAGATTATTGCTTTTGGCTACCCTTCGCCAGTGGTTGTAATCCCCATAGGCTTTCTTGGTGGCGTCCAAAAAATCCCCTGCCTTCTTCTGCCAGGTCACTTTTTTCGGCGTATCCCCTTCCGGGCGTTTTTTTAGACCGGTCTTTTCGTCCACCGGTTTATTGTTGTTTGCGCTGGGGATATTCAAATCCTTGTATTCGGTAAAGCTCAGTTCATAGTAGATATCCCGGGTGCCATCCTTTTCAAAATAGTTGAAAGACATCAGCCCCATCATCAAATTGACGGGGCTGTCTGTGATGATCACCCGGACCGGCTTCCGGGCTTCCTTCACTTTGGTGAAGTATTCCACCAGTTCACCAGGGCTTTTGGTATCATCCACCGTAAAGGGGTATCCATGGGTCAGATCCGGAAAAAAGCTGGAAAACGTCAGTGTCCTGGCTTTGGGCATCCCGAAGATAATGGCTTCCCCCACACGGGTGATATCCACTACCTTGTTTTTCTGTCCCCCACTCATCTGGTACTTTTCTGGCGTAACCGGAATGATGACTTCTCCGAACTGTTCCGACTTCACCAGGATCTGCCTCCTGGTATTGACGAAATTCATTCCGTTGAAGAAGGCAGACAACACATTAAGGGCTGTTCCGAATGTGGTCATGCGTATCCACCTCCATAATTCTGCTGGCCCTGCATGATCAGCTGAGCCAGTTCATAGGCAATCTGCTGAATATCGCTTTCCTGCCGGACAATAAAAGTATTTCCACTGATGGTTACAGTAGGTGCTCCGGTAGGGGTGGCTTTGGAAAACTGTTTTTCCAGCATCCTTTCCGTTGTGGCATGGGGGTATATCCGGGAGCCGCCTGGCAGGTCGATTATTTCCCCCCCGTGTTCGTTGACTTCCGTCAAGCCGCCGGCATAGTACTCAGATCCGGTAGCATTATGGTCCCACCATTTGCCCAGGGACGTCCCTGCAAACCAGCTCTGAGCACCGGACAAAGCACCGGAAGCTTTGGCTCCGATATCGGCCCAGGCACTGGCAGCCGAATTTTTAATATCTGCCCAGATGCCAGCAGCTCTGCTTTTCAGTCCGTCCAGAGCGCCTTCGATGGTACCAATGGCATCATCTACATAACCGCCCCATTCGCTGGTGGTTTCAGATACGGACTGAGCAATATTCTCCCAGGCATTGCTCATGGATGTCTGCATTTCGCTGGCCTGGGTACCAATGCTTTCGCCCAGTTCCCCCATGGCGGTTCCAATGCCGGACAGCTTCTGCTGAGCAGTCTGCTTCATATTTTCCCAGTCCTGGTTAAACCGGTCTGCCATACCGTCCATGGAATTCCCCCAGTCATCCATAGCACTGGGTGCGTCACTGTTGAACAGCCAGTTCTTGAAGTTGGCCGTATCGGTTTGGAACCGGGAGGCTATATCTTGACCATTGCCCATGGTGTCACCATTGACGCCACCGTTCGTGCCCAGCCGGTCATCATAGGATGGCTGCAGGTACATTTCAGAACCAGCAGAACTCCGCTGAGAAGACCATGCCGGGTCCTGGATGGCCTGGTTGATAGCATCACCTACAGCGAAGCCCACAACAGTGCCCGCCGGGCCACCGATAGCCGTACCCAGGGCAACCGCCCCCGTTTGCACAGCACCACCAATTCCCACCCGGGTCTTTGCGTCTTTGCCTTCTGTCTTGACTACATCATAGGCCGTTTTCACTCCGGTCAGGATGGCCGGAAGATATCGGACAAAAGTGGCAGCCGCTGCAGCCCCACCAGATTTCTTTCCGCCGCCGGGGACCGGCACGGTGCCCCCTCCGGCAGAACCGGAAACAGTACCATTGACCACCACATTCCGGGCGTTGACCACCATGTCATTCATGCCAACACCTGTACCGGAAGCTCCCCCTGCCGTACCAGTATTTTTGAACAAGCCATTGAACTTCTTCAGCAGCCCAATTAGTTTCACCAATCCAAAAGCCAGCGTGCCACCAGCCAGCACAGAACCCATCCCATCCAGCTGGACGAATTTGTCAATGAGCTGCTGCACAGCGTTTTTGGCCACATCCACCAAATCTCTGAATTGGAATCCATCTTCCAGGCTTTTGGTGAATTTTCGCAGGTCGATAGTAGCCGCATCCACGAATTCTTTCATTCCGCTGCCGGGTCCCTGGCTCATAATGCCCAGCTGCACCGCTTCCCAGGCAGACTGCAGCCCTTTAATGGATCCCCAGAGATTGGATGTGGAAATGTTTTTCATATTTTTTGCTGCGCCCTGGGAATGATCAATGGCTGTCTCCAGTTTCTTCCAATCTGATTCATTGGCATTCATGATAGCCAGGAACCCGGAAATGGCATCTTCTCCAGCCAGTTGTTTGGCCAGCCTGGTCTGATCCATTTTGCTGAGCCCCTTGAAGTCTTTCCGCAGCTCTTTCATGATGGACCGCAGGCTTTTCACCTTTCCGGCAGAATCCGTCATAGAAAAGCCCAGTTCCGCCATGGCAGAGCTGGATTCTTTGGTGGGTGCAGCCATACGGGTAAACATGGATCGCAGAGCAGTTCCGGCCTTTTCTGCCTTGATGCCGCTGTTTGCCATGAGCCCGATAGCCAGAGCCGTGTCTTCGATGTTGAAACCTAAAGTACCGGCCAACGGGGCCACATACTTGAAGGTATAGCCCATCATGCCCACATTGGTATTTGAGTTGGTGGCTGCCTGTGCCAGTACATCAGCAAAATGCCCGGCATCTTTCGCCTGGAGTTTGAAAGCGCTCAAAGCATCCGTCACAATGTCGGATACCTGCCCCAGATCTTCTCCGGAAGCCGCAGCCAGAGACATGATCCCGGAAATGCCGTTCAGCATATCTTCAGTTTTCCACCCAGCCATAGCCATGTATTCCATGGCTTTCCCGGATTCTGTTGCCGTGAACTGAGTCATCATGCCCTGTTCTTTGGCTTTTGCCGTCAATCTGGCAAATTCATCGTCAGTGGCTCCGGCAATAGCCTTTACCCGGCTCATCTGGTGAGTAAAATCCGTATAAACCCGCAGAGTATCGGCTACGCCATACCCGATGCCGGCGAATCCTACCAGCTGAGTCGGCAGCCCGGACAGGAACCCGGAAGTCGCATTGGACAGTTTGCCTTTAATGTTCCCCAGCGGGCCGGGAATCTGCTGCTGGATACCCACCCGGATGCTGTGTGTTTTGGTGGTCAATGCCTTGATTTCATTGGCCACCTTTTTCACAGTGCCGGTAGCGGAATCATTGGTCTTGATGGTCGCTGTGTAAGTCCCCTTCAGGCCTTCCAGGGATTTTTTTGCCTTATCTGCTTTGGCGGCTGCCGAAAGAGCAGACCGCCCCATCTTTTCCATGGCGCTGCCGGTTTTATCGACAGATCCACTGGCGCCTTCCAGTGTGCTGGCAAAGGATTTCATGCCGCTTTTGGCTTTATCTACTACCGCGGTGAATTTATCCTTCAGTTCCAGTGTGGCGCTTAACTTGTAGTCGGCCATAAGCGAGGCATCCTCCCTTCTGCAATCGCCATTGTTCTTTCTCTCTGTTCCTTCTTTTCCTGTTCTACAGCGGCCCAACAAAACAGTTTTTCTGTTTTAGACAGGGAAAAGAAATAGTCCAAAGGGTGACCATGGAGGACCAGATAAGCAGCAGCTGCTGCCTCCCAGTCCTCTCTGATCAGTTTTTTACTTCTTCATGGATGACTGCTTCAATCTTTTCTCCATAGCCCGCTTTGGCCATGATGGATTTCACGATTGCCACCACTTCACCGGGTTCAAAGAGTTTGTCCACGATATCCGTAGGCTCCACGCAGCCATAAGCCTGCTGCAGGGAATGGTCTTTCAGAGACGGAGCCACGCACAGGTTGTACAGCGTATATTCGTCAGATCCGGTTTCCAGATCAAATGCCTCCGCCACAAATGCTTTGGTAGGCTTTTTGACGGTAATAGTCCCGATGGAAGTTGCCAGATCATACCGTTCTTCCTTTTTCTTTTCGATTTCTTCCCTGCGGGCAATCAGTTCTTCAATGGATACAGCCATGATTCATCCTCCTAGTCAAAAAGAACTGAGCCAGCAGAACAGCCGGCTCAGTATGATATTCATTCCACAGTTTCCAGGAACTGGGCATCCTGCGGGGTAAAGCCAAAGGGAAATTCCTTTTCCACGACTTTGCCCTTTTCGAAGCCCATCAGCAGCAGTTCGTTGAACCACACATTGTCGATGCTGACCCGTTCCTTCTGTCCGTCAATGGCATCCGGATCATCAATCAGCCCGGTCATCTGGAACCGGGGATCATGGCCGTTCTTCCATTCTTCCAGGACAGCAGCCACGTTCCGGTTGATGACGCTCTTGATGGTCATGGAACCTTCCCCTTTCAGGCTCACAATCTTGGAGTCTTCGGAGATGTCACAGGTCACATCTTCCCGGTTGGCCGTTACTTTGCATTCGTACTTCTGGATTTCAAAGATTAGTTCACCGTTGCACCAGACCTTCCCATAAGATCCGTTCCAGCGCCGGCGGCCTCTGTATTTCACATCATATTCGCTTCTGTTCATCCTTCAGGACCTCCTCAGAACGTAAAGTTGATGGTCAGATCTTCCATGGCATTCACCGGTTTCACATTCCCGATCAGAGCCAGTTTGGTTCCGGTGTTGTACTGGCGGATCTGCATCTTGGTCATCTGGGTAGGATCATCCCCATGGAGTTTTGCATAATTGGACTGGAATTCTTCGTCAATGTCCACGGTGTTGTTCCAGTTCTTGTCCAGCACATTGCCCTTGATGCCTTCAAAGTAGACCTTGCTTGCTGCGATGAACAGCATCTTGTGGTCATAGTCGTTGATGTACTTGCCCACATAGTACTTCTTGAAGGTATCCCGGAGGTCATCAGTCATCATATCCAGGGCTTCGATGATCTTGATGTACCGGTAATCTTCGTTCTTATCCGTAGTGAAAGTCACCAGGGAGGTGCAGCCCCGGGCAATCTTGACGCCGTCCCCATCCTGTTCATCCAGGAGCAGCAGTTCCCCTTTGTCGATCAGAGAGTCGATATCTTCGTAGACTTCTACGCTTTCCACTTCAGTCAGCTTGAAATAGGTGGCGCTGCGGTCCAGTGCCAGGCCGGCCAGGATGCCGGCAATCCGTGCCGTATACTGGAGAGCCGTGTAAGTCGTATAGACAGCCTTCCCGCTGGAATCGGTATCGGTCTGAACTTTGATATTGTTGGTGCAGAAGTTCACGATACCTTCATGGTCGGCAGCCTGGTCACTCAGGACAGCTTTGAAGGTCTTCCGCTTGTTGGTCCGCTGGGTCTTGATCCAGCTGGCCAGGTCCTGCTGTTCCTGAGTAGTTGCCGTAGGCGCGCACAGCCAATTCCATTTGATGCTGGCCAGGATCTTCAGAACATTGGCCTGGGTGTTCTTGGCTCCATCCACAGAGGTCAGGGGCAGGGTATAAACCAGGATCCGAAGAGGAGTCCCCAGCAGACATTTCTTGATCAGATCCACGTTTTCCGGAGTCAGTCCGGATTCCGGAATGTCAGACACATCCCGGATTACATAATTCTTGATTTCGTCTGCACTTTCATTGTGCAGGATCATGGCTACAATGCCACGGGCAGACCGCTTGATGGCCGTAGTAGCCTTGGTGCGAAAATTGATAATGACCTGCGGCAGGCCAAATACTTCGGCTTCATTCGCCATTGTCATTCCTCCTTTATTCTCGTTCAGTCAGATCAGCCCTGTTTAGCTGAAGCTCCAGGGACTGCATCAGTTCACCACGGATTTTTCCAACCTCTTCGTCAGTCCAGGCATCTGTAAACTGCAGGTCAAAGATATAATGCAGCACATCATCCACCATGGTTCTTTCTGCGGACAGGATGGTAATGTACCGGTCTCCCACCTGAAGTACGGGCCGGAACAGAGTGTCCAGATCATCCCCCACATCAAATACTGCTGAACGGTTCACCCGGCCTTTGGCATCCTTGGGATGGATGTAAGTCACATCCACCTGGATGGTCCTGTCCGTGTAGGTTTCGTCCAGTGTTTGGTGAATACTGGTGGTGAATTCCACATAAAAATAAGGTACATTATCCGACTTTTCCACATTGTCGAAACGCACCTCACAGTTGGGATATTTGGTTTTCAGTTTGGCCGTTATGGCGGCCTTGATGGATCGCAGAGCAATCAAAGGCATCAGCCTCCCAGCAGTTTCTTATAAATGGCAGCGCAGTCAGCTTCAAAAGCTTTTCCGGATTGAAGCATGCCCCGGTGGAGCATTTTTCTGCCTTTCACAAATCCTCCATTCCGGGTCCGGTGGCCATATTCCACATGGGCTGCATAGTCCACATTGTTATAGATCTGGCACTGCCCGCCAGAAGCTGGCGTATGATGCCAGCCAGCACGAAGATGGCCCCCATTCACTTTTCTTACCGGTGTATTGTCCTGCACCCGGCCCTTGATGACCTCTGCCTCCTGGTCCAGGAAGCGATTTACCACATCCAGACCCTGGTTCGTGATGGTTTCCAGTTTGTCGCTGAATTTGTCGAAGCTGGAAAAATGGATTCCCATTCAGGTTTCCTCCTTCCGCCTTGCGCTGATTTCCACATGGTCAGGGTAAGGGAAAGGCTTTGCCGCATTCAGCTGGAACTGGTCTCCCTCATGGGTAATGGTCAGAATGTCGTTTGGCAGGATCTTGATATCCGGATCCACGCACAGCCGCAGATCATTGCTCATGGTGAAGGCCCTGGCTTCCTGCCCGCTCTGCAGTTCCTTGCCGTACTGGCTCAGCTTGCAGGGTACATCTTTATAGACGTCCTGCAGTTCATATGTATCAGCCCCGTCTTCATCTACTGCATTCACCTGCCGGGTTACTGTGACCCGGTCCTTATACATATACCGTGCCAGCAGTTTCCGGCACCGGGACCAGGGCGGGGTCATTGAGGCCACCTCAGTTTACGATACAGGTTCAGTCGGGGACGCAGTGCCGCCAGATCACTTTCCAGCGTACTGCCGGCCTGAGAAGCATCAGCCACGGCAAACTGGTATTCCGTATCGTCCTGTTTGATGGATTTCAGCGCAGAACGGCCCCCGTTTTCCAGATCATCCAACCACCGGCCGATAATTTCGGCTCCTGTCATACACAGGGCCTGGGGGAAATCATCCCGGTTGCAGTAATCCAGGACTTCCGCCACAAAATATTTGGCATACAGCAGCAGCCGGGCGGCATCCGCTCCTTCCGCAGGTTTTCCACGGATGGTAGCCACATTGCTCTGGATTTCTGCTTCCGCAGCGGCTGGTTCCAGGAACGTAGTCATAAATATCACCTCATTTCAGGCATGAAAAAAGCACCAGGCATTTCTGCTAGGTGCTTGCTTATTTGGTCTTATTTGGCATCTGGATTAGCGGGTTCATACCGAATTCCATGGTCACCAGGATATTGCTTATCATGGCTTACTTCTTCAGCAAAAATCTCGAAAGGAATTCTTGTTGGAAAGGCATCGCAAGTAAAAATGGGTATGTCATTCTTCCATTTTGCTTTTGTATGGTAATGCTTACAAGTCATACATTTGGCAAATCGAAACATTTCAATACCCCCTTTCCCTGAAAATATCTTACCACTTTTATGCTGTAACTACAACGAATACTTGTTACATATGCAGCCAATGCATCAGCAGCAAACTCATATGCATCTAATATAGATGTACTGCATATAGCTTTGTCTAAGTTTCGTTTATAGAATATCCAAAATTTAGATTTACGATCAAAATCTATAATATCTTGAGTCATTAAATGAGCCCATTCATGTGCTGCAATATATTTTAGATTTGCTTTTCGTGGTAAAATCCCCCGCTGTATAAACGCTTTGATCACATCATTGGCCAGGCCTTTAGAATTAAAGTAAACAGCATTCAAAATCAAATGTCGCCCATTAACTTCCGCAAAGTCAGAAAATCCTAAATCCAACACACTAATCTTATTTAATCCTCCGTTATTACCATAGGATTCATTTACCTCTTGAAAGTATTTCAAGAAAGGTTCAATCACATCAGCATTTTTTAATGCCTTGGCCTCGAAAGTATTGACCTTCATAACATCTTTCACGTATTTTTTCACACGTTCAACGTCATCAGGTTTTTCCACAGGTAAATACCTTGGATCAGTAAGATTAAAGTGAATAGGATCCTTCAGTTTACTGCCAGAAGCCAGCTTATGTGGAATCTTCTCCCCTTCATACACCTTCACCGTATCTCCGCCATTGCTTTCCGGTGTGATATCCACCAGAACAGCCTTGCCGGCATGAGGATTCTTGGGGAGAGCCTGGGCTTTCACCACATACTTTTCATGCCATTGTTTATAATTCATGTCCGCAGGCACATAGTAGTTCCGGCCTTTTTCGTTCCTGGCAATCCGCTTGCCTTCCTGTTTGTGCCCGTCTTCCGGACCGTACAGGCTGCCAGCTATGGTAGACCGGCAGTTGGGGTGCAGGGGCGGCAAATTATCCCCAGGAGAGGCTTCTTCCACGCTCACGATACGTCCATCATGTTCCCGGCAAATCGGCGTTGTACGGTTGTCCAGGGTGGCAATGAACCGGTAGTAATCCATGCCGGCATCTTTGATGCTTTCCAGTGCAGCGCGGTTCTCTACATAGTTAAGCTCCGTCCGCACCAGCCTGGTGGCGTTTTTCGATGCCACGTTCATGCGCTGGGCAATCCGTTTGGAAATGGCTTCCACAGATTCTCCCCGGTGCACGGCAGTAACCATCTCCTGCTTTAGGGTCTGCCCCAGCAGTTTCTGGTTCTTCCAGATCCGCTCCGAATAGTTCTTTCCGCTCCAACGGTCTCGCAGCACATCTTCCAGGCTTTTTCGGGAGACCACCACCCGGGGGGATTTTAATCCCACCTTCCGGCCGATCTCATAGCAGCTCTGGAAATAGTTGTCTTTGTAGGCGTCAGAAAGGAACTTTCTCATGGAAGCACTGGTTTTCCGGCCCAGGCTGTCCAGCTCCATCACCGTATCTGAATACAGTTTGTCCAGCCGGCTGATCCGGCTGCGCATGGCCAGAGTGTTGAGCTCCTTCAGGAGCCCAGTATTCCCGGCATTGATCTGTTTTACATACTCCTGGATAGTGTAGCGCCATTCCCGGAATTCCTGCCCCTGGAGAAGTTTCCTGGCTTCCACCTGACTCAGATGATTGTCAGCAGCGAATCGTCCGTAAAGGGCCTGGATATCTTTCTGGATTTCAGCCAGCGACCTAGCATAGTACCGGGCCAGTTCTTTTTCAATGGTCTCTTGGGACTTCTTGTGCCAGGCCCGTTCCCTTGCATCGGCCCGCCTGGCCCAGTACTTTTCGCTGTTCATCCAGAATCACTCCCATCAGCCCAGTTTGTGTTTAATGGCTGCCAGGCGCACCTGCTTCGGTTCGTATACCAGGTTCCAGTTGGTCCCGTTGGCCAGTTCTTCCCGGGTAGGAGATTCTACAGCGGCGCGGGCCTTATTGGTCCAGGCAACGCCCCGGGGATGCATGATGAAGGCATGGCGGTTGTACAGGATATTGACGCCAGCGCCCAGGTTCGGATCCCGATCCACTTCCGTCTGCACAAAGTCCACAGGAGTCCCTTCCCCGAAAGCAATGGCACCCTGGCCAAAGAGATAAGTAGTATAAACGCCATCTGCCACAGGGCAGCCATCATCCACGATCACCCGACGGTCCTGGTAGGTATCGAATTCCACAGAGTTGGAATCCCGTTCCGTTACGATCAAGTTCTGCTTCTTCAGGTAGGCTTTGGTAGCGGAATGCATGGCTACCGCCGTCAGCCGGTCCTGGGCATCTCCCATCAGCTGCAAGCCGTCAATAAAGGCAGAAGCAGAGATGTTGGCCGCCTTGCCGGTACCGCTAGACAGATCCAGCACATGGCTCTTCATGGAAGTGGAGGCGAATACGCCAGCCAGGATAGCCAGCAGTTCTTTTTGGTACTGGCGGGCCCAGTAATCTGCCACCAGGTTCCCAATAGCTGCCATAGGATCAGATCCAGCCAGGGCGCCGGATAAGTTGGTGGCGCTCCATGCGTTCTGCCGCATGATGGTGGTGGATACATCTTTGTTGGATGTAATTTTGTTCTGTTCGATTTTCGTGCCTTCCACGATGTTCTGGGCATCGCCATTCAGATCTTCGAAGAAAGGCATATTGTGAGTCCGGGCTGCTTCACTGGCCAGGGCGTCGAATTCCGCAGTCCGCTGGATGATACCGGACTGGAACAGGGCAGAGCGTTCTGCCGTATGGTTGATCACATAAGGGGTAAACAGTTCAGGGACGATAACGTCCGCAAGAGTCGTACCAGGCATAAATCATTCCTCCTTAAATCTTTACCCCGGCCGCGGCGGCCATTTCCCGGGCTTGTTCGGGGTTTTCTCTCAGCATTTGGCCTTGTTTCGTCAGGTTGAAGGTCTCTTTGGCAAAGGGATTGTCAACCTGCGGACCCGTACCGCCATGGGGCTGGTAAGGTTTCGTTTTTTCCTGTTTGAACAGGAAGGGTTTCTCTTTCATGAGGGTTTCCACCTGTTCCTTCAGGCCGGAGACTTTTCCGTCTTCTCCCAGGACGATGGCATCACGTTTGATCAGGCCGGAAACAATATCCAGATCCTGGGCAGAATCTCCCAGGGCCAGCTTGATGGCACTGTCCATCTGGAGATCCTTGAGCCGCGCGTCCGCGGCTTCCTTCTGTTCCTTGTTGGCTTTCTGGAGTTCTTCGATCTGAGCTTTCAGCTGTTCGTTGTCTCCCACTGCCTTTTTCAGGGTGGTCAGCTGTTTGTCCCGGTCAGCGATTTGAGCTGCCAGGTCTTTATTTTTCTCATTCACTTCGTTGAAACGGGACTTTGGGATATAAGCCCCGTCCAGGAAGCTTTTCACATGATCCCTGGCGGTTTCCATCTGTTCTTCCGCAATGCCCAGCTGTCTCAGCAATTCTTCAATGTTCATAGATATCTCCTTCCGGTTTTTACCGAGGTTCACCTGCCTCGAGAGGGGATTTCAGCTTATTTTCCGGTTTCCGCAGCCGCGGTTTCCGTCACTCCATAGGCTTTGTTGGTTTCCAGGCATTCCTGGACCATCCGGCAGATTTCATACTCATTCCGGTCCTTGACTTTGGAAATCGGGAAATCCGCTCCAAATTGCTCAATGTAAGCCAGCAGCAGTTTAAGCATTTCCATCACCTCCTTCGTCCTTCAAATCATCATAAGGATCCAGTTTGTCATTCTGGGCTTTCTCTTCAGCTTCCAGCTCTTTTTCTTCATCGGAAACATCTTCTACAAAAGGATGGTTTTTCAAGAGCGTTTTCCGGCTTACGATTCCTTCTGATTTAGCACACATATCCACCAGTTCTGCATCGTTCCGGATGGCCGTCCGGGTCCAGGTCTGGATGATCCCGCCCTGGGTCCGGGACAGGTTCTCTTTTCCATGGAACCGGAGGATAGCTCGGATTAGCTCGTTGAAGCTCAAAGAGAATTCCGTTTCCGTCATACCGGCTTTCAGCTCCAGGAGAGCATACAGGAACTTCATAGCCTCGCCGGAAGTCTTGTCCATGCCCTGCTGCTCCGGATCCACACCCTGTCCCATGCTGAAGATAGCCTTCCGAGTGATTTCCAGCATCTTGTCCCGGGCTTCTACCGGGATATTGATGGTCAGGGTGGATACGTTGCCACCGGAACCAGTACCACCATCTTCCAGGCTGATGGCTTTGTAGTACTTCAGATCTTTCAGGAATTTCCCCAGGTCTTCCCCACCGTAATTGGTCAAGACGAAGATCACTTCCTGGATATCTTCCAGGTCATTGAGGAACCCAGAAAATACCCGGTCATAGCAGTCGATCAGCTTTTTGACCTGGGCCAGGTCGCTGGTGGCATGGCTGTTGTTCTGGAAGGGAATAAATGGTACCCGGCCGAGATCGTGATTAAACACATTGGCATCACCATCCGGCAGGTCGATCAGGAAAGCCCCGGTAGCAAACCGTGCCCAGGGGACTAAACTGTCCAGTCCTTCATCATTCCTTTTCCGATAGGTCTGGCACTGCCGGTCATCCCAGATTTCGTACAGGTCCCACATGTGGCCATCTTCGTCAATATCCTGGTAAGCTCGCAGACAGGCAACCAGACTATGGTCCAAATCAGAAGACCATACCGGGATCACCTCTTCCGAAGGAACCACACCCCAGTGGAATTCACTGTCAGGCCCTTTCCAGTAGTGGACCCAGCCTATCCCGGCATTGCAGGCGTTGACGCATAGTTCCATGCATTTTTTCTTGTAAGCATCTCCTAGATCCATAACAATCTGTTCATTGGCCCCTTCGTCTTTCACATCAAAGAGGGGCGGTGCCGTGAACATGTAAGATGCTTTCTGATTCACCAGCAGCTGGTAAAAAGAAAAAGGAATCCGGTTATCCGCATTCCGCAGCGGGTTCTCCATGGCTGATTCCCCGTTCCTGACTTCCTGCTTCTTCTTTTTGGGAGTATACAGGATATCGTTGTTGACCAGGTAATACCGCCTTGCCGTCATAGCCTGGGCAATGAAAGCAGCATGCCCGGCTGTATATTTTTTGATGAGCTGTTTGGCAGCTTCGATGTTCATAGAATCACCTCAGTATCCTGGCCCGGCCATGAGGCATGCAGGGCTGGAGCCCGTAACGCACCGCATCGATGGCGTGGTTGTTCTTGTCCGGAAAGGCATTAATGAACTGCCCGTCCCGGTTTCTTTCATATTCATAGCCGCTGAATTCCCGCCAGGCATTGGGACAGCGGTTCCGGTCTATATAGATATGTGCCCGGGACTGGAGCCAGTTGATACCGAATCTGACGCTGTCAGGGCCCTTCCTAGCCCCGTTTACATTGGCCCCGTACTCCCGCATCTCATAAATGCTTTTCGGCTCTGCAGAGTCTCCCAGGACTCTCACAGCAGGGTACTTCCGGTTAATCAGTTCCGCTGCATTCCGGTTGGTCAGCTTCTGCTGGTAGATTTCATCGAAAATGTACAGATCTTCGTGCTTAGCGTCGTAGTGCATGGCCACGAATGCCAGAGGGTCCACGGCAAAGCCAAAGTCCAAGCCGAAATATCGGCGATCAAACTGGCTGATCTGTTCCGCTGTCATCGTCATGGCTTCCACATTGTCGAACACAGCCCCACCGGTACCGGTCACTTCTCCCAGGTAAACATGCCTGTAGAGGGTTTCATTCTTCAGCTTTAACTTTTCCGCTTCCAGGAAGAACTGTTCTCCCAGCCATTCCCTGGGAACATCCAGGTAAGAAGAAGTATGGACAATCCGGTCCGGAGTATCCATCAGCACATCCTGGTTCACCCAGGAATCCCTGGATTTTGGCGGGTTGTAGCTATAGAAAACCCAGTATTCTGGCCCGCCCCGGAGCAGGGACCGCAGGGTGGTGTCGATTTCCGAAGGCCCGTTGAATTCCGCCAGCTCTTCGAACCACACAATGCCGAAATAGCCGTTAGAACACTTGATGGATTTCCCTTTGTTCTCTTCATCCAGGCCCCGGAACAGGATTTTTTGCCCAGTAGGCAGATAGGTCAGTTCCAAGGGTGAAAAGGTCTTTTTCCAGTAAGCTGCTACTCCCAGCTGCTGGATGGCCCAGAGCAGCTGTTCATAGATGGAGTTCCGGGCCGTGTTTCCCACCTTCCGGAACGCCACTCCGTTTACATTGGGGTGCTGCATCATCTGAAGGATGATTTCTACAGAGATGAAAGAAGACTTTGTGCTGCCACGTCCACCTTTCAGCCAGTAATGGGTGTAATCATGGTGTTTCACTGCCCTATGCAGGCCATAGAAGGAGGGAGCCAGAAGGCTGGACAGACTGACATGCGCGGTTTCACTCATGGCTGCCGCCTCCTTCGTCGATATCATCGACAATCACTGGCACAGGAGCGTTTTCCAGCTTCAGCTTGTCGTTATAAATCCCGTAGACCCGGCCCAGCAATTCTGCTGCCTTGTTCCGGTCTCGGGTAGCCACCTTGATGCTCATACGTCTGGCTTCGCTGCACCCGTCTCCGACACCCTCCACCACAATGGTTTCATCTTCCTGCTGGCCTCTCATGACGGAAGTCAAGTACTCCAGCACTTCTGTAGCGTCGGCAGTCCGCTGGCTCTTCAATTCGGCCAGGCGGGCGTCAATGGCGGCTTTAATCCTAGGTTTTCCTAGGTTCTCCAATCCAATTGCTTCAGCAGTCTTTTTCGAATACCCTGCCATCCTTGCTGCTTCCGTGGCATTCCCACCGGTTTCAATGTAATAGTCCACAAATCTGGTCTGTTTTTCAGTTAACTTATGAGCCATTACATCACCACCTTTGTGTTGGTATAATTGGCACAGAAAGGATGTGCATGTTATGAAAAGGAATTTAGATCTCATCCGCCAGATTATGCTCAGGATTGAAGCTTCTGACAAGGACTCGTTCTATGCAGATGACTTTAAAGATTTAACTGACAATGAAAAAGAATTACGCTACAATCTCCATCTCATGTATGAGGCAGGAATGATAGAAGCATCCCAGATTGACGTTATGGGTAGCATGTTGCCGGAATACCGGATTTATTGGCTGACCAATAATGGGTGTGACTTTCTGGGAGATATCCGTGACAAATCGATATGGTTAAAAACCAAAGATACTCTGACCAAGATAGGGACAAACGCCGCCCTGGATGTTGTCTCCACCGTTGCCAAAGCAGTCATCAAATCTTCCCTATCTTCTTACCTTCAGCTTCAATGATTTCCAGGATGAGAGTTTGCAGTTTCTCGTATTGTTTCCTCAGTTCATCATCAACCAATGGATATCTGGCTATAGCTTCACTCATATCCAGCAGAATGCCAATTCGTTTACCGGAGCATTTGGCTGTCAGCCATTGCTCTGCTTTCATTTTGTCCATCATTCCATCTCTCCCGTCAAGGAAATAAAAAAGACGCCCTGACGGACGTCTTCAATAAACATATGGAAAAGGGGCCAGAGGCGGCCCCTTTCCTCCCAGATAGGTATCTCAGGAGGCTTTGAGTAGGAAGTGCAGGAGCTCGGCAGATTTCAAGTCTACTGCCCCCAAACTTTCACACTACTATTGTACCATGTTAAAAGTGGTATTTCTGTCGATTTCTGTCGAAATGTGGAACTACAAAATCTCTCCCTGTTCCTCGCTGGTATCCAATTCCAAGACTCCCTGAATGGGAGAAGCCTCTGCCCCGTAAACGATTCCCGTTAAAATGTCCAGGGCTTTACTGTACTTTCTCCGGCAGTAGCTGGAATCATCTTCCCCCAGCCGGTTGGCGATCTGTACCCAGGTCAGCCGGCGGGTCTTGTATCCGCTCTTCCACCGAAGAATCCTGGCATAGTCGCCCGGCATCCGCTGTAGCCCTTTGTCTACCCTTTCCATCAGTAGCTGCTGATCATAAAACCTTGCCTTTTTGGCTTCCAGCCGGGTTTCCAGTTCCTCCTGGCGCAGGCAGAATGCTTCTTCCGGGCTGGCCTTTGAACCTCCGCCACTTTCACTGTCAGGGCCATATCTGGTTGTTTTCGGTCCCGGGATAGTATGGAGTGCAGCCGTATCCTGGATGATTTCCTCCTTGAGGATCTCCAGATTGGCCTGCAGTTCATAGCTGCATTCCAGGGCATACTTGATTCTCTTTCGATATTTCTCCTGTACCATCCGGGGATTACACCTCCTATTTTTTGTCTTCTTTGCCGTACAAATAATCCCGCAGCATCTTGATACACTGGATGGCTTTGTCCAAATCCTGCTTCCCGTTTTTACGAGGATACCGGTAAAGATACTTCACGGCACAGCCTTCTAGGTAGGCAGCCTGGCCTTCAGATTTCCCCGTCATGATCCGGACGGCTTCGATAGCTTCCCTGCCCCTGAAAGTGTAGTGGTCCGGGTGCCGGATTAAATCTCCCATGGGCTTTTTCATCTTGAGATGGTAGGGACATTTGGCCGCAGCCTTCTGGATGGTGTCCCGATAAATCCGACAGCGATAGAGTACGCAGAGCCTCTTGCCGTCCCAGAAGTAATCTTCAAGGTCACAGTAGTCACATTTCATACAGCGTTCCTGTTCAGTGTTCATCGGATATGGTTCCTCCTCATAAAATCCCGCATGCACCGGTAGGTGCAGAATCTTTTTACCTGGCGCATGTAGTAAATCCTCCAGGGCCATTTTCCTGTAGTACCTTCGAAGTAGGTCAATTGGCAGTTGGCACACTGGTGGAAAGTACCCACATAGCTCAGCTTGTAAGGGTTTTCACTCATAAGCAGCTCAACTCCCTTGAGATGACATTCTCCTCATTTTTCAACCGTTCCCGCAGCTTACTGATCCGGTCCAGTGCCTGGACTAGCACGTCATGTTCCTGGCTCCTGGTGGCCGTTGGGTTGATTTTCATAGACAGATAGGCAAACTCTGCTTCCGCAGTCCCCAATTCATTGCTGATGTTTTGAAATTTGGCTTTGATTTCCAGAAGGGTATCATTCATTTATTTTCCTCCTTTGCAAATTCAGTCATAACCTTTGCAATATGGTCAGTCATTCTCTTAAGCCGGACGTCCCCGAACCCGAACTCCGCCCTCAGGGCATCCCGACAATCACTGATGCCCAGGTTGTAGATCTGGCTGCTATACTCAAGCAGCCAGAAGCGGAACGCTGGCAGGCTCATGGCCTTGATACGCTTCAGCTCCTGACGGCTCACGCCGGGGATCCTGATTCCCTGTTCCATTATGACAGCGCCTCCTTCATTTTCCGCCAAACAAAAGGAAAAGGACCAGAAAGTCCATAATGATAAACCATAGGACAAGCAGCGCAACGGCTGCTGCAGCTATTATGGGCATCCATTTCCAGCATTGATTCATGGCTTCCCTCCCGCTTCCCATTCCCGGTAGAGCCGGAACCAGTCATCGGCTCCCATAGTCACCTTCCAGCTGGTCCCGTTTTTCCGGTGGAACACAGCCGGGATGTTTCCAGTAGTCTTCACTGCGTCTCTGGAAGCCTGGGCCAGAGCATCGTCCAGGTTCAGGTGTTCTACCCGCTTGACCTCGATGTGGATGCCGGGCAACCCCACCACATCAGCTGCGCCCTCTTCGTTGTTCCCACAATACTGAGCAGAGCGCCTGGCTTCATAGCCCTGTGCCCGGCAAAGCCGAACCACTTCCAGTTCCCCGTTCTTTCCCTTTTTCTTTCCGTTGACCATTAGGCGTCTTCCTCCTTTCGTAAACCATTTTTAGTTTCCGGATATAATCTTGCGATACTCCCAGGATCTTGGCTGCCTCTTTAACAGAACATGTCAAGCACTCCATACAGATCACTCCTTTCTTCCTTCCACCTTTCTTTCTGGTATAATGACCAGGAGAAGGGAGGTGAATATTTTGGATCAAGTAAAAGACGAAATCTTTTATCACATTGGAACTTTTAAAGAAGGACAACGAGAAGTTATAGGGAAAAAAGTGAATCCATTCTTCAAAAGCTTTGATAACTTCGGATATACCGGAGCTATAGGATGGAACCAGTGTGTTGAATTGTTAAAAGAATATCAACTGTATGCTAGGGAACGAATTTTTGAAGATATCCGTCTGGCAAGCTTCCCTTCTTTGCCATCTCGGAAGACCTGTCTTTGGTTGCTTCGAGCAGACTCTTTAATGGACAAAGTAACATATTGGAGGGAAGAACTTTCACCCGAGAAGCATCTTTATAAGCTTTCATGTACAGGAAACATTCATGTAGCTGATGATGCCTTTTTAACGCCAAGGTTCGGTTTCCTTCCAACATACAGGGAAGATGCTGTGAAATATTGGTCAGGAGAATGGGTTTCCAAATCTTGCATCCACGAAGAAGTCCTTTTTCAAGGTGAAGTTTTCGTGATAAAAGATTATGGTCCAGTTACGGATGATATATTTTCAAGTCATCCGGAGTTAAGGTGAAACATTCTCTGCCGATATAAGCAGCTTCCAATATGATGATCTGAGTAATAAGGGTATTCAGGTCATCATATTTTTCTTGCAACATCGTAGGGATTTCTGTCAGTTCTTTTCCGTTAGCAACATCGTTTCTCGCCGATACCAATCCGTTGATTCTTTTAATTCCAGACTCCAATTCCAGCGAAGTAACTTTCCCATTGCCAAAAGTTGGTTTTGTTTCCTGAGTTTCGTGTTCCTGATTTTGATTTACAATAGTTCCCATTTCTTCAAAAGCCATTTTTCATTCCTCCTGTTATTGATTGTTTTGGTCGATAAACGCTTTTATCTGTGGCCATGCACCCAGGATGACTCCTTCCAGGAAGCCCGTGTCGTAGTCCATGATGCTGACATCCTCCGGATAGTAGCCTTTGGCCGCCACAGCCTTCCGGACTTTGTCCTCCGTGACTCCCTCCGTCTTCAGCAGGTCAAACACCTTGTGGATGGTAGCCTGCCGAGGGTCAGAGGCAATCATTTTTTCTGCCGTAGCCGTCTTGGGCGGCTGCGGGTTGGACATTTTCGGAGTTTTCTGCTGTATTTCCCCAGCAGGTTCCGGAGCCGCCGGACCTTCGTTCCCTGGGATGAATTTTGCAATAGATGCAAATTCAAACGGCATTTCCATAGGCAGACCCCATCGGTTCTTTGCATCCCAGGTGCTGGCATGCTGGGTATACATGACCCGTTTGCCTCCTACCCCTTTCTTTTTGCCGTTATCATCTGCTACCACCACCGTCTTGTAGTTGATGAACAGCAGTGCATCCGCCCATTCCTTGACGATGGCAGCCGTCTGGGCCGTGGTCTTCTTGTTCAGCTTCAGTTCCCATCGGTCATAGGCTCCCATTTCGTCCGGTTGCCGCATCAGCTGCTGGGCGATGTGGGTCATGTCCTGGTAAAGGTGCCGCTGCCGGTTGGCCTCCTGTTCCGCATGAATCCGCTGGGCATGTTCTTCCTCCCAGCGCCGGGTCAGGTCATCCACCTGCTGCTTCAGAACCTCTTCTCTCTGGGCCCACCTTTTTTTCGGCGGTCCAGTTGGATTTCCAGGGCATCTGCCCGGGCCCGCAGCCGGACCCGTTCCCGCATTTCCTTCAGTTCGCTCATTTTTCTCCTCCTTCCAGTCTCCTGGGGGCCGCTGCTGTCAACCGTTCCGCAAGATGGCTGACCAACTGGCGGCCCCGCTGTCCCCGCAGCGTGTTCTTCATCCGCCGCTGAGCCTTTTCCTGTGCAGCCAGCTTCTCCCAGGTGGCAATGAACTGCCCCCGCAGGTAACCCATGGAGGCGGTTTCCGTTCCGCACAGGGTGATCCAGCCGATTTTCTTCACGGCGCTTTCTGTGAGGCAGTTCTCCCACACAGGGGCTTCATTGGCTGCCAGGGGTTCCTTGTCCTTCATGACAGGGATCCGGTAGGGACCGACGCTTCCCACAGCCCGCAGCACCTTCTCCCACTCTTCTTCCGCCATGGGTGCCCGGGTGCCGGTGGCTGCCTTGACGATCCTTGCGGCTTCGTCCCGGATTTCCGCTACCGTCGGCTGGTACCGGCTGGTCTTGATCACGTTCTTCACAGCCTGGGCCAGGACTCCCTCTGGGATGTCAGCCGTCAGCTGGGCATAGGCTTCCCCCTGCACGTCCGTGAACTTGGGATAGCAGGCCTTAATCAGAGCCATGGCCGCCGCCTTGATTCTGGCCAGCTGCGCCTTCGTCTGTGCCAGCTCCGATTTCAAATTCCGGCACTGGTATGGGCTGTACTCTGATAAATCCTTCCCGGCCAGAGCATAGACATCCTGAGCCCGGAAACGGAGCCCCGGAAGCTTTTTGATCCGGGGAAGAATCCCACGGTCACAGAGATCATAGACCGTTGATTTCCCCACGTTGAGGACCTCTGCCGCCTCGTCGGCCTTCATAACTAACTTTTCCATGAGCGGCCTCCTTTCTGTTTGCCACATTACGTGGCCGATTTGGTTAATAAAAAATCGACTCGACCGTCTTACCGTAAAATTTTGCCAATCTAACTTTGATTTCGTCTCGTGGCACCCTTATCCCATTTTCATACATGGACACAGCAGAAACGCTAATGCCGCATCCCTGAGCCACGGTACTACGGTCGATTTCACCACGGAGCTTCCGTAAGCGTTCACCAATTTCTTTCGGTTCCGGCACTTCACTCACCTCCTTTCTCCACGTTTCGTGGCACAAGCATAGTATAGCTTATAACACGTTTTGTGTCAACACGTTTCGTGTTATTTCTTCTACTTTTCTATCACGTTTCGTGATATAATAGAGCCATGACAGGAGGGATGGCCATGAAATTTAAGGATAGATTGAGAGAACTGAGAACATCACGGGGATTGACTCAGGATGATTTTGCCAAAGCCACAGGCCTCACCAGAAGTGCAATCAGTATGTACGAGTCCGGGAAACGGGAACCGAACTTTGAGGTCCTGGAAATGATCGCTGACTTTTTTAACGTTGATATGAATTACTTGTTAGGAAAGAACGAAAACAGTACTTACTATCTCAACCCGGAGACTGCTAGAATCGCCCAGGAAATCAAAGACACCCCGGGTCAGAGAGTCCTTTTTGACGCCGCACGTGACCTTTCCCCTGAAGACATTAAGGTCGTGATGGCCGTCATCGAAGGCCTGAAAGCTAAAGAAAAGAGATGATCCTTATGACTGTCGTTGTCACTTATCAAAATCTGCCGAAGAAAACCAACTCTCTCGCCGTGGCCAATGGTGACGGCAGCTTCACCATCATCGTCAACCGTTCCCTGGACGATCAAGAACGGAAGAAGGCCGTCGCTCATGAAATCCGGCACATTTCCAGGAACGACTTTGTCTGTCCAGATGCCGGGGTTGCCGAACTTCTGTGTCATGAGTCAGAAGAATTTCAGATGCCATCCGATATTGAGATATTTTATAAAGACTGAAAGGAGTAAAAATTATGAAAATCAAAGCACTGACCATTCTGTTGTCCGCCCTGCTGGCCTGCTCCCTGCTTGTATCCGGCTGTGGAGACGACAAAAAGCAGGAGTCAAAGCCTGCTGCCGTCACGTCCATCAAGATCGATACCAGCACGGACGAAGGGAAACTCCAGCAGAAAATCGCTGATGCCGTGGCCGCATTAAAGACAGGACATGACTCCATCTCTGAAATCCAAGTGGCTCAATCCCTGTCCGGTGAAAGCACCAACGTCAATGTGACCGTTGACCTGGCTCATATCGATGATCCAAAGATCATGCTCCAGGAGTGCATGGGGCTGACTAAAACCATCGCCAAAGCCGCCTATACCAGCGGAAGCCCGTACAAGATTACCAACGTCACCACGATCTGCCGGACGTCGCTCACGGACACCCGGAACGGCAAGGAATCCATGGAACTCTGCCGGCCGAAATCGTGAAGGGATGGAACTGGGACAACGTCGCAGCTATCAACCTGGCCAACGTCCAGGGCAAGGGCATCTTCGTCCATCCGGTCCTGCAAAAGAAATAAAAAAAAGACGCCCGGTGCTGAGGACACCGAACGTCTCTACAAACGCACATGGTCAATGGGAGTTTGCATGATTATTATACCATGCCAGCCCCCTCTTTGCCAGAAAAGGAGGCTTATTTTATGGAATACAGATTTTCGTACCGGGAGAAAAACGGGTCTATCTGCCTGATACTTTCATACAAGGTCGGCCGCCGCTGGAAGCAGAAGACGAAGCAGGGCTTCAAAACGCAGCGGGAAGCCAGACGCTACCAGGATGAGCTGCTGGAACAGGCCAGAGAAGATGTCGGTCTGGGACCTGCCGATCCGGATTTAAAGAAAGTCACACTTCGGCAGTTCTGGGAGTTGTTCGCCCGGGACCGCCGTAGCAATCTTACGTACAACACCATCAAGTCATACAGATCCGGCCTGCTGGCTTTTAAATCCATCCTGGACATCCCCATCGTAGACCTGACTCCTGCCGCCATCGTCAATGCTCTCCACCAGATTCCCACATCTCCGGCTTCGGTCAACTACTCTCTAAGGGTGCTGAAGATCATCCTGGAACACGCACGGGTGATCTATCACTTGATCGGCGTCAACCCGGCCAGGGACGTCAAGCAGATCAAGGACGCTAGGGTCCGCCAGCTTCGGGCATTCAGCCGGGAGGAGCTGGCCAGGCTGCTCGCTGCACTCAAGGCCCTGCCGAACCAGGCCGCCTATCTGGCTGCGCTCATAGCTGCTGGAACCGGGATGAGATATGGCGAAGTCATGGGACTCACCTGGGCGGACGTGGACGCCCTCCACCAGACCGTTTCCGTCACAAAGCAGTGGGGCCTCGTGGCCCGTGGAAAGTACGCTTTAAAGCCAACCAAAACGAGGAACAGCGTCCGCACGATACATGTAAGCAGCACCATTCTTTCCGCTCTCCGGACGTGGAAAAAACAGCAGTCATTGAGCATAGACGGCCGGATTTTCGGCGGTCTGGACGCCTACAATTTTTCTCACCAGCTCAACTACTACATCCAGAAAGATTTCCCTGGGAGATCTTTCCATTCTTTCCGGCATACCTTCGCCACCCTCCTGCTGGAAGCCACAGGGGACGTTAACCTGGTGGCGGCCGTCCTGGGAGATACGGTAGCCACAGTGTCAGAGACCTACCTGGATTATACCCAGGACATCAGGGACAGAGCGGCGGCAGAAATGGAGTGCCTGCTTTAATTTTTTTGCCGTATTTTTGCCGTCACGAAGAAAAAGCCCGGAAACACGTGGCTTCTAGGCTTATACCTTTTTACTCTCTATTATACCATAGGAGATAAAAAAAAGGGGGGTGTGAAAAAATTCACACCCCCGGTCGCGGCCCTACACCACACTCATGGGATCCACGTCGAAATACACATTGGCCATATTCCTGTATTCGGACTGGCGGAGCCAATCTTTTACCGGCTTCATCCGGGGGCTTTTCAGCAGCACGTTGATCCGGTAGATCTGGTTCACTTTGGCCACGATAGCCGGGAAGGGACCCAGGATCTCCAGGGGATGGCCGGTTTCCAGCTGCCAGGCTTCCAGGGCATTCACCAGTTTCTGGGCTGTGGCCAGGGCCTCCTCTTCCCTTTTGTGATGGACGGTGACCTTCAGCATCCGGGTAAAGGGCGGATACCCCAGTTCCTTCCGCTGGGCCAGCTCCCTTTCGGCAAACCCTTCATAGTCCTGCCGGGCGGCCATCTGGAGAATGGGATTTTCCGCATCATAGGCCTGGAAGATCACCTGCCCCGGCTTCTCTCCCCGTCCTGCCCGGCCGGCGGCCTGGGTCAGCAGGGCAAAGCAGCGCTCTCCGCTGCGGAAATCCGGCAGGTTCAGCTGGGAATCCGCACTCAGGACTCCCACCAGGGTCACATTGGGGATATCATGGCCCTTGGCCACCATCTGAGTCCCCAGGAGCACATTGTAATCCCCCCGGCGGAAGGCCTGGAGGATCTGCTCATGGGCAAACTTTCCGCTGGTGGAATCCTGGTCCATGCGCAGGGGCCGCACCCCCGGGCACAGGTCCCGGATTTCCCGTTCCGCCTTTTCCGTGCCGGTGCCGAAGAACCGGATCCGGGGGCTGCCGCAGTAGGGACATTTGGTGGGCACCGGTTCCGTATGGCCGCAGTAATGGCATTCCATCAGCTGCTCCCGGGCATGGTACACCAGGGACACCGCACAGTTGGGACAGCTGAGGGATTCCCCGCAGTCCCGGCACAGCACAAAGGTGGAAAACCCCCGGCGGTTCAGCAGTACAATGGCCTGCTCCCCGTTCTTCACCACGTCTTCCAGCTTCCTCCGCAGAGCTTCTGACAGCACCGTCCGGTTCCCCTGGCGGAGTTCCTCCCGCATGTCCACAATGGACACCTGGGGCAGGTGGCTGCCGGTCTTGGCCCGGTGGGTAAGCCGGAGACGGGTGTAGACCCCCTGTTCCGCCAGATAATAAGACTCCAGGTCCGGGGTGGCGGACCCCAGCACCACCGGCACCTTCCGGTAATGGGCCCGGTACTGGGCCACCAGCCGGGCATGGTAGCTGGGCCGTTCCTCCTGCTTGTAGGTCCCTTCATGCTCTTCATCCATCAGGATCAGTCCCAGGTCTGCAAAGGGACAGAACACCGCCGACCGGACCCCGATCAGCACCCGGGCCTGGCCGGACCGCATCCGGCTCCACACGTCTCCCCGCTCGCTGGGGGAAAGCCGGCTGTGGGCCACCGCCACACCGGCGCCGAACCAGGCCTTGAACCGTTTCACGATCTGTCCGGTAAGGGCGATTTCCGGCACCAGCACCATTACCTGCTGGCCTGCCCGGAGGGCCCTGTCGGTGAGCCGGAGATAGACTTCCGTCTTGCCGCTGCCGGTGATCCCCTGGAGCAGGAAGGTCCGGGGATCCCGGTTTTCCCGGGCCCGGTCCACTGCCTGGATGGCCGCCTGTTGTTCTTCCGTCAGTTCCAGGGTTTCCTTCCGGGCTTCCAGCCCCTGGTAGCTGTCCCGGAGGACCCGCCGCCGGCCTTCCAGCAGCCAGCCTTTCTGGACCAGGTTCCGGAGCACTGCGGAGGAGATGCCTTTTCCTTCCAGCTCCCCGGCGCTGGCGGTGTTCCCGGACAGCAAAAAGTCCAGGGCAGCCAGCTGGCTTTTGCCCCGGACCTCTCCGTTTTCCCGTGCGGCCAACCCTTCCGGTGTTGCTGTAAAGGTCCGCTCTGTTTTTTCCCGCAGTTTGTATTTCACATCGTAGGAAAGGACCACCGCCTTTTGGGCGATCAGTCCCTTCAGGGCCGTCTCTCCTCCCGGGAGATTCCGGATGGCCCGCCGGGACTGGGGACCCTTCAGGGTCAGGAAATCGTACAGTTCCTGTTCCTCAGGAGTAAGCCCGGCCACTTCAGGCACTGGGACGTATTTCCCCACTGCCGCCAGGCTTTTCCGGCCCGGGATGAACAGCCGCAGGGCCTCCGCCAGGGTGCACAGGTAGTACTGGGACAGCCAGTAGGCGGTGGCCAGCATTTCACTGTCGAACCAGGGTTCCGTCCCCACCACATCGGCAATGTCCTTCAGTTCCCGGGACAGATCCGGGCTCCGGTCCTCTTCCACAATGAAACCTTCCAGCAGCTGCTGGCCGAAAGGCACCACCACCCGCCAGCCCTGGCCCAGGAAATCCAGGGCCTGGGGCACATGGTAGGTGAACTGCCGAAAAATGTTTTTGGCAGGCAGATTGATGGCAACCTTTGCGTATTCCATCTTATTCCAGTGCTTTTTTCAGCACATCCACTTTATCCAGCCGTTCCCAGGGCAAATCCACATCCGTCCGGCCGAAATGGCCATAGGCAGCAGTCTGGCGGTAAATGGGCCGGCGCAGATCCAGGCTCCGGATAATACCCGCCGGGGTCAGGGAGAAGTTCTTTTCAATCAGTTCCACGATCTTTTCTTCCGGAATGGCAGCGGTGCCAAAGGTGTTCACGCTGATGGACACCGGACGGGCCACCCCGATGGCATAGGCCAGCTGGATTTCGCATTTCCTGGCCAGGCCGGCAGCCACCACGTTCTTGGCCACATACCGGGCCGCATAGGCAGCACTCCGGTCCACTTTTGTGGGATCCTTCCCGGAGAAGGCACCGCCTCCGTGACGAGCCATGCCCCCGTAGGTATCCACGATGATTTTCCGCCCGGTGAGGCCGGAA
Source organism: Acidaminococcus sp. HCP3S3_H5 (assembly GCF_052122235.1). Taxonomy (NCBI): domain Bacteria; kingdom Bacillati; phylum Bacillota; class Negativicutes; order Acidaminococcales; family Acidaminococcaceae; genus Acidaminococcus; species Acidaminococcus sp. HCP3S3_H5. The sequence goes on from NZ_JBQKCS010000002.1 coordinate 53,998, forward strand.
TCCCCCTGGGGCCCGCCGATGACGAACCGGCCGGTGGGGTTGATGTGGTAAATGGTCTTTTCATCCAGCAGATCCGCCGGCACCACCGGCCGGATCACCTGTTCCAGGATGTCCTTCCGCAGCTGTTCCATGGTGATTTCCGGGCTGTGCTGGGCAGAAACCACAATGGTGTCCACCCGTACCGGTTTGTCGTCATCATATTCCACGGAGACCTGGGTCTTCCCATCAGGACGGAGATAAGGCAGGGTGCCGTCCTTCCGGACCTGGGCCAGCCGGCGGGACAGCTTGTGGGCCAGGGAAATGGGCAGGGGCATGTATTCAGGCGTTTCATCGGTGGCATAGCCGAACATCATCCCCTGATCCCCGGCGCCGATTTTTTCTTCTTCTCCCTGGGCGCCCTGTTTGGATTCATCGGATTCATCCACCCCCTGGGCAATGTCCGGGGACTGTTCATCGATGGAGATCAGCACCCCGCAGGTGGCTCCGTCAAAACCATATTTGGCCCGGTCGTAGCCAATGTCGATCACCGTCTGCCGGGCAATCTTGGCAATGTCCACATAGCAGCTGGTGGAAATTTCCCCCACAATATGGATCTGGCCGGTGGCCACCAGGGTTTCGCAGGCAACCCGGGCATCCGGGTCCTGTTCCAGGATGGCATCCAGCACCGCATCAGAGATCTGATCGGCGATTTTGTCAGGATGGCCTTCCGTGACAGATTCAGACGTAAATACTTTCTTCATTATTTCCTCCTTACACAAAAAAAAATACTCCCAAAATGAGAGTACCTATGGGACTCTCATCTTACAATCGACAAACCGCATTGCAGGAATTAGCACCGTTGGCCCAGGGCCATGGTTGCTGTGGCTTCACAGGGCCATTCCCTCCGCCACTCTTGATGAGCTGTATTCGATTTTGCTTTGTAATTATAACAGATACAGTAGGAAAATACAAGACGGGTCCTCAGTAATGGACCACGTCCTGCTCTTTCCGGATCCGGTCCAGGATGGGCCGGGCTTCCTGGCTCTGGAGGAAGTCCCAGGTGGTGGGAGGCACCTGCTCCCGTACCAGCGCCCAGTTTCCTTCCTGGATGGCCTTCCGTACTGTGGAGGCACTGACCACCTGGCCCTGTTCTTCCCGACGGGGCACCACCACGCACTGGATCCCCGCTTCCGGCAGCCGCTTTTCCATCACCTGGTTGTACAGGCCGGTGACCACACTGGTGGGCTCTTCCCCCACATACCGGGCGGTAATCCCCAGTTTCCGGGCGATCTTCACGAAAATGGCCAGATCCAGGTTGGCATGGCTGGCGATCACCGCTTCCGCATCCTTCTGGAAATAGCTGGGGAAGGTGGCCTGGCTGATGATGTAGGGACCGCTGTCATGGTACCGGAGATTGGCCAGGTGCCGTGTCCCTTCCTGGATCAGCTTCTTCCGGACGGCATAGGGGAACAGGCTGGCGTCCTCGCTGACCATGAACAGGTGGACCAGGTCGTTTTCTGCCGCCGCTTTTTCCACCAGGTACTGATGCCCCAGGGTAAAGGGGTTGGCGTTCATGACAATGGCCGCCACTTTGGGAGCTTCCACCCGGCTCCGGGCCAGCTGGTTCAGATAGCTGGAGAAACCTTCCTTCCGGTTTTCCATAAAGACGATCTGGTCTTCGATCCGGGCGATTTCATAAAAACCCAGGTCCCCGAAAAATTTGGCGGAACTGCATTTGGTATACAGGAAAAGGTGGAGATTTCCCCGTTCATACTGGTACTGGACCAAATGGGACACAATCTCGTTCATCAGCCCTTCCCCCTGGTGGTGATGGTCCACCGCCATGCACCGGAGGGTGTTGCCGAAACAGCTTCCGGTGGCAATGGCCCGGTAATCATTGTCGAACATCACACAGGTATAGTCCAGGTTGGCATCCCGGCGGATTCCCTCCTGCTCCAGCAGGGCATCCACCTGGGCATTGGTCCGTTTATCGGAAGGATATACTTGAGAAATAAAATAATCAGACATCACGGTCTCCTTCTGGTTTCAAAGTGAATCCATTATACCACAAAAAAGGGAAAGGAAGGGTTGGTCCGCCAACTCCCTTTCCCTTTTCTTCCCGGTCAGAAACCCAGCTGATCGTTGATCAGGATCACATGGACCCGTTCCGGATGCCGGGCATACCGGGTGATCAGGATCTGGCAGCAGCGGGTTTCCGGCGCCTTGCAGTGGGAACAGAACCCGGTGGTCTTACAAGGTGTCTGGATGTCGAATTTCTGGGCACAGACCGCAGCCGCCGTGTTTTCCGCCCGGTCCAGGGCTGTTTCCAGGCTGGAACACACCTTGTTCAGGCTCACCAGGAACAATACATGGTGGGGCCCGTAGGAAATGGCGGAGACCCGGTTGCCATTGCCGTCGATGTTCACCAGGATCCCGTCCCGGGTCATGGCGTTGCAGCTGGCCAGATACCAGTCCGCATCATAGGCCTTCAGATGGGCCGGCCGCCGGGTGGGATATTCGTCCCGGTCGATGAAGGTCCAGTTGCCTTCCTTCAGTTTCTCCACCAGACCGCTTTCCCGTACGGTGGTGCTGCCGCCCATGTTCACCACACTGCCTTCCGGGATCAGTTCCAGGGCCTTCTGCACCGCCTCTTCCACCGTTGCCGCATAATACCCCTTCATGTTCCGGGATGCCAGCCCCCGGATCACCACCTGGGCCAGCAGTTCATTCCGCCGTCTCAAAGCCTCCTGCATTTCGATTCCCCCTCATTTGTGTTTTTTTTATTTTACCATAGAAAAAGAGGTTGCTGCACCTTTTGTGCAGCAACCTCTCCCTGCCTTACCTTCTTATTTTGCAAAATACCGGGCCAGCAGTCCGTCGAATACACGGCCGTGACGGGCTTCGTCTTTGGCCATTTCATGAACGGTGTCGTGGATGGCATCGTAGCCCAGCTGTTTGGCCAGGGTGGCGATTTCCTTCTTGCCGGCGCAGGCACCCTGTTCAGCGGCAGCCCGCATTTCCAGATTCTTCTTGGTGCTGTCGGTAACCACTTCACCCAGCAGTTCAGCGAACTTGGCAGCGTGTTCCGCTTCTTCGAAAGCGATCCGTTTGTAGGCTTCTGCCACTTCCGGATACCCTTCCCGGTCAGCCACCCGGCTCATGGCCAGGTACATGCCCACTTCGGAGCATTCCCCGGTGAAGTGCTGACGCAGGCCTTCCAGGACCCGTTCATCCACGCCTTTGGCAACGCCTACCACGTGTTCATCAGCGTATTCCTTCACGCCTTCCTTCAGTTCATCGAACTTGTCTTTGGGAGCGCCGCACTGAGGGCACTTTTCCGGAGCTTCTTCCCCTTCATACACATAACCGCACACTCTGCAAATGAATTTTTTCATAATATTGCCTCCCCTAAATGGTCAAGCCCTTTATTTAAGGACTTGCTATTTGTTGATATTTGTTATCTCTTACGGTTTTTATTATAACAGACTCTCAAAATAATGCAAGTACTTTTGGAAAATATTTTTCCATTTCGAAAGGTTTTTATTGCAGTCAGAGGTGCAGCTCTTCCAGCAGCTTCCGGAACCGTTCCCGGAGCCTTTGGTTCCGGACCTGGGGATCCGGTTCCGCCACCTTCAGCTGCCGGCGGAAGCTCCCCATTTTTTCATTGAGGGCCCCCAGTCCTTCCGGCAGGGCCTGTCGGATCTTTTTTTTCACATACTGGGCCACCAAAGGACTCCGGCCTCCGCTGCTGACGGCGCAGACCACTTCTCCTTCCCGGATCAGGGCCGGAAAGATAAAGGAACACAGCTCCGGATCGTCCACCACATTCACCGGGATCCGCTTCTCCCGGCAGAGACGGCTTACGGTCCGGTTCACTTCCCGGTGATTGGTAGCCGCCACTGTCAGGATCCAGTCCCCCCGGTCCAGATCTTCCGGTTCGAAGGTCCGGCTCTCCCACCGGACCGGAAGCTCCCGGAATTCCGACAGGAGTTCCGGAGCCACCACCTGGACCCGGGCTCCGAAATCCACCAGGATCTTTGCCTTGTGGAAGGCTGTCCTGCCTCCTCCCACCAGGAGCACCGGAGCATCCTCCAGCTGGACCATCAAAGGAAAATAGCTCATGATTCCCCTCCCGGCTGTTCCAGGGCCGCCCGGATCCCCGCTGCTGAATGGACCCGGGCTGTTTCCACCTCCAGGCAGCCGGCTTCCCGGGCAGCCCGGGCCGTAACCGGACCGATGCACAGGACCCGGGTTTCCGAAGCCAGGGTATACTGCTGGAAAAAGACCCGGACCCCTCCGGCACTGCCGAAGATCATTACATCCGGAGCCAGGCAGGTCCCTTTTTCCGGCTGTCCCTCCCGGGGGCAGATCCTGTACACAGCAGCATCCCTGTATGGCCGCCCGGCCTTTTCCAGTTCCCGGACCAGATCCGGGGACCCGTTTTCCGCCCGGAGCAGCAGGCACCGCTCCCCAGGTCCCATTTTTTCAGCCAGACTCTTTCCCAGCGCTTCTGCCGTGTAGCATTCCGGAAGCAGATCCGCCTGGAATCCCTGCTCTGCCAGTTCCCGGGCGGTCCCTTCCCCGATGCAGGCAAACCGGGCCTGCCCCAGGAGCCGGAAGTCTCTTTTCTTTTCCCGGAACCACTGGAAAAAGAGCCGGACCCCGTTCCGGCTGGTGAATACCAGCCAGTCCCATTGTCCGAAGTCTTCAGGAATATTCCCCCAAAGTGGCTCTGCGGCCAGAAGGGGCAGTTCTCCTGTTTCCCTGCCGCCCTCAGCCAGTTCCCGTGCCACTTCCCGGCAGAACGAGAGGGTGCCGGTTACCAGGATTTTCTCTTTTTTCCCCGGCGCCTCCGGGCAGAGTCCCAGGCCGGCAACCGGTCCCACCAGGATCACCGCTGGAGGGAAGGCCCCCTGCTGCCGGGCTTTTTCCGGCAGGTCCTCCAGGGTCCCGTCAATGCGTTTTTCCCCTTCTCCGTATCCTCCGCAAAGGACGGAGGCCGGCGTATCCGCTTTTTTGCCGGCCTGAATCAGCCGGCGGCAAATGGTTTCCACCCGTTCCAGACCCATCAGGAATACCAGGGTACCCTGCAGATGAGCCAGGACCTGCCAGTCCTCTTCCGCCCCGTCCCGGGTATGGCCGGTGATCACCGTAAAGGACCGGGCCAGTCCCCGATGAGTCACCGGGATGCCGAAATGTTCCGGCACCCCAATGGCCGAGCTGATTCCCGGCACCACCTGCCAGGGGATCCCGGCCTTCTGGAGAGCCAGGGCTTCTTCTCCCCCCCGGCCGAAGACAAAACTGTCCCCCCCTTTCAGCCGTACCACCCTTTTGCCTTCCCGGGCCTTCCGGATCAGCAGTGCATTGATGGCTTCCTGGGCCACGCTGTGCCGTCCGCTCCGTTTTCCCACCGGCAGCAGTTCCGCTTCCGGACTGGCTTCCAGAAGGGTTTCCGGGGCCACCAGGGCATCGTAGAGCACGGTCTGGGCCCGGGACAGTATCCGGCGTCCTTCCTGGGTCAGAAGGCCCCGTCCGCAGCCGGCTCCCACCAGCCACACTTTTCCCACTGTATTTTCAGTGCCGGTCATAAAGTTCCTCCTTCAGGGACTGGCAGAGCGCCTGCCCATCCTTTTCCTTTCCCATCCGCCGGGCCCGTTTCCCGTCCACCATAGCCATCAGTTCCATCCGTTCCCCGGGCAGGAGCCGGCAGTGGATTCCCACCGGGCAGGAACAGTCTACTTTCATAGCGCAGAACAGCTGCCGTTCCCACCGGAACCGGCGCCAGGTCTCCGGATCAGAGAGCTGCCGGAGGAGCCGGACCAGCTCCCGGTCCTGGGTCCGGCATTCCACTCCGATGATGCCCTGGCAGCCGGCAGGGATCACTTTCTCCGGAGAAAAGGGGATCACCTGGAACCGGCCCATGTCCAGTTCCAGCCGTTCAATGCCTGCCATGGCCAATACGATGGCATCATACTCTCCCCGTTCCAGCTTGTGGAGCCGGGTGGTCACATTCCCCCGGATATCCCGGAACTGCAGGTCCGGCCGCTGCCGGCTGAATTCCCGGATCCGCCGGGGACTGCCGGTGCCCACCACATTGCCTTCACGGAGTTCCTTATCCCGGAGCAGCACCAGGGCATCCCGGGAATCCGCCCCCCGGGGGGTACCGGCGATCACCAGCCCCTGGGCCAGCTGATAGGGCAGATCTTTGACACTGTGGACGGCGATATCCGCCTCTCCACTAAGGAGTTCCCGCTCGATTTCCCGGACAAAGATCCCCCGGCCGCCGATTTTCACCAAGGCGTGGATCCGGTCCCGGTCCCCTGCGGTGGTAATGGTCCGGACTTCCGTTTCCACCCCCGCTTCCTTCAGAAGACCGCATACAATATGAGTCTGTGCCAGTGCCAGCCGGCTGCCCCGGGTGGCTACAATGAGTTTTTTCATCTTATCTCCTTACCCTGGGGGCCAGTTTTCCATAGACCAGCACCGCCAGTACACAAAGGGCCCCGTCCGGCAGCACCGTGCTCAGGAACCAGATTTCCAGCAGCCGGACCAGGCCGATGCCCCCGGTATTCTGCAGGACGAAATTGAACATCACATCATAGTACAGGAGCCCGCAGAAGTAGTAGGCCATTTCTCCCCCCAGGGCCGCTCCCACCAGCCGTTTCCGGCCGGCCTGGAGAGGTGCGTCCCCGGCCAGGGCTCCCGTGACCCAGGCTGCACAGGGGAACCCCAGCAGGAACCCGAAGGTGGGCTTGGCCAGGTACCCCACCCCGCCTCCATGGGCGAAAATCGGCAGCCCGCAGAGCCCCAGCACCAGGTAAGCCAGGACACTGAGGAACCCCTGCCGGCGGCCCAGGAACAGTCCGGCCAGCACCGCCACGAAAATCTGCAGGGAAATGGTCACCTGCCAGATGCCCAGGGGAATCATGATATGGATAAAGGCCCCCACTGCCATGAGAGCCGTAAACAGCCCGCACAGGGCCAGCGAAGAATGATTTGGATGCATGGTACCTCCTGCAAATTCCCCTCTGGAATCCAGAGAAGAAAACTGTGATTTTTGTATCTATTATAACAGGATTTGCTGGTTTTCACCGTTGTTTTTCCCACAGCACCGTGTTTTTTCATTTTTATACATTTCTTTTATATTTTACATAAGAAAACCTGTTATTATTTTTCTTTTTGCTTTTGTATATAATGTATACAAGACACAATATTTCAGACAAGAATCAGAAATCGGGACTTTTTCACAAGGTAAAGTCCCCAGGTTTGGGAGGACGTATTCATGAAATTACATCAACTGCGCTATTTTCAGGAGGTCTGCCGGCAGCACAGCATCACCAAGGCGGCCGAAGAACTGCATATATCCCAACCTGCGGTTTCAGCAGCGATCCGAGAACTGGAAGAAGAATTTGGGCTGAGACTGTTCAAACGGTCCCACAAAAAGCTGATTCTCACCACCGAAGGGTCCTATTTTTCTCTGGAAGTGGAAGAACTGCTCCAAAAAGCCAAGCAGATTGCCGATGATATGACCCGTCTCCAGAAAAAGAACACCTCCATCCGGGTGGGCCTGCCCCCTATGATCGAGGCTCTGGAGATTCCTCTTCTGGCCCTGTTCCACAAGGACCATCCGGACATCCGGCTGGAACTCCATCACGGGAATTCCCTGTCCCTCCGGAAGGCGCTCCAGGATGACCGGATCGACATTGCCATCGTCAGCGGCCAGGACGGGGATCAGGATACCATGGCCGCCCGTGCCATGAAACGCAGCGAAATCGTCTACTGTGTAAACCAGAGCCATCCCTATGCCCGGGAAAAGGTCCTGTCCCTGCCCCAGGTGGCCCAGGATGATCTGGTAGAAATCGAAAACAGCCAGAAATTCCGGGAAACCATCCTGGAGCGGTTCCATCAGGAACGGTGCACCCCCCGGATCCAGTGGTCCACCACCCAGCTGTACACCAAGATCCAGCTGATCCGCAGCGGCGTAGCCGGCGGCTTCCTGTACCGGACGGTGGCGGAACGGGAACCGGAACTGGTGCCCATTTCCCTGAATCCCCCTCTGTATTATGAAATCGAAATGCTGTGGCAGAAAAACTCTGTGGAAAACGAAACCATCCGTACCTTCCTGGAGTTTGCCCGGAAGCACGGGGTCATCAAAGAACCGGAGAATCTGGAACAGACGAAATAAAAGAGGAAAAAGCCTTCTGCTGGGGAAGCAGAAGGCTTTTTCCTTGAAAGGAAGTTGTTTATGATGATTTGATGGGGAAGATGTAACAAGGAGGGGTAATCCCTGTTACGATTATTAGTATACCCATGACCTGTGTCAAAGGAAGGGCAAACCCATGAATAATTTGTGAATTTGACTACTCAGTCAGACAGTCCGAAATATTCATAGATATTCTGGATCAGCCCCTGGGCATTTTCCGGGCTCAGCCCCGCTTTCTGGCTGAGGAGCAGCAGCCCCTTCAACTGGTTCTTCAGAAAGCCGTTGAACTTTTCCGGATCCAGGGACAGGTTGTCCCCTTCCAATTTGTCACTCTGACAGGTGAGCATCACCAGCAGCTTCAGGGTCTCCCCTTCCTTTTCCGCCAGGAAAAAGAGAAAGGGAAAGGCCTCCCCCAGTTTACGGACAAAGGCCACGGCTTTTTTGTTTTCCCACAGGGCCTCCCCGCAGTCCCCGGCAAAGGAAAGTCCCCACCGGCTGCAGAACTTCCGGGCCAGAGCCGGCTGGCTCCCTACCGTCTCCAGCAGCTGGAAATACCGCTGGAGCCGTTCCGGATGGTCCAGTTCCTCCTGATGCACCTGAAATCCGATGAAATCCTGCCGTTCCAGATAGGAACGGATTTTTTCTTCTTCCATGGCTGCCTACCTTTCCTTGATCATTACCGTCCACTGGCCGGGCAATTTCACCCGTTTCCAGGTCCCGGGCCAGTCTTCTTCCAGTTTCGTCTTCAGTTTCCGTGTCTTGGTGTCCACCAGTACCAGGGCCCTTCCCGGCTGCTGCCGGACTTGTCCGTAAGTGGTCCAGGGCATGATGTTTTTGGCGGACCAGCTGTCTTTCCGGGGTTTGAAGGCATCCGCCTCCTCATCAGGCACCAGCATCACCATTTCCCGGCCGGTGTAGAACACCCCGGAAGTGGGATAGCCCCCGCCCCGGATGTAGATGGGCATGTCTTCCGGCACCAGGGCGTTGATGAACTGGGCCGCCATCTTCCCGGTCACATCCTCCATCAAAGGCTTGGCCAGCAGATCCAGACTGCAGCAGTGGAAAGCGATGGTCAGCAGCACCACCGTGGAAAATACTTCCTGGCTGGTTTTGCCTTTATACTTGTGAAAGGCCAGCACCGCCATGCACAGAGTGTAGAGGAGCATGAAATAAAACAGGTTCTGGGGATTGGGGAACACCCCGGGAGCCAGCTTTGTCACCTGGGAGGCGGCGTAGGTCAGCGCCCCGTAGAACAGCAGGTTTCCGACCAGCATCCCCCGGATATCCAGGCGGCTGCCCTTTTTCCAGATGTAATCTGCCGTCAGGACGCACAGAGGCAGCAGCAGGGGATAGGTGTAGGTGATGTATTTGGTGGCCATACACTGGAAGAACACGAAAATGGCGGCGATCCACAGCAGCAGGAAAGCTTCCCGGGGAGCCGGATAGTTCCATTTCCCGTTTTTCCGCAGAAGGCTCCAGAGCATGCCGGGGACAAAGCCCACCCAGGCATAGGCGTTCAGCAGGTTCACCGCCGTATAGTACCAGACCACATTGTCCCGGGGATGTTCGGACACGGTAGCCCGGAGCACGTTCTGGGTCCCCAGGAAGCTGCCCAGGAAATCCGGATGGACCCGGGCCATGGCTATGTACCAGGGCAGAGCCACCAAAAGGAACAGCGGGATCCCGGTGGCCAGCTTGGCATCCTTCAGGCATTTCCAGTCCTTCTGGTACAGCAGGAACAGGGTAATGATGAGCCCGGGCATCAGAAAGCCAATAGGGCCCTTGGTCAGGGTGGCCAGGGCGGACAGGATGTACACCCCGTAGTACCAGTTCTTTTCCCGGCTGCTGTACCCCAGGAAGAAGCACAGCAGGGCCCCGTCCATGAACAGGAACAGCATCCCGTCCGTCAGGACGCTTTTGGAAATAGTAAAGAATTCCAGGGTCATAAGCAGCAAAATACCGCTAAGGAAACCCACTTCTTCCCGGTACAGCCGTTTTCCCGCCTGGACCGTCAGCCACAGGCCTCCCAGCCCAAACAGGGAGGGAAAGAACCGGGCCCCGAATTCGCTGAACCCGAAGATCTTGAACCCCAGGGCAATCATCCAGTAGGCAAAGACCGGTTTGTCATACCAGTACCGGCCATAGATCTGGGGAGACAGCCAGTCTCCGCTGAGGACCATTTCCTTGGCCGTCAGGGCGTAGTTCCCTTCCACACTGTCCGTCAGGGGCAGGGATGAATTCATGAAAAACAGCAAAAAAACCGCCGCGGCCCAAAACCCCAGCCAGTATTTTTTCTTCATACACGTTCCTCCAATGCTTTAGCGTAGACATATCTAATCTATTTTACACTAGAATGGGGGAAGAAGAAAGAGGCTGTTGCAGATGCAACAACCTCTTTCTGGATTGCAGGTGAATCCCTTCCCCCCTATTTTTTATATCCCGGATTATACGGACACCTCTCCCCCAGACACTGCCCGTTCTTTGGATAGAACCCGCAGACTGTGTTTTCTTCCGGCAGGGTGATCCCGAACCGTTCTTTTACGTAGGGAATGGCGGTTTTGAGAGCTGTATAGGCGTCCCTTTTGCAGCACCGGGGTCCCCCCATGGCTGCCAGATTGGCCAGAGCCTGGGAGGTACAGGTCATGTGGCTGCCCCAGGAAGAACCGGTGGTCAACGGGCCTGTTCCTTCCAGGAGAGCCAGGGCGGCGCCTACGGATGCCACGGCCCCGCAGACTCCCCAGTGGCCGCACATGGCCCCGGGCATCTGGAGTCCTTCCCGGCGGAGCTTCTGGAGCATCTCCTCCAAATCAAATTCCATGCCGGCGTTATGGAGGGCCGTCAGCAGGCAGGCCCCGTCCAGCACATGGTGCTCCGGCCCATGGATCCGGACGAAATCCTGTCCTGCCACATGGCGGAAAACGGCCAGGGGATTGGTTTCCTTTTCTTTTACACAGGCTTCGATGATGGCCTGGGTCCGCTGTTCCAGATCGTTCATGCTGCACACCTCATTTCATCCGCTTCAATACTTCCAGCAGCAGGTTCCAGGTCCGCTGGACAGAAGCAATGTGCATGGTTTCCCGGTAGGTGTGGATCTCCGTCAGGGTGGGCCCCAGGGAAATGCAGTCCAGTCCCGGCAGCTTGGCGGCGAACATGCCGCATTCCACCCCCGCATGGATGGCTTCCACTTTAGGGTCCTTTCCGTACTGTTCCCGGTACACCTGGACGAACAGATCCCGGAGTGGGGAATCCGCCCGGTATTCCCAGCCCGGGTAATCCCCTTCCCGGAAGGCCTGACCTCCCAGCTGCCGCAGCAGTCCTTCGATCCGTTCCGCCACCATTTCCTTCTGACTTTCCACGCTGCTCCGGACCAGGAGACCGGCACAGACCTGGTCCCTCTCCGTATACAGGATCCCCAGGTTCAGGGAGGTCTGGACCATGCCCGCCAGTTCCGGGCTCATGGCCTGGACGCCATTGGGCAGACTGGTCAGCAGGCACTGGACCTTTTCTGTGGAAGTCCGGTCCATGGGCAGGGTTTCCGTTACAGCTGGTCCAACAGCCACCTGGAGTTCCGGATCCGTCACATGGTATTCCTTCCGGACCGCCTCTCCGAAAGCTTCCGCCGCCCTCTGGAGCCGGTCCGGTTCCGGGGTCACCAAAAGAGCCCGGGCTTCCCGGGGAATGGCATTGTCCTTGGTGCCGCCTTCCACTTCCACCAGCCGGTACAGGGCTTCCCGGTCCAGATGGAGCAGAAGCCGTCCCAGGAGCATGTGGGCATTGGCCCGTCCCCGGCCGATTTCCGCTCCCGAATGGCCTCCGGTCAGGCCGCTGATTTTCAGTTCCAGGCAGGTGCCTCCAAAGACTTCCCGGCGGACGGGCAGGGCGCAGTTTACATCCACGCCGCCGGCGCAGCCTACGGTAAATACCCCTTCCTCTTCCGAATCCATATTGATCATCCGGCGGCCTTTGAGACCGCTAGCATCCAGGGCTTCCGCCCCCAGCATGCCGATTTCCTCATCCACGGTGAACACCACTTCCAGCCGGGGCCGGGGAATGGCGGGATCATCCAGGAGAGCCAGGCCCATGGCCACGGCAATCCCGTCATCGGCTCCCAGGGTGGTGCCCCGGGCAGTGATTTCATCCCCGGACACTTCCAGGTCCAGGCCTTCTTTTTCCATATCCTTGGTGCAGTCCGGTGCCTTTTCGCAGACCATATCCATATGGCCCTGGAAGATCACCGGAGCCGCCTGTTCATAGCCGGGGGAAGCCGGTCCCACCAGGATCACATTGTCCAGGGCATCCTGATGGACTTCCAGCCCCCGCTGCCGGCCAAAATCCGCCAGCCAGTTGCTGACGGCTTTGGTGTGCCGGGATCCATGGGGGATTTTCGACAGTTCTTCAAAGAAATGGAACACCCGGCGGGGTTCCAGAGAATCCAGTACAGTCATGACGCTACGACTCCTTTGCTTGTTGGTTGGTTTCCTTATATTCCAAGGGTTTACAGGATGCCCAGCATGGGTGCCACGGAAACGATCACGGCCCCGGTAATGAGCAGCAGCAGGGCGCCTTTCAGGATGAATTTCAGATAGATATCATAGGGCACCTTGTACAGTTCCAGGGTCCCCATGTTGGTGGCGCTGGGGTACAGGGCACTGGTGAAGTTGAGCCCGATGGTGAAGCTGGCGATCAGCAGCACCTGGCCGCCCACCGGTCCGATGGGAGCGGTTTCATAAAGGGCATAGGCCACGGCCCCCAGGATGGGCATGGTGATTCCGGCCACCCCGCTGGTGGACTGCATGAAGAAACCGATGGCCACATAGGACCCGATGACCGCCAGGGAGAAGGCCCAGGAGGGCACACCCTGGAGGGCGCTCTGGATCCAGTACACGAAGGTGACGGACATGCCGGCAGTCTTGCTGCCCATGATCACGGAAATCCCGTTGGCAATGGCCAGCACCAGGACCACACTGAGCAGGTCCCGGGCCCCGGCGATGAATTCTTTGATGAAGGTGGCTTCCGGGATCTTGTTGATGATTCCCAGGAGCAGGGCCCCGGCCAGGAACACGAAGGAAAATTCTTCAAAGTACCAGTCCCCGAACTGGGTATAGTGTTCCGCCCCCAGCAGGTTCCCCAGTACCGGTACCTTGGCCAGGGAAGTAAAGGGCAGGTTCACCAGGGTCTTGGCAGTGGTCCCGTCGGCGAACTTGATGGAATCCCAGGGCACATAGCCGCAGATCATGGCAATGACGATCAGCACCAGGAGCCCGATGGACAGGGCCTGCCGGGTGGTGATTTCCACTTCTTCCTGTTTTTCCTCCACCATGGTGTTCACCGGCAGCCCGGCTACAATGGATTTGGAGGGATCTTTCTTCACCCGGGCCGCATACTGGAGCACATAGGCCAAGGCCACCAGATACAGCACCGCAAAGAGCACCAGCCGGAGGACGATGCCGCTGCCCAGGGACAGGCTTTCGTTGCCGATGGCCCCTACGGCTGCGCCAATGGAAAAAGGATTCACCACGCTGGCCATATTGCCTGCGGTGGCCCCTACGGTCAGGACCCCGATCCCGGTGATCACATCATAGCCGGCTAGGACGAACAGGGGCACCACCGCCATGGAGTAGGCGGGGATTTCTTCCCACAGGCCGTAGACGGCACCGAACAGGGCGGAGAAAAAGGTGAGTACCACGATCAGGGTCTTGCCGGTGAACCGTTTCAGCAGCCAGCCGATCCCGGCCCGCATGGCTCCCACATAGTTCAGCAGGTGGAGGAAGGCCCCGGCCATCAGCAGGGCAAAGCACAGCTGGGCCGCCTTTACAAAGCCCTTGGCCGGTGCCATGATGATGTCCCACAGTCCCATGGGCTGGAGTCCCTGGCCTGCGACCACTTTCCCTTTGACCATAATGGCGTCGTAGATGATCTTCTTGGTTCCGTGATCATTGACCACCACCGACTGGGGCACGAACCAGGTAAGGATGGCGGTAAAGATCAGGAACAGGAACACGATGGAATAGGAGCTGAGCATCTTTCTCTGTTTCTTGGGTTGATCGGACATTTCACATTCCTTCTTTCTGCAGTCGCATTTTTGCCGGTGCAGCTGTTGGCTGCGGTTGTACAAAAAAATTATAGCATAGAAAAGCGAATTTTTCGAACTTTTGTACAGTTTGGCAGTGCGGAAAAACAGGGTTGGAGAAGAGACTGAAAGAACGGCCTTCCTGTCCACAGAATAGAGCCTTCATTGACACTTTTCCAGCCGCTGCCGTATACTGGAGCAAAGACGAAAAAAGGAGCGAATCATCATGGCCCAACCTGTACTTGTGAAAAATCTGGCAATCGGCGAAGGGCAGCCGAAAATCGCCATCCCTCTCACGGCCCCTACCCTGTCCGGGCTGGAAGAAGCCCTGGATTCCCTGGCGGAAGCTCCCTGCGACCTGGCGGAGTGGCGGGGAGACTGCTACGCCTCCATCCGGGAACCGGGAAGCTGGCAGGCTCCCCTGGCCCTGTTCCGGCAGCGGATTCCCCACCTGCCCCTGCTGTTCACCATCCGCACCACGGTGGAAGGGGGACAGCTGGAGATTTCCACGGAAGACTATGTGCGGCTGCTGGAAGAAGCGATGGACAGCGGAGCCATGGACCTGGTGGATGTGGAGCTGTCCCGGGGAAAAGATGTGATGGAACATCTGGTAAACCGGGCCCACAGGGCCGGGATCAAGGTGGTGGGATCCTGCCATGATTTCCAGAAGACTCCCTCCCGGGAAACCCTGGTCCGGACCCTGTGCACCATGCAGGACCTGGGCTGCGACCTGGCCAAATACGCGGTGATGCCCCAGAAGGAAGAAGATGTGCTGACCCTTCTGGCCGCCACCCTGGAAATGAAGGAAGGCCATCCCAGGACTCCGGTGATCACCATGGCCATGGGGCCCATGGGGGCCATTACCCGGATCGGAGGAGGCCGGTTCGGTTCCGCCGTCACCTTCGGCACCGCCGGAGCCGCCTCCGCCCCCGGCCAGCTCCCGGCGGACCTGTTGGCCCAGGTGATTCAACGGGTATGAAAAAAGGAACTGTGAAAAAATGAGGAATCATTTTTTCACAGTTCTTTTTTTGTCAGCGGTCAATGGTCAGCGGTCAGCGGACCGTTGACGGGGCTGCTGCGCTGCAGCAGCCCCTTTCTTACTTTTCCAGCTCTTCTCTCATCACCGTTCCCAGTCCTCCAGTCTGGGCGTCTATTTTCTTGTACAGTTCCTGGACGGCGGGCTGGTTCCGGACTGCTTGGTAGAATTCCGGAGGATAGGCCACCAGGGTCATGCCTTTTTTCTGGAGTTTTTCCTTGCAGTCCCGGTCCACCTGGATCAGGGTAGGTGCCAGTTCTTCCCGGGCTTCCCGGACCGCGTCTTCCAAAGCCTTTTGGTATGCCTTGGGCAGATTCTCCCAAGCTTTTTTGTTCAGGACCATTTCGTTGGCGTACAGGATCACATTGGTTTCCGCCACGTATTTCTGGACTTCGTTGAAATTGGCGGAAAGGATGCTGTCCGCCGCATTTTCTTCCGCATCCACAATGCCGCTCTGCAGGGAAAAATACAGTTCCGGCCAGGCCAGAGGCGTGGGATTGGCTCCCAGGGCGGACCAGAAGGCCATATGGTTCCGGTTGCTCATGGTGCGGATCTTCAGCCCCTGGAAATCCTCCACCCTTTTCACCGGCCGGTTGGAGGTCATCAGCCGGTAGGTGCCGTTCTGGAGGGTCCCCATATAGTGGAGCCCCGCCCGGTCATAGGCCGCCGCCAGTTTCTGCCGGAAGGACCCGTCCCCGTTGAGTACCCGGTCGATGGTTTTCCCGTCATAGGGAGCAAAGACCATGGGCAGGTCGAACACCGCTCCCTCCGGCACAAAAGCCGTCACCGGAGCCATCTGGCCCACCACCAGCTGGATGTCGTTGGCCCGGAGCTGCCGGAGCAGGTCTTCGTCCCCGCCCAGTTCCGCATTGGGATGGTAGTCGATGGTCAATTGGCTGCCGGTCCGTTCAGCCACCTTTTGGGCCACCAGTTCCCCGAACCGCTGGCCCACGGAGCCTTTGCCGGAGGAATCCCCTCCCACCAGCACCACTTTGGGCAGACCGGCATAGGGCCCGGCTTCCTTCTCTTTGTTTTCGGCCGCCGGCTGGCTGCCGCAGGCAGCTGTCCCCAAAAGGAGCACCATTCCCAGGCAGGCTGCGGCCAGTTTCTTCCATATTCTATCCATGGCTGTTCCGTCCTTTCTTACCACAATGCCGGCAGGAAGGTGGAAAGCGCCGGAATGTAGGTGATGCCCACCAGAGCCGCCAGGAAAGCACAGATGAACGGAACGGATTTCCGGGCCACGCTCATGGGCTGCTGTTCTGCAATGTTCCCGGCCACAAACAGGTCCAGGCCGAAAGGCGGAGTGGCCAGGCCGATGGACAGGCAGCACACCAGCACCACCCCCAGATGGATGGGATCCACTCCCAGCTTTTTACAGGCCGGCAGCAGCACCGGTACCAGGATGATGATGGCCGGTCCCGTGTCCATCACCATGCCCAGGGCCAGGAAAATCAGCACCAGTACCGTGAGGACCGCCACCCCGGAGGTGAAGTTCCCCAGGATGAAGCTTTCCACCGCTTTGGTAGCCCGGGTCATGGACAGGACCCGTCCGAAAGCGGTGGCAAAGGCCAGCACGAAGGCCAGTCCCCCATAGGTCCGGACCGATTCCCGGAGCATGGGCAGGATATCCCCGAAGGTCATGTTCTTATAGACAAAAAGAGACACCAGCAGAGCATAGAACACGGACACCGCCGCCGCTTCCGTAGGGGTGGTGAACCCGGTGTAAATGCCTCCCAGGACAATCACCGGGCACAGCAGGGCCCAGGCGCTGTCCCGGAACAGCTGGAGGAAACCCATCCTGGACAGTTCTTCCATCCGTTCCCGGACTTTGTCCTTGTCCTCCCCGTTCCGGAGACAGTGGATCACCGCATAGACCATCAGGGCCAGGCCCACCAGGAAGCCGGGGATGATCCCCGCCAGGAACAGTTTCCCGGTGGAAACCCCGGTGGCCAGGGAATAGAGCACAAAGGGGATGGAAGGCGGAATGATGACTCCCAGGCCCCCGGCCACGGCCACCAGACCGGCACTCCAGGTCTTGTCATAGCCCAGTTCCGTCAGGAAGGGCACGCACATGGCTCCCACTGCCGCCGTGGTGGCCGGACCGGAGCCGGAAATGGCCCCGTAGAACAGGCAGGTGAGGATCACTGCACAGGGCAGGCCTCCGGGGATCCGGCCGGCAAAAAAGGCGAAGAAGTTGAACAGTTTCCGGGAAATCCCGCCTTTGGCCATGATCACACCCCCCAGGATGAACAGGGGCACTGCCAGGATGGGGGTGGAATTGGCCCCGGAAAAGGCATTGTTCAGCACCTGGCCCATGGTGCCTCCCTGATGGAACAGGGCAATGGGAGCAGTGGCCCCCAGGATCATGCTGATGCCGATAGGCAGGGACAGAGCAATGGCCAGGAGAAAGACGGAAAAAATCAGTACCGCGGACATTCAGTCATCCCCTTCCCGGGCCAGGGCCGCTTCGTCAGCCGCATCCTGGAGAGTCTGTTCCAGGGTGGACAGTTCCTTTTCCTGGAGATGCTGGACATGGATCCAGAGCATCTGGACGGACCGGACCACTCCCAGGAAGAACCCCAGGACCATGAAGCTGTACACAAAGGCCATGGACCACTGCATAGCCGGGGAAATCTCGTGGCTTTCAGCAATTACTGACACCACTTCCACCGCGTAAAGGCCCAGGACCCCCATGCAGCCCAGAGTGATCCCGTCCACCACCAGATTCAGCACCTTCCGGAGAGTTTCCGGGAGCATGTCCTTCAGCACCCCCACCCGGAGCATACTGTCCATCCGGATGGTATAGGGCAGGGACAGAAAAACGCTCCAGATCCACAAAAACCGGCACAGTTCTTCTGCCCAGGTGAGAGACGCCATGCCCGGGATTTTCCGGACAATGACCTGAAGCATGGTGATGCCGGCAATGAGAACCAGCATCACCACCAGGAAGGTCTCTTCCAGGTGCAGATCCAGCCAGTGGATCAGAGCGTTTACAGAGTTGCGTTGTACTGTCTTGCTGCTTTCCTTCACATTTTCCATTTTGTTTCTCTCCATTCTACTTTGCTACTTTGCAGCAGAAGCCCTACTCCTGCTGCTTTTTTTCTGCCAGGATTTTCTCCAGTTCCTGACCCATGGCTTCCACCGGAGCCTTCTTCCCTGACCACAGTTCCACCTGGGCCGTTCCCTGGTAGAGACTCATGGTGAGCCCGTTCAGCACCGGGCACCCGGCTTTTTCCGCATTTTCCAGGAACCGGGTCCGGGCCGGATTGTAGCAGGCGTCGAAGTAAAACTGGCCGGGCCGGATGTATTCCGGAGGCAGAGGGGTCCGGCCTGCGGTTTTCCCCATGCCCACCCCGCTGGCATTGATGACGGCATTGGCTTCTTTGACCCGGGAAAAATCTCCATAAGCCACGAATTCCGCCACAGGTGCGAAGTTTTTGTTGATGTCCGCCACCAGGCTCCGGGCGCTTTCTTCCACCAGATCCGTAATCAGGATCCGGCCGGCTCCATGGTAGGCCAGCGCCGAACAAATGGCCCGGCCGGCTCCGCCGCTGCCGAAGCAGAAGAAGGTCTTTCCGCTGACGGGCACCCCGGCTTCCTCCAGGGCCCGGTAAAAGCCCACCCCGTCGGTGTTGTACCCTTTCAGCCGTCCATCCGGCAGTTTCACCACCGTATTGCTGGACCCCATTTTGGCACACAGGGGATCCAGTTCGTCCAGGTATTCCAGGACTTTCACCTTGTTGGGCTTGGTGACGGCAAACCCGGCAAAGGGCATGTGCCGCAGTCCCTGGATGATTTCACCCAGGTGTTCGTTCCCGGTCACCGTGTAGAAATACACCAGGTTCAGCCCTGCCGCCTCATACCCTCTGTTCTGCATCCGGGCCGCAAAGGATTGGGCCAGGGGATCTCCCAACAGGGTAATGAAACGGGTGTGGATATCGATATGCATGTTCTACCATCCTACTTTCCTGCTCTGCGGGACAGTCCCGCATTTTGTATACATTCGTGATGTTTTTCATTTTAGGCCTGTAATGCTGTTTTGTCAATGACTTCCCCTACAGGGTTGACAGCCGAAGGAAATCAATTTTAACAAATTGATCTTAAAATCGGTCAGACCGTAGGGGGCGCAGGCCCGGTGCCCCGCTGAATGCACGAACCAACGATGCAAAAGCGGGCTCCCCGGCGTGGAGCCCCTACGGGTCCAATTTACACATTCATAGAATTTGCCTGCAAATTTTATCATCCGGCCGCTGATCATTGACCGCTGACGGGCAAAACGCCAAAAAAAAAAAGCCCTTGAAAACAAGGGCCAAATGAGGGGCAAATTCAACTTACAGTTGCATTATAGCACTCTTGTATACAATATTCAAGAATATTTTCAGTTTTTTCATAGTTATTTTATTTGTTGGTTAATTCATATAATGTTGGTAGAGTAAAAAAGTGGCTGTTGCGTAGGCAACAACCACTTTTGGTCGCGAGTCGCGAGCTATAAGTCGCGGTCCGCGACCGGGGTGAATTCATTCACCCCCCTACTTCCCATAATCCCGTCCTACATAAATCACCACATCCCCGCTGCTGGGGCTTACGGCTCCCTGGATCAGCTGGAAGTCGAAAGGCAGGGCTCCGGTGCGCTCTTCGGCGGCGCTGCTGCCGGCATTGATCAGCACCTGGGTCCGATCCATGGGGCTGCCGTTGGTGATGCTCACAATGGCAAACCCGGCGTTCCGGGCGTCATTGGCCGCTTCCACTCCGTACTGAGGATTGCCGCTGCAGTTGACCAGGGAGGCCCGGGGGGGTTTCTGGGGCGGCGGGGGCGGCAGATTGGGCGCCGTGCTGCCCTTGCCGGTACCGCTGCTGTCTCCCACAGGCAGGGCCGCTTTTTCTTTGTCCATTTTCCGGGCTTTTTCCACGGCTTTCTTCAGTTCCTGGTTCTGCACCTGGAGAGTCCGTTTCTCACCGCTGCCGGCGGCACTGTTGGTGCCCAGCAGTTCGTCATACTTCTTCTTGGCTGCCTGGGCCGCCATCCGGTATCCTTCCCCTGGCTGGACCCCCTGGAGCTGGGCCACCTGCTGGCGCAGGGCCGTCATGTTGGGGATCCAGTAGCTGATGTCATCAATATAGGCGGGGCTTCCCTGGACCATGGCGGTTTCCAGCTGAGAGGTGCCGGACACGTTCTTGGCAAAGGTCACCAAAAGAGATGCCAGGTCCCCTGCCGACAGATCCGTATCGATGCTCTGGTACAGAGTATGGGCGATTTCCGGGGCCCGGGTCAGGAGGCTGGCGGACCGGAGCTTGGCGAACACCGCCTTCATGAACTTCTGCTGCCGGGCCACCCGGCCGATGTCCCCTTCCTCATCCCGATACCGGACGTACTGGATGGCGGTGGTCCCGTCCATATGCTGTTTCCCGGGCTGGAGATTGATCACCAGGCCGTTTTCCCCGTCATAAGGGTCCGTATACTGCATGGACTTTTCCACATCGATGTCCACCCCGCCAATGGCATCCACCAGCTTGATGAACCCCTGGAAATCCACCAGTACATAGTTGCTGACGGGGATTCCCAGGAAGTTTTCCACAGTCTTCCGGCTCAGTTCATGGCCTCCGTAGGCATAGGCATGGTTCACCTTGTCCCAGCCGTGGCCGGGAATGGAGACCAGGGTATCCCGGGGGATGGACAAAAGAGCTGCCTGGTTCCGGGAAGTGTCCAGCATGGTCACAAAAAGGGTGTCAGACCGGCCGGTATCGCCGCTCCGCCGGTCCACTCCCATCACCAGGATGTTCCGTTTCCCCTGGATCTGGGCCACCTGGCCCGGGTCCGGCTTCTTTCCCGGCCCCAGCAGGAAAAATCCCGTCACCGCCGCCAAAAGGACCCCGATTCCCGCAATCACCGCTTTATATTTTCCCAGCATGATGGTTCTCCCTTAAACGTTACAATTTATGATCATTCCTTCTTTCATTTCTATTATACCGTAAAAAAGAAATGGATGCATCAGAAAAAGGGGGTGTGAAAGAATTCACACCCCCTGGTCACGGGCCGCAGCTGGCGGAGAAGCAACAGCCTTGTTTCACTTCGCCTCTTCCACTGCCTCTGCCATTTCCTTTACGTACGCCTTCACCGGTTCCACGGCGTCTTTACCGTACTGGGCGCAGAGTTTCACGATGGCGCTGCCTACGATGGCTCCGTCGCTGATGGCTGCCATTTCTTTGGCCTGTTCCGGGGTAGAGATGCCAAAGCCTACAGCAATGGGTTTGTCGGAGACTTCCCGGATCTTGTCCACGATTTCCTTCAGGTTGGTGGTAATGGATTTCCGCACCCCGGTGACCCCCAGAGAAGAAACCAGGTAAATATATCCCTGGGCTTCTCTGGCAATCATCTGGATCCGCTGGTGGGAGGTGGGAGCAATCATGGAAATAATCTCCACCCCGTATTTTTCCGCTTCCGGAGCGATGGTGTCCTTTTCTTCATAGGGCACGTCGGGGACGATGACCCCGTCGATTTTCACATCCCGGCACTGCTGGAAGAACTTCTCCCGGCCGTAGGTGAAGATCGGGTTCACATAGGTAAGGAACACCATGGGGATCCGGGTCTTTTCCCGGACCCGGGCCAGCATGGCGAAAATGTCCTTGATCCTGGTCCCTGCAGCCAGGGCCCGGGTGTCCGCTTCCAGGATCACCGGCCCTTCGGCAGTGGGATCGGAGAAGGGGATGCCGATTTCAATGAGCCCGGCTCCTGCCTCTTCCATGGCATAGATCAGTTTTTCCGTAGTGTCCAGGTCCGGATCCCCTGCGGTAATGAAGGGAATGAACAGCTTCCCCTTTTTCTTGAATGCGTCAGTAATCCTAGTCATGCAGATCTACCCCCTTGTATCTGGCAATGGCTGCCACGTCTTTGTCCCCCCGGCCGGACAGGTTCACCACGATGATCTTGTCCTTGGGCAGGGTGGGGGCCAGTTTCATGGCATAGGCCACCGCATGGGCACTTTCAATGGCCGGAATGATGCCTTCCGTCCGGGACAGATATTCAAACGCTTCCACCGATTCGTCGTCGGTGATGGGCACGTACTGGGCACGGCCCGTATCGTACAGGTTAGCGTGTTCCGGCCCGATTCCCGGGTAATCCAGACCGGCGGAAATGGAGTACACCGGGGCGATCTGCCCGTCTTCATCCTGGAGGAAATAGGATTCCATCCCGTGGAAGATCCCCGGTTTCCCCCGGGCGATGGTGGCGGCGGTTTCCGCGGTGTTCACTCCCCGGCCGGCGGCTTCCACCCCGATCAGCTGGACGTTTTTGTCCGGGATGAAATCGTAGAACAAGCCGATGGCATTGCTGCCGCCCCCTACGCAGGCCATGACCACATCGGGCAGCCGGCCTTCCTTCTCCAGCATCTGGGCTTTCACTTCTTCCCCGATGATTTTCTGGAAATCACGGACGATGGTGGGATAGGGATGGGGCCCCATGCAGGATCCCAGCACATAGAAGGTGTTTTCCACATTGGTGCACCAATCCCGCATGGCCTCGCTGACCGCGTCCTTCAGGGTGCCGGTGCCGGTGGTCACTGGCACCACTTTGGCCCCCAGAAGTTCCATTCGGTACACGTTCAGGGCCTGGCGGATGGTGTCCTCCTTGCCCATGTACACTTCACATTCCAGGCCCATGAGAGCCGCCACAGTAGCGGTGGCCACCCCGTGCTGGCCGGCGCCGGTTTCGGCGATGACCCGTTTCTTGCCCATCTTTTTGGCCAGAAGGCACTGACCCAGGGCGTTGTTGATCTTGTGAGCCCCGGTGTGGTTCAGGTCTTCCCGTTTCAGATAGATCTTGGCGCCTCCCAGATCCCTGGTCATCTTTTCCGCATAGTACAGCAGGCTGGGCCGGTTGGCATAGTCATGGTACAGAGTCCGCAGTTCCTGAAGGAATTCCGGATCATCCTTGAACCGGTTGTAGGCTTCGTCCAGCTGCAGCACTGCGTTCATCAGGGTTTCCGATACATATTGGCCGCCGTGTCTGCCAAATCTTCCATTGCTCATGATTCTTCCTCTTTTCTTACAGCGCTCACAAAAGCGCGGATTTTGTTTTCATCTTTCGTTCCGGCAGTTTCGATGCCGCTGCTGGTATCCACCCCGAAGGGGCTGTACCCAGCAATGGCCGCCGCCACATTGTCTGCATCCAGTCCCCCGGCCAGGAAAAAGGGTCTGGAGAACCGGGCTTGCCGGAGCAGACTGTGGTCGAAGGTTTTCCCCAGCCCTCCGAACTGGCTGCCGGAATAGGTATCCAGCAGGAAATAATCGCAGTCATACCGGTTCAGGTCCCGGAGGCTTTCCGGTCCCCGTACCCGGATCACCCGGATGATGGGAGCCGTTGTCCGCTCTCGGAGGGCCTTCACATAGGCTTCGTCTTCTTCTCCATGGAGCTGGATCAGCTGGATGGTGCCCCGGTTGGCCAGGGCCGCCGCTTCTTCCACAGGAGCCTTTACGAAGACGCCTACGGCGGCAATGGCCGGGTCCAGCTGCCGGCGGAGGTTTTCCGCCTGTTCCGCCGTTACCTGCCGCCTGCCGGGGGCGAAGACGAATCCGGCATAATCCGGCTGGGCCCGGTTCACCATGGCCACATCCTCTGGCCGCCGGATCCCGCACAGCTTGATTTTCGTCACAGGACCTCACCCCGCAGTTCTGCCAGGGCGGCTTTCATATCCGGGCTCCGCATGAGGGTTTCCCCGATGAGCACTCCGTTGACCCCGGCCTGTTCCAGTTGGGCGGTCTGCTGCCGGCTTTTGATGCCGCTTTCCGCCACAAAGGGAATGGTTTCCGGTACCAGGGACCGGAGCCGGAGGCTGTTGCCGATGTCCACGGTAAAGTCCTTTAGGTTCCGGTTGTTCACTCCGATGACCCGGGCGCCGCTCCGGATGGCCCGTTCCACTTCCTCTTCATCATGGGCTTCCACCAGGGCGTCCATGCCCAGGCTTTCCGCCAGCAGCCGGTATTCCTGGAGCTGGCTGTCGCTGAGGATGGCGGCGATCAGCAGGATGGCATCGGCCCCCAGGGTCTTGGCCTGGCACACCATGTAGTCATCCAGGGTGAAGTCCTTCCGCAGGAGGGGCGTTCCCACCGCCTGGCGGATTTCCCGGAGATACCGGTCGCTGCCCAGGAAGTAGTCCGTTTCCGTCAACACGGAAATGGCGGCAGCCCCCAGGGCTTCATACTGCCGGGCAATGGCCACATAGGGAAAGTCAGGAGCGATGAGCCCTTTGGACGGAGAGGCCTTCTTCACTTCCGTAATGAAGTTGAGGC
Source organism: Acidaminococcus sp. HCP3S3_H5 (assembly GCF_052122235.1). Taxonomy (NCBI): domain Bacteria; kingdom Bacillati; phylum Bacillota; class Negativicutes; order Acidaminococcales; family Acidaminococcaceae; genus Acidaminococcus; species Acidaminococcus sp. HCP3S3_H5. Next base: position 78,574 of record NZ_JBQKCS010000002.1, read on the forward strand.
CCGGTCTCTCCAGGGCTTCCCGAAAGCAGCCCTCCCGGTCCCGGAGCAGGGCTTCCGCTTCCCGCCGGAGGGTGTAGAAGTCTTTTTCCTTTTTCTGTTTTTCCACCCGCTGCCGGGTGGCTTCTGCCAGGGTATCCAGGATCATGTTCCGCACCTTCCGTTTATTCGTTGCTGACTTTGATGACTTTTTCCAGGGCGGCCAGGGCCTTGCCGCTGTCAATGAGTTCCGCCGCCAGTTTCACCCCGTCGGCGATGGTATCCGCCTTCCCGGCCACGAACAGGCCGGCTCCGGCATTCATGAGCACCGCATTCCGTTTGGTGCCCTGGAGCTTCCCGGAGAGGATGTCCCGGGTGATCCGGGCATTTTCTTCCGGGGTCCCCCCCACCAGGTCTTCTTTCTTCCCGGGGACCAGACCGAAATCTTCCGGACGGATCACCGAAGACCGGTAGTACCCGTCCCGGAGCTCACAGATGGTGGTGGGCCCGTTGGGAGAGATTTCGTCCAGTTTTTCCTGGCCGTAGGCCACCAGGCCCCGTTTCACCCCCAGGGAACACAGCACCTTGGCCAAAGGTTCCACCAGGTAGCCGTCATAGACCCCCAGCAGGAACATTTCCGGTTTGGCCGGGTTGGTGAGGGGCCCCAGGATATTGAACACGGTCCGGAACCCCAGTTCCTTCCGGATGGGCCCCACATACTTCATGGCTGCATGGTATTTCTGGGCAAACAGGAAGCAGAAGTTGGTCTCCTCCAGCATTTTCAGAGCCAGGGCCGGATCCTGCTGGATGTTCACCCCCAGGGCTTCCAGACAGTCTGCAGTGCCGCACAGGGAAGAAGCCGCCCGGTTCCCGTGTTTGGCCACCTTCACACCGCCGGCGGCCAGTACCATGGCGGAGGTGGTGGAAATGTTGAAGGAATGGGCTCCGTCCCCGCCGGTGCCCACGATTTCCATCACTTCCATCCCCGGATGGGGGACGGGAGTGGCCAGGGACCGCATGGCTTCCGCACAGCCGGTGATTTCGTCGATGGTTTCCGCCTTGGCGCTTTTGGTGGAAAGAGCCGCCAGGAACGCTGCATTCTGGGTGGGAGTGGTCTTGCCTCCCATGATCTCCAGCATCACTTCCTTGGCTTCGTTGTAGGTCAGGTCTCCTTTGTTGACCAGTTTGATGATGGCTTCTTTAATCATGATCTATGCCTCCTGCTTGGTGATTTTCAGATCCAGGAAATTCCGGATGATGGTCATGCCTTCCGGGGTCAGGATGGATTCCGGATGGAACTGGAGCCCGTAAATGGGATAATCCCGATGTTCCACCGCCATCACTTCCCCGTCTTCCGTAGTGGCCGTTGCCTTCAGGACTTCCGGCAGGGTATCCGGGTCGATGGCCAGGGAATGGTACCGCCCCACCAGGATCTGTTCCGGCAGCCCCTTGAACAAGGGAGAGATCCGGTCCAGGGTTACCGTGGACTGTTTCCCGTGCATCAGCTGCCGGGCGTAGGTGACGGTGCCTCCGAACACTTCCCCGATGGCCTGATGGCCCAGGCACACCCCCAGGATGGGGAATTCCCCTTTCAGTTCCCGGAGAGCTGGTTCGCAGACCCCTGCATCGCAGGGCCGGCCGGGCCCGGGAGACAGGATCAGGTGGTCCGGCTGGAGCTTCCGGATCCCTTCCACCGTAATGGCATCGTTCCGGATCACCTGGATGTCTGGGTTCAGGGTGCCCATATATTGATACAGATTGTAGGTAAAGCTGTCGTAGTTGTCGATGATCAGTTCCATGTTACGCCTCCGTGGTTGCTTCCAAAGCCTGCCGTACGGCCGCTGCCTTGTTGATGGTTTCCATGAATTCGTCCTCCACCTTGGAGTCGGCCACAATACCGCTGCCGGTCTGGAAGGAAACGGTGTCCCCGTATTTCACAGCGGTGCGGATCACAATGCAGATGTCCATGTTCCCGGCAAAATCCAGGTATCCCATGCCCCCGCCGTAGGGTCCCCGCCGTTCCGGTTCCAGTCCATCCAGGATCTCACAGGCCCGGACTTTGGGAGCCCCGGAAAGGGTCCCGGCCGGGAAGGCGGCACACAGGGTGTCGATGGCATCCTTCCCTTCCTTCAGAGTACCGGTGACCCGGGTGGTCATGTGCATCACATGGGAGAACTTTTTCACCAGCAGATGATCATGGACTTTTACGGACCCGAATTCCGCCACCTTGCCCACATCGTTCCGGGCCAGGTCCACCAGCATATTGTGTTCCGCCAGTTCCTTGGGGTCCGTCTGCATGTCCCGTTCCAGGGCTTTGTCCTCCTCTTCGGTCCGGCCTCTCCGCCGGGTGCCCGCAATGGGCATGGAGGTGATTTCCCGGTCCTGGACCTTGATCAGGGTTTCCGGAGAAGAACCGGCGATTTCCAGATTGTCGTTCTTCAGCAGCACCATGTACTGGGAAGGGTTGGTGGTCCGGAGGATCCGGTACATGTTGAACAGATCCTGGTCGTAGGAAGCGGAGAACCGCTGGGAATACACCGCCTGGAAAATATCCCCCTGCCGGATGTGTTCTTTGATTTTCTCCACATTTTCTCCATAGGTCGCTTTGTCCTGATTGCTGGTGATGGGCCCCAGATGAGCCGGGGTGAAGGCCGGCGGCGCCACCGGCTGCCGGACCAGGGCTTCCATGGCATCCAGGTTCTTCTGGGCCTTGGCGTAGTTCCCTTCCAGGTCATCGGTCTTGATGTTCACGATCAGGTACATTTTCTGGAGCACCCGGTCGAAGGCGATCACCTTGTCGAAGAGCATCAGGTCGAAATCCGGGAAGGCCGTAGACTTGGCCGGGTCGAAATGGAGGCTGGGTTCACAGTACTGGAAAAAGTCGTAGGAGAAATACCCTACGAACCCGCCGGTAAAAGGAGGCAGCCCGGGGATTTTGGGGACCCGGTAGGCCTTCAGGATGGACCGGAGGGCCTCCAGGGGCCGGTTGGGATCTACCGGGATCCGGCTGCCGGCAAATTCCACCTGGGCGTTCCGGTCCTTGGCCCGGAGCCGGACAACAGGGTCGAAGCCGATGAAGGAATACCGGCCAGCCTGGTCGTTCTGTTCCAGGCTTTCCAACAGGAAATACCGGCTGCTTTCCTTCCGCACCAGGCTCACCAGGCCGATGGGAGTGGCGGTATCCGCCAGGATTTCCCGGACCACAGGCACCGCCGCATATCCCTGGGCCAGGGCTTTGCTTTCTTCCAGACTCTGTTGTTTCATGACTGTTCCTCCTTACTGATAAAAGAAAAAGACATCCAGGTTGGATATTCCACCTGGATGCCTGTTCCTGCAAGTCACTGTCTCTGCAGTAAAAAAACACCTGTCCTCCTACAAGGACAGGTGTCATAACCTGCGGTACCACCCTGTAATGGAGCCAAAGCTCCACACCTCAAGCAGAATGCCAACACATTCCTCACCGGTAACGTCGGTGCTGCGTCGCGGGATACTTTCCGAAGATTTCATCGCGCCCTCAGTGGTCCATTTGTCAGACTGCCACGGTCCGGCTCTCAGCTTCCCGGACTCTCTGTGCGCACATTTTCTGGCGTTATCTCCACCTCAAAGGTTTTTGGTTCTTATTGAATTGATGGTTGTATAGTAGCACTGGAGAAACAGCTTGTCAAATATTTTTTCTGAAAAAGTTTAAATTGTTCACTTCTGTATCTCTTTTAACAGTTTCTGGGACTTTTGTTTCTGTACACTCTACTCTTTTTCATACACATCTGCAAATTCCGGTTTCCGGTCGAACTGGACCCGGGCATAGGAACACTGGGGGATGATCTTCACCCCGGCTTCCCGGGCCATGTCCGCCACCGCCCGGACCAGTTTCCCGGCCAGGCCCTGGCCTCCGTACTGGGGATCCACAATGGTGTGTTCCAGGGTCCAAACCCCGGGACGGGTCACCCCATAGGTGCATTTTCCGATTTCCACGGCCCCGTCATACAGGGCCGCCCGGAAGTTTTCCGGTTCCTTTACAAGACGAATGGTGTCCATGAATTTCTCCTTTCAAGACCTGGCCGCTGAAGCAGCCAGGCCGGTCAACGGTCAGCTGTCAACGGCCGCTGACAGCCTTTTACTCTTCCACCGTCACCTTTGTCCCTACTTTCACACAGGCCTTCAGCTTTTCCAGATCTTCATTGTTCATCCGGATGCAGCCTTCGGAGGCCCGGGTGCCGATGGAGGCCGGGTCGTGGGTGCCATGGATGCCGATGCCGTCCCATTTTCCCTGGCTCAGGCTCCGGGTATCCAGGCTGATGAACCAGGGCCCGTAGGCGTGCTGGATCACCCCTTTGCCGTCGTGGAAATCATGGGACCAGCTGGAGGCATCGATGATTTCATCCACCGGGAAGGTTCCCTCCGGGGTCTTCATGTCCCCGCTCATCTGCTTCTGCCCGGGATTCTTCCCCAGGGCCACCGGCCATTGGGCCACCGGTTCCCCGTGGTCCAGGAGGAACAGGGTAAATTCTCCTTTTTTGACCAGGATGGAGTAGTCGTGGGGTTCCGGGGTCTGGCGCACATCCCTGGTAACAGCCGGTGCCGCCGGAATTTCCTCTGCTTCTTCCGCCGGCTGTCCGCCCCGGCAGCCTTTGATGGCGAACCCCACTGCCAGCAGCAGGACCAGGATGAAAAAGACGCCCCAGGCCGGTCCCTTCCATCTCCGTTTTTGGTACGCGTCATGATATTTTCCCATGGTCCCCTCCTTTCCGGAAGCCGGTTACAGACGCCGGCAGAACTGGACCGAAACATACCCGGTCTGTCCGTTGTCCCGTTTCACCCGATACCAGTTGTCCTTCCGTCCGGTAATCTCCACCTTTTCTCCTTCATCGAAATAGTCCACAATATCCGTATTGGTTCCGGCACCCGCCCGGAGACGCACGTCGGTACCGGTGATCTTTCCGAAGGATTTGTCCGTCTTTTTCCCGTCCGCGGCTTTCTGGTCAGCCCCTTCCGCCTTGGGCTGGGTCTTGGGAGCCGAAGTTCCCGGTTTCTTTTCTTCCTGGGTCACCGCCGGTTTGGCATCGGACCCGCTCCCGGCATCCTTCTGCCGGGCAAAGAAGATCCCTGCCCCGGCCGCCGCCAGCATCAGGAGAATCACCAGGGCAATCCATTTGCCCCGGCCGCTTTTGTGGGGCAAATCTTCCCGGGGCTGGAAAGTCTCAAAGGAAGCCTTCTGGGGCTGGGGTGCCGGCTGGGTTGCTCCCTTTTCCTGCTGGTCCGGCTGAACCGGGGCCGCCGGCTGCTGCACCGGCGTGCCGCAGACCGGACAAAATTTTTCCTCTTCCGTCAGCTGATTCCCGCAATGGGCACAAAATTTCGCCATGGGTTACGCCTCCTGCCCCTCAGTCCGCATCCTGGTCATTGATCTTGGTGGATTTGATCTGGACACTGATCAGGGTGGGGCTCTTCTGTTTCACGATACCCACGCATTTCCCCTTCACATTGACGAAATCCCCGATTTTCAGATCATTGACGATGCTGGCCCGTTTGGCCGGCACATCCACCAGCACCTGATAGGTCTTGCCGCCGTTTTTCCGGCTTTCCAGGGTAATGCTGTAATTCTGGGAATTGTTGAACTGCCCCTTCCATTTTACCTTACCGGAAACCTGGACGGTCTTGTCCTTGTATTTTTTATCTCCGGAACTCTGGTCCCGGATATAGTCATCCACGATTTCACCGGATTTCACCTGGATGGGTTTGCTGCCGCCCCCAAAGGCGAAGAACAGTCCCAGGACCACCACAAGTACCCCGATGATGGCCAGGATCTTCTTTTTCTTTCCGTTGCCCTCCGGAGGAACCGGAGGCATCCGGAAGTTCTGGAAGCCCTGGTTCCCGCCGCCTCCCTGGCCGCCGGAAACCGGTTCCGCCACCACTACTTTGTAAGTTTCTTCCTGAGCTGGCTGTACGGATTCAGCCGGCTTTTCATCTCCGGCACCCTTTTCCTCCGGCTTTGTTTCCTTCAGCCGGGTACCGCATTCGGTGCAGAAATCATTGGCCGCCGGGTTCATATGACCGCATTTGGGGCATTTCACCACCGGATCCTGTTTGGCGCCGCACTGGACGCAGAACAGGGCATCGTCCGCCAGTTCGCAGCCGCACTGTTTGCATTTCTTGGACATAACCATTCCCCTTCCGTATAAGGAAACCATCCCCAACTCCCGGTTTCCCGCAGTTTTCTTTATGATTCTTATTATACGCAGAAAATTGGGAATAGGAAAGGGGCTGTTGCGTGCGCAACAGCCCCTTTCCCTGTCATCAGCTCTTACATCTCCCAAATAAACGCCGCCAGCTGCTTCAGACCCGGTTCCAGGCTGGTCATGTCCAGTTCTTCCTGGAGGGTGTGGACCCCTTTGCCCAGGCTGATGCCGAAGGCGATGGCCGGGATGTTCCGGCTAAGAGGGATGTTGGCATCAGTGCTGCTGGCACTGAACACCGTTTTCAGGCCTTCCCGTTTCCGGATGGCGGTGATCCGGTCATGGATTTCATGGTGCTGCACCCCTTCGCTGCAGGGCCGCTCTCCCAGAAGCAGGGTCTCCACCTTTACCTTGTCCGTGGTATGGGCCTTCAGGATGGCCTGGAAGGCGGCATCCAGCTTTTCCAGTTCGGAATGGGATACGGACCGCATGTCCACGGTGAATTCCACTTCCGCAGCAATAGAGTTGATGGTGGTGCCTCCCTGGATGGTCCCCACATTGTAGGTGGTCCGGGGATTTCTGGGCACCTGGAGGCTGTAGAAATCCCGGATGATTCCCGCGGCTTCGTTGATGGCGTTGGCCGCCCCGAAAGCCGCATAGCTGTGGCCCCCGGCCGTGACCACATGGACCGCGTACCGCCGGGACCCTACGGCCAGGTTCACGAACCGGTCGCTGTTCCCGTCCACGGCCATGAAATAGCTGAGCCGGTCCCCGAAGGCATCAGTAAGGGCCCGGCTCCCTTTCAGGTTCCCCAGCCCTTCTTCTCCCACATTGAAGGCGAACACCGCCGGCGTCCGGAGCTTCAGGGTCAGCATCATCCGGATCAGGAACAGCAGGGCAGCCACGTCAGAACTGTTGTCCCCGCAGGAAGGGGCCTTCAGGATGTGCCCGTCGATGTCCGGAGTGATCCTGTCCACTCCCGCAAACACCGTATCCATATGGGCGGTGTACAAAGGGAACTTGTCCACTCCTTCAATGCAGTGGGGATAGATCACATTGCCGGCTTCATCCCGGTATGCGCCTTCCGCCCCCATGGCTTCCAATTGTTCCAGGATCCACTGGGCCTTCCTGTCCTCTTCTCCTGTGGGAGAAGGGATGGTGATCACATCATACAGAGTCTGGAGGTATTCCGGCATCCGGTTGTGGATATAGTCCTCCACCATTTTGCGCAGCACGTCATTCATGGGCATGACTCCTTTCTTAACTGACCAGTCCAGAGTATAGAATTTTTGTTTCTGCAGGACACCGGATCCATTTCGTGTCTCCAGTTCGAAAACTGTCCACAATATGATTTACGCCTGCCATTTCTCTGCACTCTGCACTCTTCACTCTTTACTCTTCACTCATTCTACCCCAAATTCTTCCGGAATAAAACCGCTGCCAGCCAGAGGGTCAGGACGGCCACTACGGCCATGGGCAACAGATCCGGGGCAATGGTGCCAAGGCCCGCTCCTTCAAAATAGATCCGGCGGATGGCATCCAGGGCAAACCGGAGAGGATCCGCATAAGTCAGGATCTGGAGGAACTGGGGCATGTTCCGAACCGGGGTGGCCACCCCGCTCAAAAGGGCATTGGGGATCAGATATACATAGGTGTACACCTGGACCTGCTGCATGGAACTGCACACGGAAGAAATGCTCAGCCCGATGCCGGTGGAACTGAGGAAATAGACCAGCAGCACCAGGTACAGGGTCAGGTAGGACCCTTCAAAAGGCACCTGGAACCAGAACAGATCCAGCAGCAGGAGCAGCGTCCCCTGGAGCAGCCCCACCAGCACCGGAGGGAACGCCTTCCCGATCAGGAGCACCAGGGGGGACGCCGGGGTCACCAGCAGCTGTTCGAAGGTCCCTTCCTCCCGTTCCCGGGCTACGGACATGCCGGCCAAAAGGATCACCTGGGAAAAGCTCATGAGCCCCAGGATCCCGGGAGCAAAATACCACAGGGTCAGCTGGTTGGGGTTGAACCAGGTCCGGGTTTCCACGGAAAGGGGCGGTTTCTGGCCGGTCCGGGCTTCCAGCCACTGCTGGACCACCCGGGAGGTGTAGGCGGAAGCCAGACTGGCGGTCATGGTATTCCGGCCATCGGTGATTACCTGGAGGGGGGCTTTTTCTCCCCGGGCCAGTTTCTCTTCAAAATCAGAGGGAATGGCCAGCACCACCATGGCTTCTTCCCGGTCGATGGGATCCTTGAGCTGGGCGGTATTCTGGAGATCCGCCACCCGATGGAAAAAGCGGGTGCCGTCCAGGGTGGCCAGCAGAGAGGTGGAAGCCTCTGAATGGCTCTGGTCCAATACCGCATAAGTCACATCCTCCACATTGAAGGTGGCGGTGTAGCCGAAAATCACCCCCAGGACCAGAGTGGGGACTACCAGAATCTGCCGGAAGGCCTTGTCCTTCCAGATGGCCAGCAGTTCTTTCCGGCAGATATACCGGACCTGCTGACAAAATAGCTGCCAGGGCGTCATTCATTCCACCTTCTTTCGGATACGCTGGAGGGCCAGGCCCAGGAAAAGCACCATGAAAAACAGCAGCCAGCCGGCCTGGGGCAGGATCACCGGCCACAGGTCACCGGCCAAAAACAGGGTCTTCAGGGCCACCAGATAATGCTTGAAGGGCAGTACTTCCCCGATCCACTGGACCCACCGGGGGGTGGCCCGCAGGTCGAACAGGAACCCGGAAAGCATGATGCTGGGCAGGAAGCTTACCAGAAGGGCAACCTGGATGGCCATGAACTGGGCTTTGGTCACCACAGAAATCAGCATCCCCATGCCCAGGGCGGTGAGCAGGTACAGGACGGAAAACAGCAAAATCAGGGACAGGGACCCTACCAGAGGCACCTGGAACAGGAACCGGGACAGGATCAGACAGATGAAGACCCCCAGCAGGGCAATGCAGAAATAGGGGATCATCTTGGCCACAATGATCTCTCCTTTTTTCACCGGAGTCACGAACAGGGATTCAAAGGTCCCCCGTTCGTATTCCCGGGCCATGACCCCGGCGGTGAGCAGCACCCCCACCAGGGTGACGATCATCAGGATCAGCCCGGGCAAAAAGTACCAGGTGCTTTCATGGGCATCATTGAACCAGAGCCTGGATTCCAGGTCCACGGCTCCCACGCCCTGGCCGGCCATCTGGCGGGCGGACCACTGAGCCGCCGCCGTTTCCACATAACTCTGGATGCTCATGGCGGTGGTGGTGTCCGTGCCGTACAGCAGCAGCTGGACCCGTCCGTCCCCCTGGTGGAGCTGGCGGCTGAAATCCGGAGGCACCCGGAGGATGGCGTCGATTCTCCGCTGTTCCATGGCTCGGAGCGCCTGGTTCATGCTGGTCATGTATGTAGGTCGGAAGTATTCCGATCCATCCACGAAATCCACCACCTGCCGGGCCTCCGGAGACGCGTCCTCCAGCACCACCCCGATGGGGGCGTGCTTCACATCCAGGCTGATGCCGTAGCCGATCACCAGGATCAGCAGGATGGGCAGCAGGATGCCCAGGGCCAGGCTGGAATTGTCCCGGAGCACTTCCCGGAACTCCTTCACCGTCAGAGCCCGGATCCGGCGCATATTATCTTTCATTGGGCTGCCTCCTCTCCCCTGGCCCGGGCCTGGTTCACGATGTCGATGAACATGGCATCCATGTTGGCCCCCGGTTTATGGAGTTTTTCCCGGATTTCATCGGTGGAACCGATGATCAGCATCTTCCCATGGTCCTGGATCATGATCCGGTCGCAGTACTCGGATTCTTCCATAAAGTGGGTAGTGATGATGATGGTGGTCCCTTTGCAGGACAGATCCGTGATTTCCCGCCAGAACATCCGCCGGGCCAGGGGATCGATGCCGCTGGTGGGTTCGTCCAGGAACAGGATCTCCGGCTCCTGGAGCAGGGCGCAGGCCATGGACAGCCGCTGTTTGTAGCCTCCCGGCAGGTCCCCGGCATTGTGGGATTCCGTCCCGGTGAGCTGGAACTCCTCCAGCACCGTGCGGATCCGTTCCTGGAGCTTCTTCCGGGGCAGGCCGTACATGCCTCCGTAGAACTGGAGATTTTCCAGTACGCTGAGCTTGGTGTACAGGGCGAATTTCTGGGACACGTAGCCGATTTTGGCCCGGGCCTCCGTCCGGGCAGTCCGCAGGTTCTCCCCGGCCACGCTGAGCTTGCCGCCGGTGGCAGGGATCAGGCCGCAGAGCATCCGGAAGGTAGTGGTCTTCCCGGCCCCGTTGGGCCCCAGAAGGCCGAACACCTCTCCTTTGTGGACCTGGAAGGAAGTATGGGAAACCGCGGTGAAATCCCCGAACTTCTTCACCAGGTCCTTCACTTCGATGCTCACTTCATTCTGGGAAGGACGGGGCGGGATCTTGTCCAGAGGAGCCAGGGGGATCCGGGTCTTTTCCAGATCCGCCGCCTGGTGGAGAAGGATCATGAACCCGTCTTCCAGCCGGGGTTCCACCGCCCGGGGGGTCAGGCTCCACCGCTCCAGGGTGGGAATGGGTTCCCCGGGCCGGGCGGCAATGTACCGGACGGTACCGCTTTCCGGAACCGCATCGATGATCTGTTCCGTGTCATCCAGCAGGGATCCCTGGAGCACCCGGTAGGGCAGTTCTTCCGGCGGGTCCACTTCGAAGCATTTTCCCGCCGCCACCTGGCTCAGTTCCTGGGGAGTCCCTTCAAACAGCATCTGGCCCAGGTTCAGCACATACACATGGTCGCACATGGCCGCCTCGTTCATGTAGGCGGTGCATACAATGACGCTGAGGTTTTCTTCCCGGACCATCTGCTTAATGATGATCCACAACTCGTCACGGCTGAGAGGGTCCACCCCTACGGTAGGTTCGTCCAGGATCAGCAGATCCGGAGAACGGACCAACGTGCAGGCCAGCCCCAATTTCTGCTTCATGCCCCCGGACAGCTTCCCTGCCAGCCGTCCGGTAAAGGGAGCCAGCCCGGTCATGTCCAGCAGTTTGGCAAAACGGTCCTTCCGGGTATCCTGGGGGATCCCGTGAAGGTCCGCATACAGATCCATATTCTCCTGGATGGTCAGATCTTCATAAAGGCCGAATTTCTGGGGCATGTAGCTGATCCGGGACTGGATTTCCTCCGCCCCGGCCACTGAATCCAGCCCCAGCACCTTCAGGCTCCCGCCGGTGGGGTCCATGAGCCCGCAGATCAGCCGCATGGTGGTGGTCTTCCCGGCCCCGTCCGGACCGATGAGGGCGGTCATTTTCCCTTTTTCCGCCCGGAAGTCGATGCCTTGGAGAGCATGGGTCTTTCCCTGCTTGTCATCAAAGAGTTTGTCCAGCTTTTCAGCCTGGACCACCCATTCAGTCATGGCTCTGCTCCGTGTCGATCTGCACCGTGGCGGGCATTCCCATCCGCAGCACATTGTCGGAATCGGTTACATAGACCCGGACTTCGTACAGCAGGGAGGTACGCAGTTCCGTGGTCTGGACCGTTTTGGGGGTGAATTCTGCCGTAGAGGAAATATAGCCAATCTGGCCTTCGATGGGATCCTTGGGATGGCTGTCCGTATAGATCTTCGCCTTCATCCCTTCATAGATCCGGCCCAGATCCTTTTCGCTGACATAGACCCGGATCCATTTCTTTTCATTGAGGGACAGCTTGAACACCGGTTTCTGAGGAGAAGCCATATCCCCCACTTCCAGCAGCCGGGACCGGATGACCCCGTCTGCCGGTGCCTTGAGTTCCGCCTGGCTCAGCAGGTAGTCCACGTGTTTGGCGTCTTCCTGGAGGGCTTTCAGCTGGGCTTCCCCGCTGGCCACATCTTCATCCCGGGGACCGGCCTGGGCTTTTTCATATTCCTGCCGGGCCGCTTCCGCCTGGGCCGCCGTTACATCCACCTTGGTCCGGGCCGCATCCCGGTCCTGTTTGCTGACGGATTTTCCATTGGAAGAGGCAAAGGCGTTCTCCACCCGGGCCAGATCCTGCCGGGCCTGGTCCGCCTGGGCTGCCGCCTCATCGGCTTTAGCCCGGGCCGCTTCCAGATCTTCCGCCCGGGTGCCGTTGTGGAGTTTGTCCACCACGCTCTGCTGGGCGGCGATCTGAGCCTGGAGCTTGCTCTTCTTGATTTTCAGTTCATCGGTATCCAATCGGGCCAGTACCTGGCCCTTGGTGACCTTATCTCCTTCTTCCACCATTTCTTCCGCGATCCGGTCGCTTTCCCGGAAGGCCACGGATACTTCCCGCACATCCACGTTCCCGTAGAGGGTCAGCTGCCGGGCCGCCTTCTGCACCTGATACCGGTGGTAACCGTAGGAGCCCCCGCCGATGAGCAGGGCTGCCGCTGCCACCAGGGCCGCCAGTTTCTTTTTGTCCTGTAAAAGGTTTTCCCAAAATGCCATCATTTATCCTTCCCTTCTGCCCTGCTGATTTCCGCCTGTTCCGCATCGGTAAGCGGCTGCCAGCCGCCACCCAGTGCCTTGTACAGGTGGATCAGGTCCGCCAGTTCCTGGCCCCGGCTGCGGTTTTCCTGCCGTTTCATGGTAAGCAGGATCCGTTCGCTGTCCAATACCGGCTGATAATCGCTGAGTCCCGCCTGGAAGCGGTTTTCCGCCAGGTCGAAAGCCCCCTGGGCATTGTCCACCCCGGCGGTGAGCTTGTCTTTCCGTTCCTTTTCCTGAACGATACCGGTCATGGCATCCTGGACTTCCCCGGCCGCCTTCAGCACCGTGTTTTCATACTGGGCCTGGTATTCTTTGGCCCGGGCATCCTGCAGCTTCACATTCTGCCGCAGCTGTCCCCCATGGAACAGGGGGAAGGTGAAGGAAGGCGCAATGGCAAAGGAATGGGCGCCGGAACCGAACAGATTCCCGCCCCCCAGGGTGATGAGCCCCAGGAACCCGTCCAGGGTGAACCGGGGCTTCAGTTCCGCCCGTGCCTCTTTGGTCCGGGCGATCTGGGCTTCCAGCCGCTCTTCCGCCGCCCGGATATCCGGCCGCTGGCGCATCAGGTTGGCGGGAATGGCATGATACAGTTCCGGATCGATTTCCGGTAAATCTTCCGGTTCCAACAGGTCATTGAGCTGGCCCGGTTCCGTCCCGGTAAGGATGGACAGTCGGGTAAGGGTCTCCTGGATGGACTGCCGGATCCGGGGGATCTCCGCCCGAGTATTCTGTTCCTGGGTCCGCATGGCTTCCAGAGGATAGCCGCTGATCAGCCCCGCATTGTAATTGGTCTGGAGCAGATCTGCTTTTTCCCCTTCCAGGGCTGCATGCCGTTCCAACAGGTCCAGATCCTGCTGGAGGGTCCGGAGAGATACATAGTTGAGGGCTGTTTCCGCACTGAGGGTCACCCAGGTGCTGTACAGGGCTGCATGCTGGGCTGCCAGGTTGTGGGCGGCGCTCTGCTTCTTGGCCTTCAGCCGGCCGAAGAAGTCCGGTTCCCAGGAAGCATCGATGCCCAGCCCGGCTACGGAAGAATTCCGGTTGGGCGGGTTGATCATCCCCGGATAGGGACTCATATCGCTGATTTTGTCGTTGACCCCCTGAGGGGCTTCATACCGTCCGTAGGTGCCTCCCACATTCAGCCAGGGCAGGGCTTCCCCCTTGCTGATCCCCAACTGGGCCCGTGCTTCTTCCACCCGGGCCTGGGCCGCCTGGAGATCCCGGTTGTTTTTCAGAGAAAGTTCGATCAGGGCGTCCAGTTTGGGGTCCTGGAAGGTCTTCCACCAGTCCGCCAGCTGTTCCTCACTGAGCCTGGCCTCCGGCGTGGCCTTGTCATAAGCTGCCGGTTGCTTCTGGGCCAGTTCTGTCCAGGAGGGCATCTTCACCGCCTTGGGCTGGGGATCCTTCTTCCCGGCCAGGGCCGGCTGCATCATCCCCGGTGCCAGGGTCAGGGACAGCCCCACCACCACAGGTTTCCACCATTTCATGGTCATCGCTCCCATCTGTACCAGTAAAATAATTATTCGTTTGATTAATTATACCCTCATTATAGCCCAAAACCGGTCCGGTGGCAAGATGGAGAAAAAAAATGGTTGCACAAAACAGAGGGATTTGTTATACTTCGTTTAGTTAGTAATTGCTAACTATTTTGGCTGGTATTTTTCGAAGTACAGCCATTTTTCTTTGGTTATTAATTAGTCATAACTAACTTATTCAAGGAGGCTCCACTATGACCATCACCCTGGAAACAGAACTGGTGCGCCAGTGCGCGCCCACCCTGGCCGGTCTCAAAGCCGCCAGTCTGTTCCGCTTCGTTTTCCGTCCCGGAGACAGCCCTTTCGCCCAGATCGGGGAAATCCAGCGCAGCCTGGAACCCAAACAAATCCGTCTGGAAGTCCTGAGCTATGACTGCATCCGGAAAAGTGCCCTCCTGTATGTGTACCGCCCCCACCGGCTCAGCATCCTTCTCCAGGATCCGGAAAGCAGTTCCTTCCTGAAACGCCAGGGCTATGAGGGCTCCACCTGTCAGGAGATCCTGGACCAGATGGCCCTGCGCCTGGCACGGCGGGACCCCTTCCCTCATGAAATCGGCATCCTGCTGGACTATCCTCTGGAAGATGTGAAAGCCTACATGGCCTCCCCCCGGGACAAAGGCGTTTGTTCCGGGTGCTGGAAGGCCTACGGAAACCGGGAACGGGCCGCCTGTTATTTTGCCAAATGCCAGAAATGCACCCGGATCTACTGGCGCTGCTACTGCGCCGGTACTCCCCTCAGCAGGCTGGCGGTGGCTTAAATAAAATGTTTGTCAGCCGGCGTGGCCGGCGGAAAGGATGGATTACAATGAGCAAAATCGCAGTGGTATTCTGGAGCGGGACCGGCAACACGGAAGCCATGGCCAAGGCCGTGGAGGAAGGTGCCAAAGGCAAAGGGGCTGAAGTGGTGGAATACAATGCTTCCGCCTTTTCCGCCGGGGAAGTGGCCAATTTCGACGCCATCGCCTTCGGCTGCCCGGCCATGGGAGCGGAAGTCCTGGAAGAAGGGGAATTCCAGCCCATGTGGGATGAAGTGAAAGGCAGCCTGAAAGGCAAGAAAATCGCCCTGTTCGGCTCCTACGGCTGGGGCACCGGAGAATGGATGGACAGCTGGAAAGCCGACGCGGAAGCCGAAGGCGCCGTGCTGGCCGCTGATCCGGTAATCGCCAACAACGCCCCGGATGACGATGCCCTGAATCAGTGCAAAGGACTGGGCGAGGCACTGGCGTAAAAAGAGGTGGTGCTGCACATTGCGTGCAACACCACCCTTAGCTGTAGAGCCGCATAGCGGCTCAAGTCTGGAGTCGGAAGTCTGGAGCCGAAGGTTAAATTTGTAGGCAAATTTTTTGAATGTGTAGAACCTTTGGACGAAATGATCTCTCAAATTGATTGCGATTCTGTTTCTACAGAATCAAAAGGATCCGTCCAGCCAGACGGATCCTGTCCTGAGGCTTCCGACTGCAGACTCCCGACTTCCGACTAAGGGGCTGTTGCGCATGCAACAGCCCCTTTCAATGAAACACCATTCCCAACACTTTCATTACACAGTACAAAATCCCGCTGGCGATCATGGGACCTACGGGGACGCCTTTGAAGAGGATGACGCCGATGATGGTGCCGATCAGCATGGCGGCCACCACCTGAGGATCCGCCCCCATCAGTTCCACCCCCCAGCGGCCCAATAAGGCCACCAGGGCACCGATGACCAGAGAGGCCATGCCCAGGGGTGTCTTGAACACTCCCAGGGTTTCCGCCAGACCGATTTTCCCGGTAGCGATGGGCACCATCAGCGCTGCCATCAGCAGCATGACCCCCCAGTTCACCCCGTGGCCGCCGAAATAGAGCAGTTTCTCCTCCGGCAGGAACAGCTTCAGCAAGACCAGGAGGCCGGCGGCATAAGATACCGTCAGATTATGGGCCAGATAGCCCAGGACAATCAGAAAGCCAAGGATCAGATAAGGCTGCATATACCTACTTCCCTTCCGTAATCAACAAATAAGAGGCTGGGCAGAACGCCACAGTCTCTTTATTTTACCCTACTTATCCTATTTCTTCAATTCCTCCTCCCACTCCAATACATACTGGACAAAATATTCCACACCCAGTCCCAGGGCTTTTTCGTCGATGTCGAAGTAGGGGCTGTGCTGAGGATACCGGCGGTCTTCTTCCGGGAAGCCGCCGCCCAACAGCAGCAGGCATTTGGGATTGTAGTACTTGGCGAAGTCTTCTCCTCCCATCTGGAGTTCCCAGTCCACCAGCTTGTCCGGATCGAAGACTTTGGCACAGGCTTTCCGTCCCGTATCCACACAGGCCTTGTCGTTGATCATGGGAGGAGGACCGAAATGGTACACCGTCCGCAAAGTCGCCCGGGTGGCAGTGCCCACGCCCTGGGCCACCCGTTCCAGGATCCCGGGATAAGCTTCCCGAAGTTCCTTGCTGAAAGTCCGGGCAGTGCCGGAGAGCTGGACTTCTCCCGGGATCACATTGCTGGTGGTGCCTCCCTGGAACCGGGTGACACTGAGCACTGCGGGCTCCAGGGGATTCACTTCCCGGCTCACCACGGCCTGGAGGGCGGTAACGAATTCCGCTCCGGCCAAAATGGGGTCGATGGTCTGATGAGGCAGGGCCCCGTGGCCTCCCTTCCCTTCCACAGTCACATCAAAGGTATCCGCGGCACTCATGACAGGCCCATACCGTAGGGAAGCCCAGCCCGCAGGGATCTTGCTCCAGATATGGAGGGCGATCAGCCGGTCGCATTCCTTCACCAGGGGTTCTTCCTTCATATAGGCGGCTCCGCTGTTGGCAATTTCTTCTTCCGCCGGCTGGAACAGGAACCGGACGGTCACCGTCAGCTGGTCCTTCAGGGCCGCCAGGATCCTGGCCGTCCCCAGCAGGATGGTAATGTGGGTATCATGGCCGCAGGCATGCATGGTCCCCAGGTTCCGGGATTTGTATTCCGCTTCTCCCAGTTCCGTAATAGGCAGGGCATCGATGTCCGCCCGGATCCCGATGATCCGGTTCGAAGCATGGGGCCCCTTCAAGGTGGCGATCACCCCGGAATGGCAGGATTCCACATAGGGGATCCCCAGTTCATCCAGATAGGCTTCAATGGCTTTCTGGGTCTGGAATTCCTTCCAGGACCGTTCCGGATTTTCGTGGAAATGGCGGCGCAGCCGGACCAGTTCCGGCTGGAGGGCTGCCACCTGTTCTTTTACATCCATGGCAAAGTCTCCTTTTCAGCAGGAAACCCCATCAGCCTGGGCCTCCGGGGTTTGTCTGCGTGTTTTTATTTCTTGGCATTGGGGTCGAACCACAGACCCTTGTTGTTCTTCTTCATGTATTCCTGGAATTCTGCGGACTTGTAGGCGTCGGCAATATCCTTGGCCCACTGGGCATCCTTGTTCTTGTCCTGGACAACCAGCTGGAGCAGCAGGTGCGGCAGGATATCTTCCTTCATCAGAGCGGTGGAAGGATCGATCTTGGCGTTGTAGATGATGGCACCGGTGATCACAATGTAGGAGAAGTCATTCCGGACAGCCGGGATGTTCAGGGATTTCATTTCGGTGAATTTCAGGTGATGGGGATTTTCAATGATATCCTGCTGGGTCACCGTGGACAGGTCCTTCTTGGGATCCAGTTTGATCCAGCCGGCCTTCTGGAGCAGGGCGTAGGCCCGGGCGGTGTTGGCGGCATCGTTGGGAACGGCTACCGTATCCCCGTCAGCCACCTGATCCAGGCTGCTCTTGGATCCAGCGAAGATTCCGGCCGGAACCGTGGGGATGGGGGTAATGGCCGCCAGATGGCCGTTCTGTTTCTTGTTGAAGTTTTCCATATAGGCGGTGTGCTGTTCCACGTTGAAGTCCACTTCCCCTTCGTTCAGGGCAATGTCAGCCTGGAGCAGGTCGGACATGTCCTTGCCAACGAACTTGTACCCTTTCTTTTCCAGGATGGGCTTTACCCCTTTTTCAAACAGGTCGGAATAAGGACCCTGGGATTTGCTGTACTTCAGTTCCTTTTTGGTGGAAGCCCCTTTGTCGGCGCTTTTGCCGGAATCGCTGCCGCAGCCTGCCACCAGGGCGGTGGTCATCACCGCTGCCAATCCGATTACCAGCCATTTTTTCAGTTTGCTTGTGTTCATGATGTTACCCCCTCAAAATTTGTTATCCATGATTTCTGGTTTTATACGCAAAGTGGTTGCCCACGGTCTGGATGATCTGGACGAAGACAATCAGTACCACCACCGTAAACAGCATCAGCGGCGTGTTCATCCGTTCATACCCGTATGTCAGGGCCAGGTCCCCTACGCCTCCGGCCCCGATGGCACCGGCCATGGCCGTGGCGCCGATCAGCCCGATGGTGCCGGTGGTAATGGACAGGATCAAAGATCCCTTGGCCTCCGGCAGCAGGAAGTACCAGACGATTTCAAAATAGGAGGCCCCCATGGACTGGGCGGCTTCCACAATGCCCCGGTTCACATCCAGGATGGAGTTCTCGAACAGCCGGGTGAGATAGGGCGTGATGAAGACGATCAGCGGGATCAGCGCCGCGGTGGTGCCGATCCGGGTCCCCACAATGGCCTTGGTCAGGGGCATGATGAAAACCATCAGGATAATGAAAGGAACGCTCCGGATGATGTTGATGATGGTGTTCAGCACCAGATAAATGGGCCGGTTCTTCAGGATCCCGTTGTCGTTGGTCAGCACCAGGATCATGGCCAGGACAATGGCCAGTATGGAGCCCACCAGAAGGGATACGAACACCATGTACAATGTCTGTTCCGCGCTCAGGATCAGCTGGGACGCGGGAACACCCAATTGGTCGATCATGACAGGCTCACCTCCTTCCACAGAATGCCCTGCTGGGTCAGGTATGCCTCACTCCGGGCAATTTTGTCTCCTTCATCCATGCACTGGAGGATGAACAGGCCCAGGGCAGTTTGCTGGAGTTCTGTCACCGTAGCGAAAACGATGTTGGTTTTCAGACCGAACCGGTCATTAAGTACGGAGATGTCTCCTTCCGAGGCCTGGCGGCCCAGGAAACGGAGTTTCAGCAGCTTGAAGGGACGGAGATCCTTTTTCAGATCTGCCTGGATGCTTTCCGGGATGGTGTCCGGGATGACCGTCCGGACGAACTTCCGGGTGATCTCCTGCTGGGGATTGCTGAATACTTCCAGCACGGACCCCTGTTCCACCACCCGGCCGTGTTCCATGACAGCCACCTTGTTGCACAGCTGCTGGATCACCTGGATCTGGTGGGTGACGAACAGGATGGTGATCTTCAGTTCCTTGTTGATCCGCCGGAGCAACTGGAGGATCTGTTCCGTGGTTTCCGGATCCAGGGCGCTGGTGGCTTCATCGCAAAGGAGGATGCTGGGGTTGGTGGCCAGAGCCCGGGCAATGCCCACCCGCTGTTTTTGTCCCCCGGACAGCTGGATGGGATAGGACCCGGCCTTGTCTTCCAGTCCCACGAACTGGAGCAGGGTCTTTACCGTCCGGTCCAGCTGCACCGGCTCCGTGTGGTTCAGCCGCAGGGGAATGGCCACATTTTCGTAGACGGTCCGGGAATCCAGCAGATTGAACTGCTGGAAGATCATGCCGATCTTTTTCCGTACCTTCCGCAGCTCATTGTGGGACAACTGGTCTATGACCTGTCCTTCGATCTCCACATGGCCTTCCGTGGGAGTCTCCAGGGCATTCACCATCCGCAGCAGGGTGGATTTTCCTGCCCCGCTGAAACCGATGACTCCGAAGATATCTCCCTTTTCCACTTCCAGGTTCACATGCTGGAGAGCCTGTACAGCCCCGCTGCCGATCTTGAAAGTTTTGCTGATATCCTGAAACTTGATCAAATCCAACACCTCTTGGTCTGTGTAAACAAAAAGGGCCATCGTCTCAACAGAGACGATGGCCCGTGGTTCCACTCTGATTCACCGGCATCCAAAGGCCGGCCTTTGCAGCAGGGATAACGGCTGCTGACCCGGGGCGCTCTACTGGAAATTCGAGGCCCAGCTCACGGAGGCATTCCCTAAGGTTCCCGCCGCCCGGCTCTCAGCTGCCGCCGGACTCTCTGTCGGCCTTCCCCAAAGGTACTGGTTCCGCTCATTGCTTTTTTCAATATGCTAATATCCTACTATGCAGGGGGTATTTTGTCAAGAGGAAATGTAATCTTTTTTCGAACAGTAAAAAAGGACCGCCCCAGGGGGACAGTCCTTTTGAAATACCAGCAGAAATTATTTCAGTTCTACGGTAGCGCCAGCTTCTTCCAGTTTGGCTTTCATGGCTTCAGCGTCAGCTTTGGCAACATGTTCTTTGATGGCGTTGGGAGCAGCATCAACGGCAGCTTTGGCTTCTTTCAGGCCCAGGCCGGTCAGTTCCCGAACAACTTTGATTACGTTGATCTTGCTGGCACCAGCATCTTTCAGAACAACGTCGAATTCGGTCTTTTCAGCAGCGGCAGCGCCGGCAGCAGGAGCAGCAGCTACGGCAACAGGAGCAGCAGCGCTAACACCGAACTTGTCTTCCATGGCTTTAACCAGGTCGGCCAGTTCCAGAACAGTCATATTTTCAATGGCTTCCATGATTTGATCTTTATCCATTTTTCATACCTCCAAAATTTTTAATGAAATGGGTAATGGTTTTCATCAGGCTGCAGAATCAGCCTGTTTTCCGATTAAGCAGATTCCTGCTCTTTCTTTTGCCGTACGGCTTCCAGGGTATACACAAAGTTGCGAATGGTCCCCTGCAGTACGTTGACCAGCCCGGAAATGGGGGCCTGCATGCTGCCAACCAGTTTGGCCAGCAGTTCGTCTCTGGAAGGCAGTTCTGCCAGAGCCTTGACTTCGTCCAGGGCGATTACTTTACCGTCCAGGATACCGGCTTTGATTTCCAGAGCTTTGTGGTCCTTGCTGAAATCGTTCAGGATCTTGGCAGGAGCCACAGGGTCTTCAGCGGAGAAGGCCACGGCGGTATTGTGTTCCAGATAGGAATCCAGTCCTTCAACACCAGCTTCTTTGGCGGCAATGCGGATAAAGGTGTTCTTGGCAACCATGTACTTCACACCGGCTTCACGCATTTTGCTTCTCAGTTCGGTATCTTCAGCCACGGTGAGACCGCAGTAGTCAACCAGAACAGCACCTTTGGAACTGGACAGCAGATCTTTCAGTTCTGCCACTTTACCAGCTTTTTCAGGTCTAATGTCATGCATCAGTAGTACACCTCCTTGCGTCAGTTTTTTATTAATCAATGAAAAGACCTCTCGGCGGGTCAGCCGGAGGTCATGTTTATCAACACTCCGACCTAGGCAGGTAGAAATCCGTTAGGCTTGCGCGCCTGCTGTCTTGGGTCCGATGGTCATTTTCTATTTGATTATTTGTTGCTGTCAGCTTTCAGTACGTCAACAGGAACGCCAGGGCCCATGGTGGTGCTCAGGGTTACGCTCTTGATGTACTGGCCTTTTGCGCCGGAGGGTTTTACTTTGATCAGGGTGGTGATCAGAGTCAGATAGTTTTCCAGCAGCTTGTCAGCGTCAAAGGAAACCTTGCCGATGGCAGTCTGTACGTTACCGGCTTTGTCGGTACGGTACTCGATTTTACCAGCTTTGATTTCGTTGACGGCACGGGTGACATCCATGGTCACAGTACCCACTTTGGGGTTAGGCATCAAGCCTTTGGGGCCCAGGATTTTACCCAGACGGCCTACAGTACCCATCATGTCAGGAGTGGCTACGCAGACGTCGAAGTCGGTCCAGCCGCCTTTGATCTTTTCCACGTATTCATCAGTGCCAACAAAGTCTGCGCCGGCAGCTTCGGCTTCTTTGGCCTTAGCGCCTCTGGCGAATACCAGCACAGTCTTGGATTTGCCGGTGCCGTTGGGGAGAACCAGAGCGCCGCGGACCTGCTGGTCAGCGTACTTGGGATCAACGCCCAGGCGGACGGAAACTTCCACCGTGCTGTCGAATTTGGTCACAGAAGTCTTTTTAACCAGATCAACTGCTTCCTTGGGGGAATATGCCTTGCCAGCTTCGATGAGCTTTGCGGCGTCGGTATATTTCTTACCAGCTTTACTCATTGTTTGTTCCTCCTTGTGGTCAAGCGGCTTTTGCCTCCCACAGTTTTTCAGACATTAGTCTTCTACAGTAATACCCATGCTCCGGGCAGTACCTTCGACCATGCGCATGGCAGCTTCAACAGAGCCAGCGTTTAGGTCTTTCATTTTGCTTTCAGCGATTTCCCGAACTTTGTCACGTTTAATGGTGGCAACTTTGTTCTTGTTGGGTTCACCAGAAGCCTTTTCGATGCCGCAGGCTTTCTTCAGCAGTACAGCTGCCGGAGGAGTCTTGGTAACGAAAGTAAAAGAACGATCTTCGAAAACGGTGATTTCAACAGGAATGATCAGGCCAACCTGTTTGGCAGTCCGTTCGTTGAAGTCTTTTACGAAGGCCATGATGTTGATACCAGCCTGGCCCAGTGCCGGACCTACGGGAGGTGCCGGAGTTGCCTTACCAGCAGGGACCTGCAGTTTGACCATCTTAACGACTTTCTTAGGCATAATTTACACCTCCTTACTTATTCAATAGCTTCCACTTGGGTGAATTTAACTTCAATGGGAGTCTCACGTCCGAACATTTCGACCATCACTTTGATCTTCTGCTGTTCGTCGTTGATCTCCGCTACCGTCCCTACCATATCGGTAAAGCCAGGGGCTTTGATGCGGACGGTATCATTCAAACCTACAGGGCATTCCATCCGGATTACAGGTTCTTCCACAGTCTTGCCGACTGCAGCAGTCTGTTCTCCTTCTTTGGGCATGGCCCCCAGGATGCGTTCTACTTCACGGTCAGATAAAGGAATGGGTTTTGTGCCGGTACCAACGAAGCCAGTTACACCAGGGGTGTTCCGCACAGCATACCAAGTCCGGTCGTCCACGATCATTTCGATCAGTACATAGCCTGGAAACACTTTCCGCGCCACGACCTTCTGCTTGTCATCCTTTGCGTCTACTTCATTCTGCATGGGAACCAGCACCTGGAAGATCTGCTCTTCCATACCCAGGGAATGGATTTTGCTTTCCAGATTCATCTTTACCTTATTCTCGTAACCAGAATAAGTATGAATGACATACCAGTGCTTTTGATTTTCCATGCTTACTGCACTCCCATCACTAAGCGAAACAGTACGGACAAGACAGCATCAATAGCCCAGATCAGGAAAGCTGCAAAGAGAGAGGAGAGGATCACCGTAATGGTGTACCCGATCAGTTCCCTCTTGGTGGGCCATGTTACCTTTTTCATTTCGGTTTTCACTTCTCGGAGAAAACCACCCACACCAGAGGTGCTCTTTACTTCCGGGGTGAATTGAGTTCCTGCCATAGTATCGCTCCACCTTATTTCGTTTCTTTATGCAACGTATGCTTTTTGCAGAACTTGCAATACTTTTTGATTTCGATACGTTCGGTATCGTTCTTTTTATTCTTCGTAGTCTGGTAGTTACGCTGTTTGCATTCGGTGCAAGCCAGGGTAATACCCACACGGTTTCCAGCTGCCATTCCTTAACACCTCACTTACATTCAAAACTCTTGATTCCCAAAAGCCGCCTATAAAGGTTATCATAGAACCGCCAGGATGTCAACAAAAAAGTGAGGCCGATGGATAGGTCGGCCTCAGTTTTACATCCGGTGATTCGATTAGCCTTCGATTTCAGTAACCACACCGGCACCAACGGTATGGCCGCCTTCGCGGATAGCGAAACGCAGACCTTGTTCGATGGCGATCGGGGTGATCAGTTCAACATCCATCACCACGTTGTCCCCAGGCATAACCATTTCGGTGCCTTCAGGCAGGTGAGCAACACCGGTAACGTCGGTGGTACGGAAGTAGAACTGCGGACGGTAGCCGTTGAAGAACGGAGTATGACGGCCGCCTTCTTCTTTGGTCAGTACGTAAACCTGACCTTTGAATTTGGTATGAGGATGGATGGTGCCCGGTTTGGCCAGTACCTGACCTCTTTCGATTTCGGTACGGTCGATACCACGCAGCAGGCAGCCGATGTTGTCGCCGGCTTCAGCCTGATCCAGGGTCTTCCGGAACATTTCCAGACCGGTGGCTACGGACTGTTTCTTTTCGTCGGACAGACCAACGATTTCAACAGTGTCCCCAACTTTGATCACGCCACGTTCCACACGGCCGGTAGCTACGGTACCACGGCCAGTGATGGTGAACACGTCTTCGATAGGCATCAGGAACGGTTTGGCCAGGTCATGGACAGGAGTAGGAATGTATTCGTCAACAGCCTTCATCAGTTTCCGGATGTTGTCTTCCTGTTCTTTGTCCCCTTCCAGGGCTTTCAGAGCGGAACCCACAACGATGGGCACTTCGTCTCCAGGATAGCCATACTGGCTCAGCAGGTCACGGACTTCCATTTCAACCAGTTCGATCAGTTCAGGATCGTCAACTTGGTCGGATTTGTTCAGGAACACTACGATGGCAGGTACGCCAACCTGGCGGGCCAGCAGGATGTGTTCACGGGTCTGAGGCATGGGGCCGTCAGCAGCGGAAACAACCAGGATGGCGCCGTCCATCTGAGCAGCACCGGTGATCATGTTCTTTACATAGTCAGCGTGCCCCGGGCAGTCAACGTGTGCATAGTGTCTGGTTTCGGTTTCATATTCAACGTGGGCGGTATTAATGGTAATACCACGTTCTCTTTCTTCCGGAGCCTTATCGATATCAGCATAGGCTTCGAAAGTGGCCTTGCAGCCCGGAGTTTCGGACAGCACCTTGGTGATGGCCGCAGTCAGGGTCGTCTTGCCGTGGTCAACGTGACCGATGGTCCCAATGTTCACATGGGGTTTGGTTCTTTCAAATTTCTCTTTAGCCATTAGAATACCTCCCAACGCTTTCTGAATATTTTTTTGGATTTTAAAATAGCCCCTTTACGGGGCTGTGTTGGTAATGGTAGCGGCGCACGGATTTGAACCGCGGACAGGCCGGGTATGAACCGACTGCTCTAGCCAACTGAGCTACGCCGCCATAATTGGAGCTGATGACCAGAATCGAACTGGTGACCTTATCCTTACCAAGGATACGCTCTACCATCTGAGCTACATCAGCATTTGGTTGCGGGGGCTGGACTTGAACCAACGACCTTCGGGTTATGAGCCCGACGAGCTACCAACTGCTCCACCCCGCGATGTTTGGTGGAGAGAGAAGGATTCGAACCTTCGAAGCCAGAGGCGGCAGATTTACAGTCTGCTCCCTTTAACCACTCGGGAATCTCTCCACATTTGTCTGTCAGGAACATTTGGAGCTGGCAAAAGGAATTGAACCCTCAACCTACTGATTACAAGTCAGTTGCTCTACCTATTGAGCTATGCCAGCGCTTTTCGTTCGTAACAAGTGTAAGTATAAAGGATGTTGGGGTTTTTGTCAACAACTTTTTCAAAAAAAGTGTAAGAAATTTTATAAACCAGAAAAACGGGGGCTGATGCCCTCCCTCAGCCCCCGTTTTCTTACAGATAAAAGTACCACACAGTCACCAGGGCCAGGAGGATCCGGTAGATCCCGAAGGCGGTCAGGGTGGACCGCTGGAGGAACTTCATGAACCAGACAATGGAGAAGTACCCCACCACAAACGCGGTGACGAAACCGATGGCCAGTACCGCCAGATCCCCTCCGGTCAGCGCGGAGATGTTCTTCAGCAGTTCATACAGACAGGCCACCACCATAACGGGCAGGGCCATGATGAAAGTGAAATCCGCCCCGGCTTTCCGGTTCACCCCCACCAGCAGGGCACCTCCCATGGTGGACCCGCTCCGGGAGAACCCGGGCCACAGGGACAGGAACTGGAAGAAGCCGATGTACAGGGCCTGGCGGATGCTGATGTGATCCACATCCTGGACCAGTTCCGCCTCATGGCCCCGGATCTTCCATTCCGCCACAATCATCAGAAGGGCTCCCAGCACCAGGCCCACAGCCACCGTAGCCGGAGAAAACAGGTATTTTTTGATGAAGGAGTGGACCAGATAAGCAAAGGCCATGGTGGGCACGCAGCCGGCGGCAATGTGCCAGCCGGTAAGTCCGGTGCCCATCTGCCAGCCTTCTTTGGTCAGGAACCGGGCAAACCGTTCCTTGTAAATCACCAGGACGGCCAGGATGGCCCCCAGCTGGATCACCACGTCGAAGATCTTGGCCAGGTTGCCCTCAAAGCCGATCATATGCCCTACAATGATCATATGGCCGGTGGAGGATACAGGGATAAATTCCGTCAGGCCTTCCACAATGCCCAACAGGACGGCAATCAGATTTTCACTCACGTCATACACTCCTTTTTCTTCTGCAATTCTTTTTGGTTAAGAGAACTTGTTCATTATATGGCAAATATCATAAAAAAAAAAGAGAAGACACGGATTTTTCCTCAGAGTTTAAGAAAAATTGTCCTTCTCTTTTTTCTTTGTTTCTATTATTCAGTCTTCCAGTTTTTCGTCTCCGAAAGAAATCCCCAGTTCCCGGCCGGTCCGGACGATGTCCGAATCCACCGGCACCTGATGGGGTTTGGACGCCGCCTGGGCGATGGGCACCCGGACGATGGCATTGGCCTGGAGGGAAACCATCACATTGTATTCCTCATCCAGACAGGCTTCCACAGCCGCTGCCCCGTACCGGGTGGAAAGCACCCGGTCGTAAGCGGTGGGAGAACCTCCCCGCTGGAGGTAGCCCAGAACCGTGCACCGGGATTCGATGCCGGTTTTCTCTTCGATTTCCCGGGCCAGTTTTTCCCCGATGCCACCCAGCCGGATGGGTTCGAAGCTTTCCTTCACCATCCGGGCAATGGTCAGCTGGCCCCCGATGGGTTTGGCCCCTTCCGCCACAGTGATGATGCTGAATTTCTTCCCATTCTGCTGGCGCCGGCGGATTTTCCGGATCACCGCATCCAGGTCATAGGGGATTTCCGGGATCAGGATCACATCCGCTCCCCCGGCTATCCCGGAATGGAGGGCGATCCAGCCTGCATACCGGCCCATGACTTCCAGCACCATCACCCGGTGATGGGATTCCGCCGTGGTATGGAGCCGGTCCAGGGCTTCCGTGGCCATGGCCATGGCCGTATCGAAGCCGAAGGTCCGTTCCGTGCAGGGCAGATCGTTGTCGATGGTCTTGGGGACCCCCACTACGTTCACCCCGCAGAACCGGTGGAGATCATAGGCGATCTTCAGGCTGCCGTCCCCGCCGATGACGATGAGACAGCCGATGCCGTGGTCTTTCAGGTTCCGGACCACATCTTCCCGCCGGTCTTCATAGATCACATTGCCTTTTTCATCTTCTCCGGCGGCATAATGGAAGGGATTGTCCCGGTTGGTGGTTCCCAAGATGGTCCCGCCCCGGGGCAGGATCCCGGAAACATCTTCCAGGCCCATCAGCTTCATGTCGTTGCAGATCAGCCCGTGGAAGCCATTGGAAATGCCGTAGATCTCAAATCCATGATGGATGGCCGTCTTTACCACGGCCCGGATCACGGCGTTCAGGCCCGGGCAGTCACCTCCGCCGGTAAGGACCGCCAGGGTTCCCCTTTTCTTTTCCTGCATTGGACTTCACCCTTTCCTGGCTGTTATTCCACTTCCCACACCGTATAGTCCGCGGCGGAGATCCGGATGGATTCCGTGCCGTCGAACTTGTCATAGCACAGCAGCCCGTCGTTTACATAACCGGGCCAGGCCAGCACTACCGTATAGGCTTTCCCCAGGGCATCGATGACGCTCTTGGGATCAATGTGGAACACGGGAACGAACAGCGTCTGCACCCGGTCCAGCAGGATCACATCTCCCCGGTGGCCGGACAGTTCTTCCGTCAGCATTTCCGGAGCTTTTTCCTTCCGTTCACTGGGCAGCAGCTTCAGGAATTCTTCGGTGATCAAAAGCCGGGTATCCACATAATCCCAGCCTTTGGCTTCCGCCGCTTCCCGGAGCAGTTTGCTTTTGCCGCTGCCGGGTTTCCCGGTAACGACCAGGACCTTTTCATCCTTTGCCTGTACGGCTTCCACCTGTTTCAGAAATTCTTCCATTTGACTCATGTGTATCGCCCTCCCTTAGATGCATGGATTTTCCGCTGTTTATACCATGTTATTCGCCGTGAGAAAAGAGAATTCCTGCAAAAGAGTTTTTTTCTTCTTTTCACCGGCCAGCGAATTGTCAGATTGTTTCAATTCTATCATTCTTGTTATGGCTGGTCCGGAGATGTTCCTTGGCTGCCATAATCAAAAGTCCCTTGTTCAGTGTCATCAGGTCCAGTTCATGGTTCCGGCTGGCCAGATATTTTTCCAGTTTCCGTTTTACCCGCTGAAGAGCGTTGTCAATGGATTTGGTGCTCCGCTGGAGTTCCCGGGCAATCTCCTGGTAGCTTTTGCTTTCCAGGTATTTGCACAGGGCCTGCCATTCCAGACTGCTGAGCATGGCACTGACGTTCCGCTCAATGTCATTGAAGGCTTCCTGGTCCACCAGCAGATTTTCCGGATCCACTCCGTGACTTCCCCCCAGCATGTCCAACAGGGTCCGTTCCTTGCCTTCCTCAAACACCGGCTTGTCCAGGGACACATAACAGTTGAGAGGCCGATGTTTCTGCCGGGTGGCGCTTTTGATGGCAGAAATGATCTGCCGGTTCACGCAGACTTCCGCAAAGACCTTGAAGGAAGCCTGCTTTCCCGGCCGGTAATCCCGTATGGCCTTGAAAAGGCCGATCATCCCTTCTTGGATGATGTCCTCCTTTTCCGCCCCCACCAGAAAATACCGGCTGGCCCGGATCCGGATGAATTCCTTGTACTTGTCCAGCAGATACTCCTGAGCCTGCCGGTCATCCCGGTCCTGGATCAGCTGGATCAGCTCCTCGTCGGACAGGGTGTCATAGACTTTCCGCAGTTCTTCCTGCAACAGTTCACGCCCCCTCTGGTGTGTTTTGTGCTCCTTCTGATGTTGAGACCGAGGGGCTGCATGCCGCCTGCCTCAGCCTCTGTGCTCTTTACTCTGCACCCTTCACGGCTTCTTCCGCCCTTCCAGGATCCGCTGCCGGACAATGTCATAGAGCAGGATCCCGCCTGCCACAGAGGCATTCAGGCTGGACACCTGCCCCAGCATGGGGATGCGGACGATGAAGTCACAGTTTTCTTTCACCAGACGGCCCAGGCCCTTGCCTTCCGCCCCCACCACCAGCACCATGGGGCCGGTAAGGTTGGCGTCGAAATACTGGGATTCCCCGTCCATATCCGCCCCGGCGATCCAGAAGCCCCGCTTTTTCAGCTGCTTCATGGTCTGGGCAATATTGCCGATCTGGATCACCGGCACATATTCAATGGCACCGGCAGAAATCTTGGCCACCACTCCGTTGAGAGGGCAGCTCCGGCGCTGGGGCAGCAGCACCCCGTGGACCCCAGCCGCATTGGCGGTCCGGATCAGGGCTCCCACATTCTGGGGATCCTGGAGTTCATCCAGGAGCAGCAGCAGGGGCACTTCTCCCCGGCTTTCCACCCGGGCCAGCACCGTATCCAGATCCTGGAAGGCCACCGGCGCCCCCTGGGCCGCCACCCCCTGGTGACGGACCCCGTCGGAAATTCGGTCCAGGGCTTCCCGGGTCACCTTTTCCACCGGGATCTTCCGTTCCTGAGCCAGTTCCAGGATCTCGCTGAGACTGCCCCCGTGGCTGCCTTCCTGGATCAGCACTTTGTTGAAGGGCCGGCCGCTGCGCAGGGCTTCCCGCACCGCATTCCGTCCCACAATGAAATCTTCCATGGTTCCTCCTGATACAAGGGAAGGGCTGCCGCAGCTGCGACAACCCCTTTCCCGTTGTCCCGGTCAGCGCCTTCCGCCTTTTGGCATCCGGTCCGCTGGTTCCGGCAGATTTTATTCTCCCTTGCTGACTTTTTCCGCAAAGTCGTAGCCGTACTGTTCTGCCGCTTCCAGTTCAGCAGGCAGCGGACGCCATTTCACATTGTACCCGGGCAGCAGTTCCATGCCGGACTCCTTGATCATGGCTTCCATATCCTTTTCCGCACCGCCGGCCCAGCCGTAGGTCCCGAAGGCAGCGGCCTTCTTGCCAGTGGGTTTCAGGCCCTTCAGGTAAGTAAGGAACCCGCCGATGGTGGGCATCATGCCGGAATTCTGGGTGGGAGAACCGATCAGGATCCCTTTGGCGGTGAGCAGGTCGCTGACGATATCCGCCTTCAGGCTGCTTTCATACCGGTACAGCTTCACCCGCATTCCCTGCTTTTCGATGCCTTTGATCATGGCCCGGGCCATGGCGGCGGTGCCGCCCCACATGGTGTCGAATACCACCAGTACCCGGTCCACGGTTTCACCCTTGCCCCAGGATTCGTACCGGCTCAGGATGTCGTCGATGTGGGAGCGCCAGATGCAGCCGTGGCAGCTGCAGATCATCTTGAGAGGCAGGCTCCGGACCAGTTTCACCGTATTGGGTACCAGTTTCCGGTAGGGCATCAGGATGTTGGCGAAGTATTTCTGGGCTTCGAAGAACATGTTTTCCACTTCGGTTTCGTCATCGAACAGCTTGCTGCAGCAGTAGTGCTGCCCGAAGGCATCGCTGGAGAACAGGATCTGTTCTTCCGGGCAGTAGGTGACCATGGAATCCGGCCAGTGGAGCATGGGAATGGGCTGGAAGGCCAGGGTCCGTTTGCCCAGGCTTACGGTATCCCCTTTTTTCACGATCTGGGTCTTGAAGATATCCCCGTAATGTTCTTTCAGTTCATTGGCCCCCTGGACCGTGATCAGGAAGGTGGCATTGGGGCAGGCCCGGGCCAGAGCCGGCAGGCTTCCGGAATGGTCCGGTTCCACATGGTTCACTACAATGTAGTCGATTTTTTCCGGATCCACAATGGTCCGGATGTTGCTCAGCTGTTCCCCGGCGAAGGGAGCCTTCACCCCGTCGATCAGGCAGATTTTTTCATCCATGATCAGGAAGGAGTTGTAGGTGACCCCCCGGGGAGTGGCAAAGCCGTGGAAGTCATGGAGGGTCCAGTCCCGGATCCCCACTTCGTATATATCATTGACAATAGTACGAGCTTTCATGTTGAATCTCCTTTCAAAAATAACAGTTCCTTTTTCGCCCTATCATTATACTATTTTCTTCTTTCCATGACAATTTGAAAAACGGAAGTCCCAGAGAGACTTCCGTTTTGTCAATGGTCAATGGTTCTGCTGCTCAGGCAGCAGAACCATTCTTCTTTTCCTCTTTCACATGCTCCATATACTTCCGGGTCTCGGACACCACCACACCGGACAGGCCCAGAAGGGCGATCAGGTTGGGGATGGCCATAAGGCCGTTTACGATATCTGCCAGGATCCAGATGGATTCCAGTTTCAGGAAGGCCCCGCAGCCCACCAGCAGGATGAAGCCCACCCGGTAGGGCATGATCCCTTTGACCCCCACCAGGTATTCCATGCACCGTTCTCCGTAGTAGTTCCAGCCCAGGATGGTGGTGAAGGCAAAGAGCACCAGCCCCACCATGAGCATGTAGCCCCCGAAGTGGGGATAAGCCTGGAGGAACGCCGCATTGGTCAGTGCGGCTCCGTTCAGATCCGTTTTCCACAGACCGCTGATCACCACCACCAAACCGGTCATGGTGCAGATGATAATGGTGTCGATAAAGGTACCGGTCATGGAAACCATTCCCTGTTCCGCCGGCCATTTGGTCTTGGCAGCAGCGGCCACAATGGGAGCGCTCCCCAGGCCGGATTCGTTGGAGAATACCCCACGGGCCACCCCGTTCCGCATGGCGAACAGCACGCTGGCTCCCAGGAAGCCCCCTACTGCCGCCGTGGGATGGAAGGCATCATAGAACACTTCCGCAATGGCCCCCGGCACTTTGTCCGCAAAGATCACCAGGAAGCCCAGGGTAGAAGCCATGTAGATTACAGCCATGGCCGGCACCACCTTGGATGCGGTCTTGGCAATGCTCTGAAGGCCTCCCAGAGTAATGGCCGCCACCAGGATGGTGAGCACCACGGCGGTGTATTCCACCGGGATCCCGGCATTCAGCTGGGTGATCTGGACAATGGAGTTCACCTGGGCAAAGGTCCCGATGCCGAAATAGGCCACCAGTACCCCGAAGAAGGCGAAAGCAATGGCCAGAGGCCGGTAGGCCCGGCCCAGCCCGTTTTCAATGTAGTACATGGGGCCCCCGGAAATCTGTCCCTTGTCATCCACGGTCCGGTATTTCACTGCCAGGCAGCCTTCCGCATATTTGGTGGCCATGCCGAAGAAGGCGGCGATCCACATCCACAGGATGGCCCCCGGCCCCCCGGCTTTGATGGCCGTAGCCACCCCTACAATGTTCCCGGTGCCCACAGTGGCAGCCAGGGCGGTGCACAGGGCCTTGAAGGAATCGATGTCCCCTTCTCCCTGGTTTTCCGCGGAAAAGATCAGTTTCAGGGAACGGGGCAGACGGAAAATCTGCAGGAAACCCAGCCGGAAGCTGAGGAAAATCCCGGTCCCCACCAACAGGACCAGCAAGGGCGGTCCCCAGACAAAGCTGTCGATCTGATTCAGCAACGCAATACTCATAAACAAACTTCCCCCTTTTTCATTGAGCCCGCAGGCGCTCTTCCCACTTCTCCGCACTTTCCAGAGAAGCTGTATGTGTTTCTTTATCCAAAGCCAGCACCCGCTGGTGATAGCGGAGCAGCGTGCTTCTGTGTCCAACGCTGACCAGGGTGGTCCCAGGCAGCTTTTCTCCCAGGGTCCGGTACAGGGCCCCTTCCGTTTCCTCATCCAGGGCGGAAGTGGATTCATCCAGGAACAGCCACCGGGGCTGATAAAGCAGGGCCCGGGCAAAGGCCAGCCGCTGCTGTTCCCCGATGGAGAACACATGGGACCAGTCCCCTTCTTCCTGGAGATGGACTGTCAGATACCCGATCCGGCACTGTTCCAGGGCCTCCTTCAGGGTTTCGTCGGAAAATTCCCGGGTGCCGGGATACAGCACCGCATCCCGGAGAGTCCCCAAGGGCAGATAGGGCCGCTGGGGAATGAACATCAGCTGATCCTGGGGCGGCAGGGCTACCTTTCCCCGGGCAAAGGGCCAGATCCCCGCCAGGGCCCGGAGCAGAGTGCTTTTCCCGCTGCCGCTGATGCCCTTGATCAGCACATTGGTGCCCGGCTCCAGGGTCAGGTCCAGAGGTTTCAGGATGGGCTGTCCGTTGGGCAGGTCCACTTCCAGAGGCTCCAGACGGACAGCGCCGCCGGTGCTTTCCACCCGTTCCACATGGCTCTGGCTGCCGGCTTCCTGGACCCGGACCATGTCTTCCTCAAACCCCGTGAGCCGGTCCACCACCGCCTGCCATTCCGCCAGGGAAGCGTACATGTCCACAAAGTAGGACAGGGAATCCTGGACCCGGCCAAAGGCCGTGGCCACCTGCATCAGGCCCCCCAGGGTCAGTTCCCGGCGCAGGAACCGGGGAATGGCCACTACAAAAGGAAAGATGATGGCAATCTGGGAATAGCCGGAATTCAGCCACACCAGCTGTTTCTGCTTCAGGACGATTTTCCAGAAGTTGTCCAGCAGCAGGGCGAAGCGTTTCTTGAACACTTTCCCTTCCAGCTGTTCTCCCTGATAGAATGCCACGCTTTCCGCATTTTCCCGCATACGCATCATGCTGAACCGGAAATCCGCCTCCCGGCGCTGCTGGAAGAAGTTCAGGGCCACCAGCTTGTGGCCCACCCGGTGGGTGAGCCAGGTTCCCACAGAGGCGTAAGCCACCGCCACCCAGACCATATACCCGGCAATGTGCCAGGTACGGCCCAAAAAGGCAAAGGAAAAGGGACCGGACAGCTGCCACAGGATCACCACAAAGGAAACCAGGGTGCACAGGGCCTTCACGATCCCCACAAAGAACCCCAGGGTCTTGGTGACAAACAGATTCACGTCCTCACTGATCCGCTGGTCCGGGTTGTCCATTTCCTTCCCGAACATTTCCAGCCGGTAATAGGTCCGGTGCTGGAGCCACCGGTCGATGTACCGGTTGGTGAGCCAGCGCCGCCAGTTCAGCACCAGCACCTGCTGGAGGTAGTAGGCATAAACGGCCAGGATGATATAGATAAAAGCCAGCACAGTGAACCGCTTCAGCTGGTGGAAGATTTCTTCTGTCTGGTAGTTCTGGAGTGCGGTGTAGAAAGCGTTGTTCCACTGGTTCAGCAGCACCAGCATGGCCACCACCGCCAGGGTCAGCACCAGGATGGCCAGCAGTAAGGCGTAGGCTTTTTTCTTTTCTTCACTTTTCCAATAGCTGCGGGTCAGGTGCCAAACCTGAATGAGCAGTTTTTTCGTACCATTTGTTTGTTTCACGTGTCCTTCACCTTACACAATCAAGAATAAAAACTATTATATCCGTTCCAATGAAAAAAAGCAAAGATTTTTGGAGAAAAAAGGGGCTGCTGCATACGCAACAGCCCCTTTTCAATTGTCGATTGACTATTGACAGTAAAGGACTGCTGCAATGCAGCAGTCCTTTACCACGTTATTTCTTTTCTTCCGGAATCGGATCATCCACGGAGCCTACAGGCACCTTGGGATGGAAGACCTTTTCGATGGTGAGGAACAGGACCGGCACCAGGAACAGGCTCAGGAAGGTGGAAGCCATCATGCCGCCGATGATGGCGGTACCGATGGAGGTACGGCTGCCGGCACCGGCGCCGCTGGCCCAGGCCAGAGGCACAGCCCCGATGACCGTGGAGAAGGCAGTCATCAGGATAGGACGGAGACGGACCGTAACCGTATCCACCAGAGCGGGCATGACAGCCCAGCCGTCGTCCACTCTCATCTTGGCGTATTCCACGATCAGGATGGCGTTCTTGGCGGACAGCCCGATCAGCACGATCAGCCCGATCTGCATGTAGATATCACTGGTGAGCCCCCGGAGGAACTGGAAGCCTACAGCGCCCATAACGGCGGAAGGCACCGCGAAGATGATGCCCAGAGGCAGGGTCCAGCTTTCATACAGGGCGGACAGACACAGGTACACGAACACCAAGGAGATCCCGAACATCATGAAGGAAGAGTTCCCGGCGGCTTTTTCGTCCCGGCTCTGGTCCGTCCACTGGTAGGTATACCCACTGGGCAGTTCGCTGTTCAGCACGCTTTCGATGGCGGCAATGGCCTGACCGGTGGACACGTTGGTGGCCGGAGACCCGGCGATCTTGGCCCCACGGGCCCCGTTGAACCGGGTGATAACTGGGGCAGCCGGAATTTCCTTGCTGGTTACCAAAGCGCTCAGAGGCACCAGGGACCCGGTGGTGCTGGCCACATACAGGTTGGAGAAGCTCTTTACATCCCCTCTGTATTTGGGATCAGCCTGGATGACCACTTTCCAGGTCTTGCCCAGCAGGTTGAAGTCGTTGACTTCGCTGCCGCCCAGGTTGGCCTGGAGGGCGGTGAATACGCTGGATACCGGCACGTTCAGGCTTTCCGCCTTGGCCCGGTCCACATCGAACTGGAGGGCCGGAGTATTATCGGTAAAGGTGGTGTAGATGGTGGCCAGTTCCGGACGCTGCCGAAGCTTGCCCAGGATGGTCTGCACATCTTTGGCCATGGTGTTGGTGTCATGGCCGGTGGTATCCATGATGTACAGGCTCAGGCTCCCGGTGTTGGACAGACCGGGGAGTACGGCCTGGTTGAAGGCCATGGAAGTGGCCGCCGGGTTCTGGGCACCCATCATGTTCAGCTTTTTCAGGACGCTGAATACACTCGTATCCTCCGTGGTCCGGTTCTGGATATCATCCAGTTTTACCGGTATGATGGCCGCATTGGGCTTTCTGCCCATGGACAGTACATCGATGCCCACGATTTGCAGTACATGTTTCACCCCGGGGATCTTCCGGATCTCTTCCACCATTTCATTGGTGACTTTGGTGGTCCGGTTGGTGGAAGCCGCTTCCGGCAAAGAAGCCGTCATCATGGCAAAGCTCTGGTCTTCATCAGGCAGGTAGGAGGAAGGGATCAGCTTGAAGAACATGCCGATCAGCACAAAGACGATGGCCAGTCCCACCAGCCCCAGTTTGAAATGCCGGAGCAGCCGTTTCACGTTCTTTACGTATTTGCCGGTGGTCCGTTCCAACCACCGGTTGAAATAGCCGAACATTTTGCCCAGGAATCCTTTGCTGCCGTTGGGATCCTTGGGTTTGATCACCATGGCGCACACGGCGGGGCTCAAAGACATGGCCACTACGGCGGAGATACTTAGAGCCACCACGATACTCAGGGCGAACTGTTTGTACAGTACCCCGGTGATCCCGCTCAGGAAGGCTACGGGCAGGAACACGGCCAGCAGTACGAAGGCAGTGGCCACAATGGCTCCGGATACTTCCCGCATGGCGTTGTAGGTGGCTTCCTTGGGATCCATCCCCAGGGCATCCACATTGTGTTCCACGGCTTCCACCACTACGATGGCGTCGTCCACCACGATCCCGATGGCCAGCACCAGGGCGAACAGTGTCAGTGTATTGATGGTAAAGTCAAAAATGATGAAGGACCCGAAAGTTCCCAACAGAGAAACCGGGATGGCCAGGGTAGGAACCAGGGTGGCCCGCCAGCTTTGCAGGAACACCCAGGTGATCAGCACCACCAGTACCAGGGTTTCCACCAGGGTGACCACCACTTCCTTCAGGGATTCCCGTACATATTCGGTGTTGTCCTGTACGATGGTCAGTTTCAGATCCGGCGGGAAGTTCTTTTCCGCCTCCGCCAGCACCTTCTTCACTTCTGCCACGGATTCCAGGGCGTTGGCGTCGGTGTTCAGGCTGATGGCGTAGTTCATGGCGTTCTTTCCGTCCAGTTTGGAGGTAACGCTGTCGTCACGGGGACCGAATTCCACCCGGGCCACATCTTTTACCCGGAGCAGATTCCCGCTGCTGTTCTTGATGATGATGTTGCCGAATTCATCCGCAGTGGAGAGACGGCCTTTCACACGGGCGGAATACTGGAATTCCTGATCCGCCTCATTGGGCCGGGCCCCGATGCTCCCAGCAGGTGCCTGGACGTTCTGGCTGGCAATGGCATTCTTTACATCTGCCGCCGTCACGCCCAGCTGGGCCATTTTCATGGGATCCAGCCATACCCGCATGGACAGTTCCGGTCCATATTCGCTGACTTCAGATACCCCTTTCACACGCTTCAGGGCATCCACGAACTGGGTGGCCCCATAGGTTTTCATGAACAGGGTGTCATAAGTGCCGTTGGGGGAAGTCAGGGCGAAATACATGATGGTTTCCGCCGATTCCTTCTTGGTGGTGACCCCGTAGGTGCTTACTTCACTGGGCAGAGAAGCAGAAGCCTGGGCTACCCGATTCTGCACCTTGACGGAGTCCATATCCGGATCCGTCCCCAGTTCGAACTTTACGTCCAGGGTGTAGTTGCCCTGGTTGTCACTGGTGGAGTTCATATCCACCATGCTGTCCACCCCGTTGACCTGCTTTTCAATGGCCTGGGCCACAGACTGTTCCACAACCTCCGCACTGGCCCCCACATAGTTGGTCCGCACACTGATCCGGGGATTGGAGATCTGGGGATACTGGGCAATAGGCAGGTTGTAGGCGGAAATGATTCCCACCAGAGTGATGATGATGGCTATGACGCAGGCAAATACAGGGTGATCAATGAAATACTTTGCCACTCTACTTTACCTCCTTACTTCCCGCTGGTCTGGGTCGTGTCGGTGGTATCCAGATCCGCTTCCGTCATAGGGGAAGCGTTGACTTTGGCGCCTTCCTTCAGCTTCTGGACCCCTTCCACCACAACGGTTTCCGTACCGTCCAGACCGCTCTTCACCAGCCACAGTTTCCCGATCCGGGCCCCCAGCTGGACTTCCTTCATGCTGACGGTGTTGTCGCTGTTGATCACATAGACGAAATGCTTATACATCACGTCGGTGACAGCCCGCTGAGGCACCAGGATGGCGTTGGGCACCGTGGAACCCACCACGGAAATGTTGGCGAACATACCGGGCAGCAGCACCCCGTTGGGATTCTGGAACTCCGCCTTCAGGGTCAGGGTACCGGTGGTGTCGCTGACGCCCCGGTCCACCTGGGTCACGGAACCTTTTTCCGGATAGGTGGTGCCGTCGCTGAGCTTCATGGTCACGTTCTGGAGCTTGGTGCCGTTGTTGGTGTTCCCTTTCATGATATCCAGGTAATCCGCCTGGGATACGGAGAACCGCACCCGCATGGGATCACTGCCGGAAATGGTGGTGAGCACCGTGGAGTTGGCCGTTACGAAAGAACCTTCCGCCAGAGGATTGGTATCGATCTTCCCGGAGAAAGGAGCCACGATCTGGGTATCACTTACATCCACCTGGGAAGAAGCCAGGATGGCAGACTGGGCATCCACGGCAGCCTGGGCCTGAGCCAGCTGGGTGTTGTACTGGTCCGCGGTCTGTTTGCTTACAGCCCCCTGTTCATACAGGGTCTGGTACCGGGCGGCATCCCGCTGGGCATTGGCCAGAGTGGCCTGGGCATTGGCCAAATTGGCCTGGGCATTCAGCACGGAATTCTGATAGTTCCGGGGGTCGATTACATAGAGCAGCTGACCGGCTTCCACATAATCCCCGCCGTTCACCAGTTTCTGGACAATGGTACCGGTGACCTTGCTCTTGATCTGCACGTCATTGGCCGCTTCCACGAAGCCGGTGTAATCATAGGTAATGGGGGTATCCCGCTTGATGACCTTCATGGACTTTACAGCCACGTCTCCCGCCGCCGGTGTGGTCTTGCTGCCGCAGCCGGCAACGCCTACCAGCAGAAGGAGAGCCATCCCGATGGATATCGCTTTTTTCTTTCCTAACATGGACAATCCTCCTAAAATCCTGCCCTTGCGGGCATGTACTGCAATCGTGAAACAGTTATAGAAAACCTTGTATATTATATCGTATGCAATTTCCAGATTCAAACCTGTTATTTAGAGGTTTTTTCTTTATTTTCTACGTTTTTTACTTCTTTTTTCACGTTTTCTTCATTTGACTGGCTAGTCAAAAATACTTCCCCGGGACGGTTTTTCGTCAGGAACGGCAGGACCTTTTCCGCCTCCAGATCGTATTCCTTCTGGTCCCCGTACAAAAGGCCCAGAGCCTCTCCATCGAAGTAATAGCCAGTCACGTCTTCCGGCTTCAGCAGCAGTCCGCCGGCGGCTGTTTCCTTTTCCACCATCCGCCAGAATTTTCCCCAGGGCCGGATCATGTCCTTCAGGGCCACTTCCTCTCCGGTATCCATATTGAAGTTCCAGCACCGGGTAATGGCCTGGCTCTTGTCCCGTTCCGTCAGGAGCCCCAGGACCATAATGCTGGCATAGTGCCGGCCGCTGTATTTCACATCATAATCCAGGTTCAGCCGGGTGCCGATGGACACGTTCTTCAGCTGATTCCGGACAAAGGATTCGATGCCATGGTTCAGTTTCCAGGCCAGTTTCCCATCCAGCTTCTGGAAGTGGGGATATTCCACCGCCCCGTTTTCCGCCGGCACCTTCAGGGAAACGATTTCGTAGCCGCTTTCCCCGGTGACCTTGTCTCCGCTGGTATAGGTGGGTTTGGTGTACAGCTCCGCCTGGAACCCCACGTTCCTGGGTTCCCAGCCTCCGGCCCGGTATTCCCACACAGTCCGTACATAGCCCAGGGGTTCCGCGTTCAGCACCCCCAGCACCTTCTGGATAGTGATCACTTCATCCACCCCGTCCCCGTTCACGTCCAGGGCACTGAGCTGACTCAGGTTCTGGATATAGGGCCGCAGGCCGGATTCTTTCAGGCTGCCGTCCTCATTGTACACGTTCAGGTTCCGGTAGGCGTCCTTCTCCCCGGAAAGATCCAGCACCATGTCCTGTTTCAGATCCGGGAAGGACAGGCTGGCCCGGTAATCCGGCAGATAAGTGCCCACCATGGACACCCCCCGGTTCTCTTCCTGGCCGAACACCTCCTGGAGCTTCCCGTCGATCACATCCAGGATCCGGTAGGAGACCATCCCGCCGGAGCCGCCGCTGGGCGCAGCAATGATCACGTCCGGATACCCGTCTCCAGTCACATCCGCAAGGGTCAGGTAGGCATTGTAGCCTCCCAGGTTCTGAGGCCGGTAGTAGTATTTCACCCGGTTGGCCCCGGCAGCGCCGGTTTCCCGGACGATCAGGTACATATCCCCCATGTAGCTGGATTTATCCACCAGGGGATTCCCCATAAGATCCACCACTTCCTCCACGCCATCTCCGTCAATATCCCCGATGGCTTCGCTGAGCAGCTGACCCCGCTGGAGGGAAAAGTCCACTTCTCGGGTCCGACGCAGATCATCGGCTTTTTGGACCGGATTGACACTGTCCTTCCCGGCTGCTTCCATCCCCGGCTTTTGGGTTCCGGTCTTGGCCGGTCCCTTTTTGTCAGCCAGAGCCGTTTCTCCGGAGCCGGCAGCCGGTTCCGTTCCGTCTGTCTGAGCAAAAGTCCGCAGGTCATGCACCGGTGCTGCTGCATCTGCCAGTACCGGCAGGCAGAGACTTCCTGCCAGGGCCAGGCTGAGTATGATTTTTTTCCCGATTGGTTGTTCCATGGTCCACCCACACTTACCCTTTCCATCATGTTTTATAGTTCATTATACTATAGGTTTCCCCTTTTCGTCTGCTTTCTCTGAAAAGATTCTGTATCCGGTGGATGGATAAGTTTTCACGAATTACCAAATATTAAGAAAGTTCTTTACAGTCCGTAAGAAATTGATTATACTATCCCCATGTTTCTTTTTATAGAACCGAAGGGGGAGCTTGTACAATGATCGAATACAATCCGATTACACCGGATGTGCTGGAAGCACTCCGTGAAATTTCTGGAAAACGGGTGATCACCGGCGAAGACATCAACCCGGACTACACCCATGATGATATGCCCATTTACGGCATCGGCATGCCGGAAGCCACCATCGATGTGGAAAGCACCGAAGAAATCGCCGCCATTATGAAGCTGTGCAACGAACATCACATCCCGGTCACCGTCCGGGGCGCCGGCACCGGCCTGGCAGGCGGAGCCACTCCGGTCCAGCGGGGCCTGGTGCTGTGCACCTCCCGGATGAACCAGATCCTGGGCTATGACGAAAAGAACATGAACGTGCGGGTACAGCCCGGGGTCCTGCTGGACACCCTGTCCAAGGACGCCCTGGCCCACGGGATGTTCTATCCCCCGGATCCGGGCGAAAAATTCGCCACCCTGGGAGGCAATGTGTCCACCAACGCCGGAGGCATGCGGGCCGTAAAATACGGCACCACCCGGGATTACGTCCAGGCCATGACCGTGGTCCTGCCCACCGGGAAAGTGATCCATCTGGGGGCTCCCGTCTCCAAGACCTCTTCCGGCTACAGCCTGCTGAACCTGATCATCGGCTCTGAAGGCACTCTGGGGATCATTACGGAACTGACCCTGAAACTGATTGCCCCGCCCAAATGCCATGTAACCCTGATCGTTCCCTTTGCGGAACTGGCTGACGGCATCGGTGCCGTGCCGGCCATCAAACATTCCGGCCTGGATCCCCAGACCCTGGAATTCTTCGAAAAGGAAATCCTGGAATCTTCCGAAGCCTACATGGGCAAAAGCGTCTTCCCGAAAGAAGTGGAAGGCCAGGAAGTGGGTGCCTATCTCCTGGTGACCCTGGATTCCAACGACCGGGACCTGCTGGACAAACAGGTGGAAGAAGCGGCAGAAATGCTCCTGGAAGCCGGTGCCCTGGATGTGCTGGTGGCAGATACTCCCATGTTCCTGGAAAAGACCTGGGCAGCCCGTTCCTCCTTCCTGGAAGGCATCGAAGAACAGTTCAAGCTGCTGGATGAATGTGACGTGGTGGTCCCTGTATCCAAGATCCCGGATTTTGTCCTGTACATCAAGGAAATCCAGGGAGACTTCCCCTTCGAAGTGAAGATGTTCGGCCATGCCGGGGACGGCAACCTGCACATCTACACCTGTGCCAACGACATGGATCTGATGGAATTCAAGAAATCCGTGGAACAGTTCATGCATCTGCTGTACGCCAAATGCACGGAACTGGGCGGCCAGATTTCCGGGGAACACGGCATCGGCTTCGGCAAGGTCCAGTTCCTGGCAGAAAACCTGGGCGACACCACCATTTCCCTGATGCAGGGCATCAAGGAAGTCTTCGACCCCAACCTGATCCTGAACCCCAACAAAGTCTGCTTCTGATTTTTGCAGCCAAAAGACTGCCGCAACTGCGGCAGTCTTTTTTTGTGCATAAAATGGAGGCTGTTGCAAAAGCAACAGCCTCCAGAGGGATGGTTATGGGATTTCTCAGAAGAACTTCAGGTCCACCTTGTCCTCTACTGCATCCAGGATACCGCCTTCCTGGACCAGGTTGGTGATCTTTTCCAGTTCTTTGAACATTTCGATGTCCTTGTCGTAGGCGATGAAGTCGTTGGTCTTCCGGACGGCATCATAGGCAGCCTGGGTACCGGCACCCAGTTTGAAGCCTTCCCCTTCCCGCAGGTCGATGGCCTGGCAGGCGGCCAGGATTTCCGTTGCCACCACCCGGCGTGCGTTGAAGGCGATTTCTCCGGCTTTCCGTGCGGCATGGGCACCCATGCTGACCAGGTCTTCCTGGTTTTCGCAGGAAGGAATGGAGTCCACAGAAGCAGGATGGGCCAGGACCTTGTTTTCGCTGACCAGAGCGGCTGCCGCATACTGGGTGATCATGAAGCCGGAGTTCAGGCCG
Source organism: Acidaminococcus sp. HCP3S3_H5 (assembly GCF_052122235.1). Classification (NCBI taxonomy): domain Bacteria; kingdom Bacillati; phylum Bacillota; class Negativicutes; order Acidaminococcales; family Acidaminococcaceae; genus Acidaminococcus; species Acidaminococcus sp. HCP3S3_H5. The sequence goes on from NZ_JBQKCS010000002.1 coordinate 121,428, forward strand.
GAATGTTTCACCAGGAAGGAGGGGAATCCGCTCAGGGAGTTGTTGATCAGCCGTTCCAGACGGCGTTCAGAAACGTTGGCGATTTCGGAGATCCCGATGCCCAGGAAGTCGAAGGGCAGAGCCATGGGTTCGCCGTGGAAGTTCCCGCCGGAGATCACATCTCCATCCGGCAGGACGATGGGGTTGTCGGTGGCCGCATTGATTTCAATGTCCACTTTGTCCTTCACAAAGCCCAGAGCATCTTTGCTGGCCCCGTGGATCTGGGGTACGCAGCGCAGGCAGTAAGCATCCTGTACCTTCAGCTGGCCCTGATGGGTCACATAGGTACTGCCGGCCAGCAGGTTCCGCATGTTGTAGGCGGTATCCAGCTGCCCTCTGTGGGGGCGGATCACATGGAGCCGTTCGTCATAGGCATCGATGATGCCCCGCTGGGCTTCTACGGACAGGGCGGCGGCAATGTCGCTCTGTTTCAGCAGGGACATGCCTTCCCACAGGGCAAACACGCCCATGGCGGTCAGGATCGGAGTGCCGTTGATGAGGGCCAGCCCTTCCTTGGCTTCCAGATGGATAATGGGAATGCCGGCTCTTTCCATGGCTTCCTTGCCGGGCATTACCGTGCCCTGATATTCCGCATCACCCAGCCCCAGCATGGGCAGAACCATGTGGGCCAGAGGCGCCAAGTCACCGGAAGCCCCCAGGGAACCTTTTTCCGGAATGTAAGGATGGACACCTTTATTGATCATATCCACCAGGGTCTGCAGGGTGGACAGCCGGATGCCGGAATAGCCTTTCACCAGGGCGTTGGCCCGGATGGTCATGGCAGCCCGGGTCACTTCCCGGCTGAGAGGTTTCCCATAGCCGCAGGAATGGGTACGGATCAGGTTTTCCTGGAGCTGGGCACAGTCATCTTTGGAGATGTGGACCCGGCACAGGGAGCCGAACCCGGTGGTAACCCCGTAAACCACACGGTCACTGTTGACGATATCATCGATAAGAGCCCGGGAAGCCTTGATCCGGTCCACAGCATCAGGATCGAAGCTCAGCTTGGCATTGTACCGGCTGACGGCGATCAGCTGTTCCAGGGTCAGGTCATTCCCGTTCAGTACGACTTCTTTAATGGCTTTTACATCTTTCAGCATGTGATTTTCCTCCTTACAAGTGAATTCCATAGAAAGGGGCTGCCTGGCAGCCCCTGATTGTTATCCAGTCAGCCCAGGATCATGGCGCCGATCAGGCCGCCGATGAACAGGGTCACATCGAAGAAAATGAAGGTGGGTACGCAGGTATCCCAGATATGGTTGTGCTGTCCGTCCGCGTTAAGCCCCGAGGTGGGTCCCAAAGTGGAGTCGGAGGCAGGAGATCCGGCATCCCCCAGTGCTGCTGCAATCCCGATCAGCAGGATGATGGAAGGGATGCTGAAGCCCAGTTTCAGGCCCATGGGGATGTAGATGGAAGCCACCACAGGGATGGTCCCGAAGGAAGTGCCGATGCCCATGGTGATCAGCAGGCCCACGGCCAGCATCAGGAAGGCGCCGCTGAATTTGGTGTTGATTACAGCCGTGGTGGCCATAACCAGGGATTCCACAGAATGGGTTTCCCGGAGCACGTTGGCATAACCGGCAGCCACCAGCATAACGAAGGCGATGAAGCCCATCATCTTGACGCCGCCATCCACCATTTCATCCATCTTGTTCCATTTGATGGAACCAGTAACCAGCATGACCAGCAGGCCGCACATGGCGCCGATGGGCAGGGATTTGAAGTACAGCTGGGCCACAAAGGCGGCTACGGCACCGGCCAGGGCTTTCCAGCAGTCCGCGTTCATTTCCGTTTCCCCGGCTTTTTCATCCTGGCCCATAATGGGCAGGTCCTTGTATTCCCGGTCACGGCTGTAGAAAATGGTGGAAAGGATCAGGCCCACCAACATAGAGGCACCGCCGATCCACATAACGGAAGAAATGTCACTGATGGAAACCATTACGTTGTTGGCCACCATCTGATCCTTGATGATGGTCATGAACAGCAGCCCGAACCCTACAGGAAGGGATACGTACGGGGCTTTCAGTCCGAAGGTCAGTGCGCAGGCAACCGCTCTCCGGTCCAGTTTCATATGGTTCATTACCACCAGCAGAGGGGGAATCAGGATAGGGATGAATGCAATATGTACCGGGATCAGGTTCTGGGAGAAGCAGGCCACGAAAGCGATCAGGAATACAAAGGCTGTTTTTTTCGTCCCTACCACCTTGGTGATTTTCCGTGCTGCAATGTCTGCCAGGCCGGACCGTCCGATGGCCACTGCCAGGGTCCCCAGCAGGATGTAGCTGAGAGCGGTTTCCGAGTTGCCGCCCATCCCGCCGATCAGGATGCTCACCGTTTTGTCAATGGCCAGGCCGCCGGTGGCTCCGGCTACAATGGCTGCCACCAGGATGGCGAACAGGACGTTCATCTTGAGCAGGCACAAGACGGACATGACAATTACGGAGACGACGATGGGGTTGGTTAAGATTTCCATACATTGATCACTCCTTTTCTATTCACTTTTCCGTTTGCGGGGATTCCTGCGCAATCCCCTTTGTCTTACGGATTTATTGTACTGTAAAAAAGTCAGAAGAATGTCAAATATTTTTCAGACGGGACACGATTTTGAATTTTCTTTTTATTGTATACAGTATACTTTGTCGTTTTTTATTCCAGTATTTCGCTAAAGCAGAAGACGTTTTATGGACAAAAAGAAGGTGCTGCAGGCAACGTGCAGCACCTTCTTTTTAGACCTTCTTTTTACACCAGCTTCTTCCCCATTCCTTCTTCCGCCCAACGAAGGATGCTTCCGTCGTGGATCTTTTCCTTCAGGAACTCGATATGGGGATACAGGTACATGTCCTCTTTCATTTCCGGCACTGTTTGGGCGATTTCCGCCAGCACCTGCCGGCTGGCGCTGCTCCGCCGGAGGCTTCCGTCCACAAAGGGCTGGGCCTCGTAGACGGACAGCAGCTCAATGGCCAGGATGTATTCCAGTTTCTCCGCCACTTTCAGGGATTTCAGGGACGCATTGTATCCCATGGCCACATAATCTTCCTGGTTCCCGCAGGTAGGCGTGTTGTCAATCACCGCAGGAGTACACAGAATCCGCATCTGGTTCAGCAGCCCCGCCTGGGTGTACTGGGGAATCATCACCCCGGAATTGAGCCCCGGATTCTGGATCAGGAACCAGGGGTACCCGGACAGATTTCCGTCAATGAGCCGGTTGTTCCGCCGTTCGGACATTTTGGCCATCATGGTGGCCGCCATACAGGACGAATCCATGGCGATCCCCACATAGGCGGAATCCGCATTGCAGGCGGAGATTACGTCCTCGTTCCCGGGCTCCGGCCACAGGATGGGATTGTCGCAGCAGGCATTCATTTCGATTTCCAGGGTTCTCCTGGCATCTTCCAGGGTTTTCCGGGCCGCCCCGTGGAGCTGGGGGATGCACCGGAGGGATAAAGCGTCCTGGACCCGTTTTCCCCGGGCGGCGGCGATCACCTGGGAATCCGCCAGCAGGTTCCGAACGTTTTCCGCCGCTTTGGCCTGGTCCGGATGGGGCCGGACGGCCATGACCCGGGGATCGAAGGCATTCATGACCCCCTGGAGGATCTCCAGGCTCATGGCCCCCACCACATCGGCGGTCCGGGCCGCCTGGAGCAGGTCATAAAGACCGATGGCTCCCAGGGCCGTGGGAGACGTGGTGCCGGACACCAGGGCCAGCCCTTCCTTGGAAGCCAGGGTAAGGGGCTCCAGTCCCGCCTGTGCCAGGGCGTCCCGGCCTTCCAGCAGTTTCCCCCGGTACCAGGCTTTTCCCCGTCCGGTGATCACCAGGGCCATGTGGGCCTCCGGGCTCAGGTATCCCACGCTGCCGTCTCCAGGAGCCCAGGGCGTCACTCCCCGGTTCAGGAACTGCCGGATCTGTTCCAGCACTTCCAGACGGACCCCGCTGTATCCCTGGCCCAGATTCTGGAGCATCATCAAAAGGGTTCCCCGGACCGCTTCTTCCGGCAGAGGTTTCCCTACGGACACGGAATGGGACAGGATGATGTTCTCCTGGAGCTGGGCAGTTTCTTCCCTGCTGATGGCTTTGGTGCACAGGGCCCCGAAACCGGTAGTGACCCCGTACATGACTTTTTCTTCTTCCACCCATTTTTCCACCAGGGCCCGGGACCGGTTCACCCGTTCACAATACCCGGGAGAAAATTCCACCGGAGCATGGAACCGGGCCACGGCCATAAAATCTTCCAGATTGATTTTCGGTCCAAGGATAATTGTCTCAGACATGGTGTCACTTCCCTTCCGGTGTCTCGATCAGATCTTCACTGTCCACAATGTCCTTTTTGGTTTCTTTTTCCATAAAGAACACCTTCACTGCAGCTGCCACCTGAAGGATGAAAATGGCCAGCACCACAAAGCCGCCGCAGGCCGCCAGGAATTTCACCCCGTCGACTCCCTGTTCCCCGCCGCCGAAGGCCACCATGATAGCGGCAATGGCACCGATGGAGACCCCCCAGACCACTTTCTGCCAGAGAGCCGGTTCTTCATCATGACTGGCTCCTTTGGTGCACAGAGCTGCAATGGTGGTGGACATGGTGTCCGCAGTGGTGGAGAAAGCGGCGATCAGGGTGATGATGATCACCGGGATCAGCACGCCCCCAAAAGGAATGGCCTGGAGGAAGGTCCAGATCCCGGATACCGCGCCCCCGGCCTTGATGGCCTGGACAATATCCACCCGGCCGTCCATCTGCCACTGGAGGGCTGTGCCGCCCCAGACGGAGAACCACACCAGACCGAACACTGCCGGCAGGATCCAGTTGATCAGCAGGAACTGTTTGATGGTGCGCCCGTAAGCGATCATGGCAAAGAAAATCCCCATGAGGGGTGCATAGGCGATCCAGATGGCCCAGTCATACATGGTCCACCAGGTGACCAGAGCTTTCCCTTCCGCCAGGTAGGGATCCAGGGCCCAGGTCCAGAACCGGTCCAGCCAGTAGCCCATCCCCACATTGGTGATGTTCAGGATGTACACGGTGGGCCCGATGATGATTAAAAGGATCAGCAGGGCATAGAAGATCTTGGTGGTCAGGTTGGCCAGCCATTTGATCCCTTTGTCGATGCCCATGACGGAGGCAACTGTAAAGGTGGCGGTGATAACGGCCGTCAGGATGAACCAGACCACCGGCCCCTGTTTGATTCCGTAGGCAGCCGTAAGCCCGGTGCCCACCAGAGCCAACCCGGCACCCAGGGAAGCCGCCAGCCCCAGGGCGATGGCCAGCACCGACAGAGTGTCAATGGCTGCCCGCCAGAAGCCTTTGGTCACCCGTTCCCCGAAGAGAGGAGTCAGGGACGCGGCTACGGACAGTTCCTTCTTCCGGTTGTAATACATGTAGGCAATGATCACACCGCTTAGGGCATACATGGCATAAGGAATAAAAGTCCAGTTGTAGAAACACCGTGCCATGGCGAAGAAAGAGGCTTCCGGCGTAAAGGGAGCAATGCCCGTTTCCTTCAGTTCCCCGTAGATGCTGCCGTAATAGATCAACGGTTCATTGACCCCGTAGGTGATCAGCCCGGTGGCAATGCCTCCGGTCAGGGTCATGGCAAACCAGGCACCGAAGGAGAATTTGGCTTTGGCGTTGGGTCCGCCAAACCGGATCTTCCCCAGAGGAGAAAAGGCCAGCAGGGTGATCAGGATCAGGGTGCCCAGGGCCACCCACTGATACAGCCAGCCAAAAGTTTCCAGGGACCAGCCGAATATGGCCTGGGTCACCTTTGTCAGCCAGGCGTTGTTCACCACCCCCAGGATGGCGGCTCCGCCGATGATCAGGAAACAGGGGACGAAGACATCCCAGCGGATGCCCTTTTTGTCGGTTGTCTGCGCATTCATTGCAATCCCTCCCAGATTCTGCAGTTGTGGCTGCGTTTGTTGATTTCTGTCTTTTTATTATGCAAATTGGATGCCAGTTCTTCTGTTTTCCGGAAAAATCTCCTATGTATACTGCATACTTTTTCTTCTCACCCTGTTTTATTTCATTTACAACAAATTTCTGCCTTTCTGAAGCAGATTTCTCTTGCCTTTGCCCTGGGAAACAGGCATAATGAAAAGAGAAATGCAAAATCATTCTGCATCTGCAAAATTTTTCTGCGCATAAAAGGAGGGCATGATGACATCTTATATCCATTTTCTGGAAAAAGCCCTGGACCTTTTGGATGAAGCAGTCTACATTTATTCTCCTCTGGGGAAAGCCATTTTCATGAACCGGAAGGCCCGGCAGATGATGGGTGTGCCGGAAAACAGTCCGTATCGGGGAGAAGCTCTGCTGTCCGTGGTCAATGTGACTTCAGAAGAAAGCACCACCCTGTCCTGCATCCGGGAACAGAAAGAGATTCGGAACCGGCTCTGCCGGTACAAAACCATGGACGGAAAGGAACACTACACCTTCAACACCGCCTATCCGGTCTTTGAGAACGGGACTTTGACGGCGGCCATCGACTTTGAAGAAGACGTGTTTCTCCTGGACAAACGGCGGCAGCTGCTGGAACAGCTCCAGAACCGGGCCCAGAACCTGGCCCTGGCTCAGGGACAGGAAAAGAAAAAGCGCAGCTATGACCTGGAGGATTTCATTGGAGAAGCTCCATCCGTGCAGGAACTGAAAAAGACGGTCCGAAAGGTGGCTCCCCAGGACAGCAACATCATGATCTACGGAGAGACGGGCACCGGCAAGGAAATCCTGGCTCAAAGCATCCACCAGCTGAGCCGCCGGAAAGACAAGCCCCTGGTGGTGCTCAACTGTGCCGCCGTTCCCGAAAGCCTCATTGAAAGCATCCTGTTCGGTACCGTAGCCGGGGCCTATACCGGTTCCACCAACCGGAAAGGTCTGCTGGAAACCGCCCATGAAGGGACCCTGTTCCTGGACGAACTGAATTCCATGAGTCCGGCCATGCAGGCCAAGCTTCTCCGGGTACTCCAGGAAGGTGTTTTCCGCCGGGTGGGAGAGACCCGGGAACGGGAAGTGGATGTGCGGGTGATCTCTACCTGCAACAAGGACCCCTTCCAGCTGGTCCGGACCGGCCAGCTTCGGGAAGACCTGTTTTACCGGCTGGCCACCATGGTGCTCCAGATTCCCCCGCTCCGGGATCGGATCGATGATCTGGAAGCCCTGTGCCATTTCTACCTCCGCCGCTGCGCCAGCCGCTATGCCTATCCCCTTACCCATATTGCCCCCAAAGCCCTGTGGCAGCTGCAGCAGTACAGCTGGCCGGGAAATGTCCGGGAGCTGTTCCATGTACTGGACTATGCCATGAACCTGGCGGAAGGCAACGAGCTCACCGATGACCTGCTTCCGGACTTTATCCGTGCCCCCTGGACGGCCCCCTCCCTCAGGGAGACCAGCCGGAAGAGATCCGCCCTGCCCCGGTCCGGGCGCCAGGACCCGCCTCCGGATATGCCGGGCCGTACCCTGGCGGAAAAAATGGCCAGCTACGAAATGTACCTATTGGAGGAAACCCTCCGCCGGAACCAGGGGAACATTACCCGCAGCGCCAAAGAGCTGGGGATCCAGCGTCAAAATCTCCAGTACCGGATCAGGAAATACGGGATCGAGGTGTAAAAAAAGGGGGGTGTTGCACGTTTCGTGCAATACCCCCTTAGCTGTAGAGCCGCATAGCGGCTCAAGTCTGGAGTCGGAAGTCTGGAGCCGAAGGTTAAATTTGCAGGCAAATTTTTTGAATGTGTAGAACCTTTGGACGAAATGATTTCTCAGATTCATTGCGATTTTGGTTCTACAGAATCAAAAGGATCCGTCCAGCCAGACGGATCCTGTCCTGAGGCTTCCGACTTCAGACTCCCGACTTCTGACTAAGGGGCTGTTGCTCTTGCAACAGCCCCTTTTTCTTACAGCTTCACCTTGCCCAACAGTGCCTGTTCTCTGGCATCCACATCGGCTTCGATTTCAGCCATTCTCTTTTTCAGATCTTCCACGAACAGAGCATCCTTGATGCTGCCCAGGTTGATCTTTACGTTCAGGAAGGCTCCCCGTACGGCAGCCCGTGCATTCATGGCCGCCACTGCCCCATCGGTGATGGCGTTCTGGTTGCCTTTGGTGATCACGGTTTCCGCCAGAGCAAACAGCTCGTTGGCTTTCTGGCCCACCTTGAAGGGCACCAGGGCTGCGCCCTTGGTGGCTTCCTGGATGGCCGCGCTCCGGGCTTTCTTGGCTTCGTCCGTATCCTTCGGCAGCTTGAAGGCTGCCATGATTTTATTGAAAGCGTTGCTGTCCTCATCAATGAGGGCCAGGAAATCATCTTTCAGGGCCGTGGCTTTGGCCGCCACATCCTTCATGTCCCCTTCCACAGCCGCATACTTTTCCTTGCCCAGGGTCAGGTTGGCCACCATGGCGATCAGGGCGGCGGAAGAAGAAGCGTTCAGGGCTGCAATGCTGCCCCCTCCGGGAGCCGGAGAAGACGAGGCCGTTTCATTGATGAATCCTTCCACTGTCAGTTTGCGTAATTCCATTGGATCCTTTCCTCCCTGCTCAGAACAGGCCGTAAATCTTGCCGTTGTTGTCGATGTCCATCTTCAGGGCCGCCGGTTTCTTGGGCAGGCCGGGCATTACCATGATGTTGCTGGTCTGGCAGACAATGAACCCTGCCCCGTTGGATACCCGCACATCCTGGACATTGATCTTGAACCCTTTGGGAGCGCCCAGGAGAGCCGGATTGTCACTGAGGGAATACTGGGTCTTGGCCACGCACACCGGCAGTTTGTCCAGTCCCCAGTCTTCCAGCTGTTTGATCTGTTTCTTGGCATTGGGGGTAAAGGTTACTCCGTCGCCGCCATAGATCTTGGTCACAATGGCCTTCAGCTTGTTGGGGATGGTATCGTTCACATCGTACAGTTCCACTTTTTCCGGAGCCTGTTCTTCCAGCATGGCCACCAGTTTGTTGGCCATGTCGATGCCGCCTTCGCCGCCTTTTTCCCAGCATTCGTTCAGGCTGACTTCCACTCCGTAGCTGGCGCATTTCTGGAGCAGCATGTCGATTTCCGCCGGAGTATCCGTGGCGAACTTGTTGATGGCCACCAGGACCGGCAGCCCGAAGTTCCGCATGTTTTCCACCTGTTTGGCCAGGTTGGAGAACCCGTCGCTGACAGCCTGGACATTTTCCTGGCTCAGATCAGCCTTAGCGACGCCCCCGTGCATCTTCAGGGCACGGATGGTGGCAACCAGCACCACTGCATCCGGATAGATGTTGCCGTAATGGCATTTGATGTCCATGAATTTTTCAGCACCCAGGTCGGCACCGAAGCCGGCTTCCGTAATGGCAATGTCGCCCAGTTTCAGGGCCATCTTGGTGGCCAGGAGGGAGTTGCACCCGTGGGCGATGTTGGCAAAAGGCCCGCCGTGGATAATGGCCGGAGTGTGTTCCAGGGTCTGGACCAGGTTCGGTTTGATGGCATCCTTCATGAGCATGGCCATGGCCCCTTCGCAGCCCAGCTGGTGCACATGGACCGGATTCCCGTCCAGGTCGCAGCCGATGACGATCCGGCCGAACCGGGCTTTCAGGTCTTCCAGGTCCTTGGCCAGGCACAGGATGGCCATGATTTCAGAAGCCACCGTAATGGTGAAAGCGTCCTGACGGGGGAATCCGCAGACTTTGCCCCCCAGGCCCACCACCACGTTCCGCAGGGCACGGTCGTTCATGTCCATGACCCGGCGCCAGGTGATCTGACGGGCATCCAGCCGCAGTTCGTTGCCGTGATGGATGTGGTTGTCGATCATGGCGGACAGCAGGTTGTTGGCTGCAGTAATGGCATGCATGTCTCCGGTGAAATGGAGGTTGATGTCATCCATGGGAACCACCTGGGCATAACCGCCGCCGGCAGCCCCGCCCTTGATCCCGAACACAGGTCCCAGGGACGGTTCACGAAGGGCCACCACAGCCTTTTTGCCCACCCGGTTCAGAGCCTGGGCCAGGCCGATGCTGGTGGTGGATTTCCCTTCCCCGGCAGGGGTAGGGGTAATGGCGGTGACCAGCACCAGTTTCCCGTTGGGTTTGTTTTCCAGACGTTTCAGCACATCCAGAGAAATCTTCGCTTTATAGTGACCGTACTGTTCCAGTTCTTCCGGCAGGATCCCCACTTTGTCAGCGATTTTGCTGATGGGTTCCATCACATTCTTTTGTGCAATCTCGATATCGCTCAGCATCGAATTTCCTCCTTGTGGACCGACTTGTTACTCTTCCAGTTCCAGCAGCCGTTTTTCCAGGATTTCGTCCAGGTTGAAGTTTTCAATCTGCAGATAATATTCTGCAGCCATCAGCAGTGCCTTCATGGGAACGGTCCCGATGACTTCGCTGCCCACCACATTGACGCCGTACCGGCGGGCTTCCATCTTGATCATTTCAAAAGCCTGGTACACAGCGGATTTTTCGTAGTTCACCAAGTTCATGGAAACCTGTACCTGGTTCCGTTCTTCCAGTTTCACGCCCATGGCCTTTACATAGTGGAGACCGCCGCCGATGTTCCGGACTTTCCGGGCAATGGCATCGGCTACCGCTTTGTCGCTGCAGTCCAGGTTCACGTTGAAGGCCACCAGAGGCACCCGGGCGCCTACAGCGGAACAGCCGGATTTTTCGTTCATGACGGCAGGGCCGTAATCCGGTTTCCATTCCGGATCCTTGATCTTTTCAAAGAAGCCTTCGTACTGGCCTTTCCGTACTGCAGCCAGGTTCCGGCGGGCTTCCTTGGTGCAGGCATCTTCATACAGATACACAGGGATGCCCATTTCCCCATAAGCCTTGCCCACAGCATTGGCAATGGCCACGCATTCGTCCATGGTCACGCCCATCACCGGAGTGAAGGGAACCACGTCCACGGCACCGAACCGGGGATGAGCCCCATGGTGGGTCCGCATATCGATCAGCTGGATGGCAACTTTGGCCATGTTGATGGCTGCTTCCGTAACCGCTTCAGGAGAACCGATGATGGTGACGACAGAACGGTTGTGGTCAGCATCGCTGGAGTAATCCAGGATCTTCAGCCCTTTGATCTTCCGGGCTTCGTCAACGATCTTTTCAACCTTTTCCTTATCCCGGCCTTCACTGAAATTCGGAACAAATTCAACCAATTTTTTCGCCATAATGGCACCTCCATCAGACAGTTATAGTTTGGTAACAGCTGAAAGGCATCTTTATGCCCCTGTTTGCTATTATAGTATGAATTCTTCGCCTAAAAAACGTCTGAAATCAATTTTTTCCGATATTTTTATTTTTTGACACTTTCTGGACGTTCTTTCCCTAGGATGAAACTGGAAAAGACTCTTGCAATGAGGTGATACTATGGACATCCTGAAACTGTCCCGGGCCCAGGCGGTGACCACCCGCTGGTCCGGAGGCACTACCACGGAATTTTACATCGATCCCCCTGGCAGCGCCTATGCCCGACGGGATTTCGCCGTCCGGATCAGTTCCGCCACGGTGGATCTGGAAGCCTCGGATTTTACCCTGCTCCCTGATTACGACCGGATCATCCTGCCCCTGAAGGGTGGTTTTACCCTCACCTTCCCGGAAGACGGGAACCGGCAGGTGACCCTGGGGCCCCTGGAACAGGCTTCTTTTGACGGAGCCTGGCATACCCACTCCATGGGGAAAGCGGTGGATTTCAACGTGATGACCCGGAAAGGCCTGACGGCCCACTGCGAAAAGATCACTGGGAACAAGCCTCTCCAGCCCGCTCCCCGGCGTTTCGTCTACGTTCCCTTCTGGACGGAAGCCCAGCTGAAAGGCGCCACTCTGGACGGGAAGCCCCTGGAACCAGACACTCTCTATGTTCTTCCCCCGGAAGGGACCGGTGAGCTGGTCCTGCCGGAAGGGGTGGCCGTGTTGTATATTGTGGTGAAGTAAAAAGAGGTGCTGCCTGTGCAAAAACGCATACAGGCAGCACCTCCTTTTTGTCAGCAGTCAACAGCCGTTTGATAAAATCTGCAGGCAAATTTTTCGAATGGGTAAAGCGGTACCGTAGGGGCCGCACGCCGGGCGGCCCGCACAGGCATTAGCCGTTTATGCATCCTGCCCTGGTCCTTATTCAAAGGTTTCGTGACAGTACATGGCATCGAACTGGGCCCTGATTTTTTCCGGCATCCATTCACTGGAAAACATGGGATGGCTGACGGCCAGCTGACGGACTTCCTGCTTTACCTGTTCCAGCACCTCTTCATTGTCTTTGTTCTTCAACACCTTTCCCAGCAGCCGGCCGATTTCATACATCTCCTCTTCCTTTGCACCCCTGGTAGTCATGGTGGGAGAACCGATGCGCAGCCCACTGCCAAGACTGGGAGGCAGCGTATCATAGGGGATCATGTTCTTGTTGGTGATGATTCCCACGCTGGCCAGCAGTGTCTCCGCCAGCTGTCCATTGGCAATGACCGGCGTCACATCCAGCATGACCATGTGGGTATCCGTCCCACCGGTAATCAGCCGCATCCCTTCATCCGCACAGCCTTTGGCCAGTGCCTTGGCATTTTTCACCACCTGATGGGCATAGGTCCGGAATTCCGGCTGCATCAGTTCCAAAAACAGCACGCCTCTGGCGGCCAGCATATCCCCTTTGGGCCCGCCCTGGATACGGGGAAAGACCCCTCTGTCGATTTTCTTCCCCAGAGCCTCTTTGCACAGGATCACTCCACAGCCCCGGGGCCCCCGGAGCGTTTTCTGGGTAGAGAATGTCACCACATCCGCATAGGATACGGGACTGGGAATGGCACCGCCTGCAATGAGACCGATATCGTGAGCACAGTCAACCCAGAAATAGGCCCCCACTTCGTCACAGATGGACCGGAATCCTGCATAGTCGATCATACGGGGATAAGAAGAAGCCCCGGTAACAATCAGTTTGGGATGATGTTCCAAAGCCATCTGGCGAACCTGATCCATATCGATCCGTTCTGTTTCCCGGTTGACGCCATAGTGAAGGGCATTGAACTCCCGCCCACTGTAATGGAATTTGGCTCCATGGCTTAAATGGCCTCCATTATCCAGAGTCAATCCCAAAAAAGTATCTCCTCTTTCCAGAAGACCGGTCAGTACGGCGCAATTGGCAATCGTCGCATTGCCAGACTGGATATTGGCATGTTCTGCCCCAAAGACTTTTTTGACTCTTTCCAAGGCCAGCAGTTCCGCCTGATCCGCCAGTTCACAGCCTCCCACGAACCGTTTTCCCGGATACCCTTCCATATTTTTGTTGGTGAATACGGATCCTTCCATGCAGGTGGACAACGGAGATGCCACATTCTCAGAGGCGATCAGGCCAATGGTTTCGAACTGCCTTTTTTCTTCTCTATGCAGCAGACTGGCCATTTCAGGATCGAAAATATCCAGCAGTTTTACAGCATCTTGTTTTACAGATTTCATTTCAGGACTCCTTTCCAGCATGAGAGGTTGAGAACACAAGAAAAAAGAAGAACAATACAGCTGAAATCCAACAGCTGCCTGTTCTTCCCCAAGACAGTACTGAGAGGTCATCCCAGTCCCATTAAAAAAGAATCTGCAGAAGAGTGCTTATTTCGCCTGTGGGTACACCAGCAGAAAATGATTCTGGGCATCCTTGAAGGCGGTAATAACGGCTTTTTGTGACAGTGCCAGGAACCGTTTCTTCAAGATCAACGTAACGGCTTCCCCATCTGTCAGCAGATTGCGCCCTATCAGGATGTCTTTCAGGAACTCTACCGTATCCTGCATCACCATATTGGCACTGGCATTGAGGATCATCCCGGTGTGTCCATCGATGATCAGGCTCAGGCTGAACGTACCATACATGGCACTGTATTCCCGGTCCGGTAATCGGAGGAATTGTTTTTGCACTTCTCCAGTTTTCCCTTTTTGAACTCAACCTGCTGAATCTGACTCTGGACACCAGTCTTCAAAGTGTTTTCATGAATCTCTTTTTTACCAGTGTGGGGTTTTCCGCCAGCATTTCCATGGTTAAAAAAGGAGGTAAGACACTGATTATCTTTATGGCGGTTGTAGCTGTTCTGATAGTTCTTCAGAATACGGCCGGTGCCCTGCTGTGTCACTTCTTCGGTCTTCCGCCTCTGCTGGGATTGGCATTGGGTTCTCTGCCCCTGACAGGAGGCCATGGAACTTCTGCTGCTTTCGCTCCTCTGCTGGAAGACATGGGCATCAGCAATGCTTTAACAGTTGCCATTGCTGCAGCCACCTATGGCCTGATTGCAGGAAATCTCATTGGCAATCCGGTTGCCAGAAAACGCATTGTTTCTCTTCACCTGACAACCAGTTCTTCAGGTTTCAAGAACGAAGAAGCCAAAGCAGAGCTGGAGAAAAACACGCATTTTCGACAAACGCTGGATCCGGAACGAGGGACCTGGGCCCTTGCTCTTTTATTCCTGGCCTCTGGAGCAGGCACCTTTATCACGTACTTTTTTAACCAGATCCACCTGACCATGGTCTCTTATGTAGGCTCTATGATTATCGGGATCCTGATCCGCAATATCAGTGACAGCCAGGGGCAGAATATTCCCGTCCCGGGAATCAGCACCATAGGTTCCATCTGTCTGAATTTCTTCCTGGCCCTGGCCATGATGGGGCTGAAACTCCAACAGCTGGCAGGGCTGGCTCTGCCCATGCTGGTGATTCTCCTGATCCAGACAGGCATTTGTGCCGCATTCTGTTATTTTATCACCTTTTCCTGCTGCGGACGGGATTATGATGCAGCTGTCCTGTCCTCCGGCCACTGCGGATTTGGTATGGGGGCCACCCCCAATGCCATGGCCAATATGGATTCCCTGACAAAGGTCTATGGCCCCTCAGAAAAGGCTTATCTGATCATTCCCATCTGCGGAGGATTCTTTACGGATATCGTAAACTCGCTGATCATCACCCTGTTCATGAATCTGCTGTAAGACAGATGTCCTCTCTTTTCGCCTTTGTATCCGTCAAACTTGCGGGCCGCCCGGCGTGCGGCCCCTACGGGTTCAGGATTACAACATTCCAATAATTTCCATTTTATTTCTTTAATTCAATTTCAATTCAATTCAACTCATTTTTTGAGTTGATATCATTGATTCAATTCATTTATTGAGTTAAAATGAATTGAATCCCTTTTGATATTTGTTTAATGAGTTGAATTAAGTTGAATTCTTTTATTGAAACAGGCAGGTGTTACGATGCAGACAGACAATTTACCAAAAAAAGAATCACTGTCTATTGAATTTAAGAGCGACCGGGGGAATAGCGGAAAAGGGTATCCTGTCAATGATTTGATCGATGAAATCGTTGGAATGACCAATACGGAAGGCGGCACTCTTTATCTGGGTATAGAGGATGATGGCCGTATCACCGGAATCATATCTGCTCATCAGGATCCGATCAGATTGGCAGCTTTAATTGCCAACAAGACCCGCCCCTCTCTTTCTGTCCGTACCGAAGTGATTTATGCACAAAATTTACCCATTATGGCAATCCATATTCCCAAAAGCTATTCTATTGTTGCTTCTGCTTCTGGTAAAATTTTAAAAAGAAGATTGAAAATCGATGGAACCCCGGAAGTCATTCCCATGTATCCTTATGAGATCTATACTCGGCTCTCTGATTTGCGGAAGCTTGACTTTTCAGCACAGCCCATTAAGGACGGATCCCTGGAAGACTTGGATCCAAATCAACTTATCAGGTTACGGGAAACCATCCAGAACCAGAATGGGGAGCAGTCTTTACTCACCTTAACTGATGAAGAACTGGCACAGGCCTTGCAGTTTACAGCACGCGTAGGAGAAAAGGTCTATCCAACATTAACTGGTCTGCTCTTGATCGGTAAAGAAAACAGTTTACGAAAACTTGTTCCAACGGCAAAAGCGGATTTTCAAGTACTCCAAGGAACCAACGTCGTTATCAACGAATCTTACTGTAAACCAATTATCGAATTGGTTGAATTATTCTCCGAATATATGAAGCCCTGGAATCCGGAAAAGGAATTTGACTATGGCCTTTTTAGAATACCCATTCCAGAATTTTCTAAGCCAGCTTTTCGTGAAGGTTTAATCAACGCATTCGCGCATCGGGATTATTCTGTACTGGGATCAGTCCATGTGCAACTGACAGATGAAGGATTAACTATAAGCAGTCCGGGAGGATTCATTGATGGTATTTCTTTGGATAATTTATTGACGGCTGAACCTTATGGGCGGAACCCCACCTTATCAGATGCCTTAAAAAGAATTGGTCTGGCTGAAAGGACGGGACGCGGTATAGATCGTATTTTTGAAGGTTCCATTACTTTTGGCCGACCTTGGCCAGATTATTCTGCATCCACTACAAAAAATGTGGTTCTCTTCATTCCACGTGCCAAAGCCGATCTGCCTTTTATCCGAATGGTCATGGATGAGCAAAAAAGTATCGGACATCCTCTTTCCATCAATACGTTACTGGTACTTTCAGCTCTTTACAGTGAACGGAAAATGAGCAGCAAAGATCTATCTGAAAAGACCCATATCCAACTTTCCAGACTTAAACCAATGATGGAAATGTTGATTGAACGCGGTTTGGTGGAAGAAATAGGCAGAGGACATAACCGCATGTTTATGTTGGGATGCAGCCCTTACACAAAGACAGGCAAAGCAAAAGAATATACCAGACAGCGCGGCATTGATTCAGTCCGCTTCCCAGAAATGGTTCTGACCCTTGCAAAACGTCAGAATGGCAGCATCACAAAAAACGATGTAGTAGAGTTGCTGCATATTACGAAAACTCAAGCTTATACCATTCTACAAACATTATGTAAAGAAAAGAAATTGAAGATTATTGGAAAAGGGAGATATTCGTATTATAAAATCGTACAGTAGGGGAAAACACAAAAGTTCAGAACCGCTCTACAGCTTTTTTCCAATAGAATCAATGTGCCTATTCAAAAAATCTGCCTGCAGATTTTATCATCCGGCCGTTGACCGTTAACCGTTTGCCGCTGACAAAAAAAGCCTGCTGCCCGTGTGGAAGACATCCACGGACAGCAAGCTTTTTTTATTCTCCTATTTTCTCCACCACCCACATAAGTCCTGCCACAATTATCAGGAACAGGACCAGGGCCCGGCCCCGGTCTTTGATGTCGAAACGGGTCTTGGGACGGCGGAGGAATGCTTGGAACCCTCTCCATTTCTGCCGGAGGGTGGGCTTGGGTGCCTTATTCATAGCGCAAGGCGTCGATGGGATCCAGGAGGGCTGCCTTCTTGGCCGGATAGAGGCCGAAGAACAGGCCGATGCCCACGGAGAACACCACAGAGATAATGGTGGCTGCAATGGAAATCACAATGGGCCAGCCAATGATCTTGGCAGCAATCACCGAAATCACCGTCCCCAGGATCATGCCAGTGGTGCCCCCGGTGACCCCGATCACCATGGATTCCACCAGGAACTGGAGCAGGATGTCGTGATAGGTGGCCCCCAGGGCTTTTCGGATGCCGATTTCCCGGGTCCGTTCCGTAACGGACACCAGCATGATGTTCATGATACCGATGCCCCCCACCAGGAGGCTGATTCCGGCCACAATGGCCAGCAGCAGGGTAATGGACCCGGTGGTCTCCTGGGCGGTCTTGATGATTTCCGTCAGATCCCGGACGGAAAAATCGTCATCCATTCCCGTCTTGATCTTGTGCCGGGTCCGGAGGAGCGTCACCACATCGGACTGGACCTGGGACACTGTGTTTTCATTTTCACACTGGATGGTGATGTTCCGGATATAGGTGAGCCCCATGAGCCGCTGCATGGCTGTGGTCAGGGGAACGAACACAATGTCATCCTGGTCCTGTCCCATAGCCGACTGTCCCTTGGAAGCCAGCACCCCGATCACCGTAAAGGGAGCCTTGTTGATCCGCATGATCTGCCCCACAGCATTCCCGTCCGGGAACAGGGTATCCGCCACGGTCTTCCCGATGACGCACACCCGTTCCCGTCCGTTCATATCCCGCTGGCTGTACATCCGGCCCTGATCGATGGAATAGTTCCGGATGGACAGGATGTTGGGTGTGACACCCTGGACCTGGGAGGTCCAGTTCTGGTTCCCGGCCACCAGCTGATAGCTGGCCTGCACCCCCGGGGCCACATACTTGATGCCATCCACGTTCTTTTCGATGGCCTTGGCATCTTCGTAGGTCAGTTTGGCCCCGCTGCCGCTGGCGATCCGCTGGCCATTGGCCGTCCGGCCGCCGCTCATAACGATCAGCAGGTTGCTGCCCATGCTGGTGATGTTTTCCTTGACCTTCTGCTGCATCCCCAGTCCCAGGGATACCATGGCGATGACGGCGCCCACCCCGATGATGATCCCCAGCATAGTCAGGAAGGTCCGGATCTTGTTGGCCAGCATCCCTTCAAAGGCCATTTTCACACATTCTCTAAACAACCACCTGACCTCCTCCCTCTTTCTCTTCCGTCAGCCGGCCGTCCCGCATCACCAGGATCCGCTGGGTCATGGCCGCCAGTTCCGGTTCGTGAGTAACCATGATCACTGTTTTCCCCTCCTGGTTCAGCTTCTCGAAGATGTCGATGATCTCCAGGGTGGATTTGGTGTCCAGGTTCCCGGTGGGTTCGTCGGCCATGATGATGGCCGGATTGTTGATGAGGGCCCGGGCAATGGCCACCCGCTGCCGCTGGCCCCCGGACATTTCGTTGGGTTTGTGATACATCCGGGACCCCAGCCCCACATTGTTCAAGGCCTGTTCCGCCCTTTTGGTCCGCTCTTCCAGGTTCACCCCGGCGTAAATCAGGGGCAGGGCCACATTTTCCACCGCCGTCAGCCGGTTCAGCAGGTTGAAGCTCTGGAACACGAATCCAATCCGCCGGTTCCGGGTCCGGGCCAGTTCATCGTCAGTGTAGTTGGCAATGTTCTTTCCCTCCAGATAATATTCCCCGGAAGTGGGCCGGTCCAGACAGCCCAGGATGTTCATCATGGTGGATTTTCCGCTGCCGGAAGGCCCCACAATGGAAGTGAATTTGCCCTGTTCGAAATCCACTGTTACATGGTTCAGGGCATAGACGATGGTATCCCCCATCTGATAGCTTTTTACAATGTCTTTCAGTTCAATGACGTTCATGGCTGTCCTCCCGTCTCTTAGATCGGAGGCCCCATCCGTCTGTTGTTGGTGCCGCCGGTGGCCTTGGTGGTCTTCACCACCAGTTCATCCCCAGGCTGGAGATCCCCCTGGACCGCCACCCGGTCTTCCCCGGTAAGCAGCACCTGCACCGGCACCTTCCGGCTGGTGTTGGTGGCCTTGTCATAGACCAGCACATACTTTTCCCCATTCTCCGTATGGAGGCACTTGTTGGAAACAGTCAGGGCATCCTGGATTTCATCCACGATCACATTGGCCCGGGCGGTCATGGTGGGCAGCAGCTTCCCTTCCGAATTTTCCACATCCACATAGCAGGTGTAGTAGTTTACGTTGTTGGTGGTGGTGGCGCTGCGGCCGATCAGGCTGATGGTTCCCTTGAAGGTTTCATTGGGATAGGCGTCCACGGTGAACTCCACTGTCTGCCCCTGTTTGATCTGGCCGATATCCGATTCATCCACCATCAGGTAGATCTGCATTTTGTCCAGGTTGGCCACACTCATCAGTACCTGAGGCGTGGAAATACCGGAGGATACGGTCTGCCCCACAGGAGTGGGTTTACCGATCACATACCCGTCAATGGGAGTGCTGATCACCGTATCATTCACATTGGACGTAGCCTGTTCATATTCTGCTTTGGCCACCCGATAATTGGCTTCTGCCGTATCGAATACGCTTTGGGCAATGGCCCCCTGTTCCAGCAGTGCCTGGTCCCGTTCGTAGGTGGCCTGTTTGTCCGCCAGAGCAGCCCGCTTCATTTCCTGGGTGGCCTTTAAAGAGGTGTCATCCAGTTTCACCAGAGCCTGGCCCGCGGTCACATGCTGGTTTTCCGTTACATAGACCTGGACGATACGGCCGGTGATCTTGGAGTTGATATCCACGTTGTCCAGAGCTTTCAGGGCCCCGGTGGCGGAAATGGTCTTCCGCAGATCCCCCCGCTGCACGGCATCGGTCCGGGTGGCCGCCACGGCCTCCTGGGTCTTTTTGACCTGGTAGTACTTGTAGCCGCCGGCCCCGCCGGCAATCAGGACTGCCAGGACTATCAGCAGCACTTTATGCTTCTGCACGATGTTCACGCTGTTTTCCCTCCATCATCCTCCTGCTCCTGCAGGAAAAAAAGCACGGATGTACAGAGAATGGCTCTCCATACATCCGTTCCCTCATTCTCTTATGGATACTGCTATTGTATAAAAGATTTATGAATCTCCCATGAACAGTCTGTAAACAACTCAGAAATTCTTACTGTCTATGCATGGTCGTTTCGGTCATTTCCGGACCTGGCCATTGCCGTTGACCAGATATTTGGTGGTGGTCAGTTCCGGCAGGCCCATGGGCCCTCTGGCATGGAGCTTCTGGGTGCTGATGCCGATTTCCGCCCCGAAGCCGAATTCGAACCCGTCAGTGAACCGGGTGGAGGCGTTCACATACACCGCTGCCGCATCCACCAGCTGCTGGAACTTCCGGGCATTTTCGTAGTTGTCCGTGACAATGGCTTCCGAATGGCCGGTGCCGTACCGGCGGATGTGGGCCACGGCCTCTTCCAGGCTGTCCACCACCTTCACGGAAAGCCGCAGGTCACCGTATTCCGTGGCCCAGTCCTCGTCCGTGGCAGGCTGCACGTCTCCGCTGTAGCCCTGGGTCCGGGCATCCCCCAGGATGGTCACATGGGCCTTTTTGTAAGCCTCCAGCATGGCCGGCAGGAAAGCGTCCGCAATGTCCTTGTGGACCAGCAGTGTTTCCATGGCATTACAGGTGGAAGGCCGGTTCACTTTGGCGTTCATGGCGATTTCCACCGCCATGGGCACATTGGCATAGGCATCCACATAGGTGTGGCACACCCCGGCACCTGTTTCGATCACCGGTACAGAGGCATTGTGGACCACGTTTTTGATCAGTCCGGCCCCGCCCCGGGGAATCACCACATCCACCAGACCTTCCAGATGGATCAGTTCATCCACCGCAGCCCGGTCCGGCACATTGACGAACTGAACCGATCCCTGGGGCAGTCCCGCCTTTTCCCCGTAGGCAATCAGCACATCGCTGACGGCCTTGTTGGAATGGAGGGCTTCCCTGCCCCCCTTCAGGATCACAGCATTGCCGCTTTTCACGCACAGGGCAATGGCGTCGGCGGTCACATTGGGCCGGGCTTCATAGATGATCCCGATCACCCCCAGAGGCACGGAAATCTTGGTGATGGTCAGTCCGTTGGCCAGATTGGCCCCGCTGAGGATCCGCCCCACCGGATCCGGCAGCCCGGCCACCTGCCGGATGCCTTTGGCCATCTGGGCCAGCCGGTCATGGGTCAACAGCAGCCGGTCCAGGAGAGAGTCCCGGAGCCCGGATTTCCGGCCTTCTTCCATATCCACGGCATTGGCTTCCAGGATGGCCTTTTCTTCCGCCAAGAGCCCGTCCGCCATACTTTCCAGGATCGCATTCTTTACCCGGGTATTCAGGATGCCCAGTTCCAGAGAAGCCTTTTTGGCGGCTTCTCCCTGAGTCCGCACCATTCCCACTTCATACATGGTTTCCGCCCCCTCTTACAATACCACCAGGTTGTCCCGGTGGATGACTTCATCATAATGTTTGTAGCCGATCTTTTCTTCGATCTGGCTGGTCTTGCAGCCTTTGATCAGATTCAGGTCTTCCGCGTTGTAGTTGGTCATGCCCCGGGCCAGTTCATGGCCTTCCTGATCCCGGACACTCACCGTGTCCCCGCTGTCGAAGCTGCCTTCCACAGCGGTAATGCCCACCGGCAGGATGCTGCAGCTCCCCTTTTGACGCAGGGCTTTGGCCAGCCCCTCATCCACAATGATCTTTCCGCTGATCTTGGACCCGAAAGCCAGCCACTGGTTCCGGAACCGGAGATGGTTTTCCCGAGGGACGAACAGAGTCCCCACTGGTTCTCCTCTCATGATCCGACGAAGGATTTCCAGATCCTCTCCGTTGGCAATGATCAGGGCAATGCCGGCGCTCATGGCATTCTTGGCCGCCTGGAGCTTGGTGAGCATGCCGCCGGTGGCATTCTTGGATCCGGCTCCTCCGGCAGTGGCTTCGATTTCCGGCGTCACTTCCTCCACCACAGAAACCAGTTTGGCCTCAGGATGGGTCTTGGGATTGGCGGTATAGAGTCCGTCAATGTCCGACAGCAGGATGTCCAGATCCGCATCCGCCAGGCTGGCCACCAGGGCGGACAGGTTGTCGTTGTCCCCGATCTTGAATTCATCGATGGCCACCACGTCGTTTTCGTTGATGATGGGGATCACCCCCCAGGAAATCATCTCCTGGAGCGCATTCCGGGCATTGGCATAGCTGTGCCGGTTCACCATGTCCGACTTGGTCAGCAGTACCTGAGCCACCACCTGGCCGTATTCCCCGAAAAGCCGTTCGTAAATATGCATCAGTATGCCCTGGCCCACAGCGGCACAGGCCTGTTTCCCGGGAATGGTGGAAGGCTTGGCGTCCAGGCCCATCCGGCCCACCCCGGCTGCTCCGGCCCCGGAAGACACCAGGATCATTTCTTTCCCCTGGTTCTGGAGGTCCGTCATGATCCGGGCCAGTTTCTCGATTTTTTCATAGTTGATCTTGCCGTTGGGATAAGTAATGGTACTGGTCCCGACTTTCACCACCACACGTTTGACTTCTGCCATCTTGGCGCGATCCATGGAATCAACCCCTTTGTGCATACAGACAGAACCTGCTTTTCAGGCCCCGCTTCCCCTTACTGCTCTTCATAATCGAAGACCATGTCTCCGATTTTCACCGACTGGCCTTCCTGGATGCCCTTTTCCTTCAGGGCCTTTTCAATCCCCAGTCTCCGCCAGATCAGCTGGAACCGGTACACCGCTTCCTCGTTGTCGAAATTGGTCATGGCCACCAGCCGTTCGATGTTCTTCCCTTTCACTTCGAAATCCGCATCTTCCGTATCCCGCAGGATGGTAAAGGAATCCGGATCCGCTTCTTCCACTTTGCCGATGTCGATGACTTCCTCTTCCGCCGGAGCCTTCTGGAGCATCTCATAGGCCTTCCACATGATTTCCCGGAGCCCCTGACCGGTGGCGGCAGAGGCTTTCATAATGGGATACCCCTGGGCCGTCACATAGGCTTCCAGCTTTTTGAAGTTCTCTTCCGCATCGGGCAGGTCCATTTTGTTGGCCACCACCAGCATGGGCCGTTTGGCCAGCTTTTCGCTGTAGAGGACCAGCTCTTCATTGATCTTCTTGAAATCCTCCACCGGATCCCGGCCTTCGCAGCCGCTTACATCCACCACATGGAGGATCACCCGGGTCCGTTCGATATGCCGGAGGAAGTCATGGCCAAGGCCCACACCCTGGGACGCCCCTTCAATGAGCCCCGGCAAGTCCGCCAGTACGAAGCTGGTTTCCGCATCCAGCCGGACCACTCCCAGCACGGGAGTCAGGGTGGTGAAGTGATAGGCCGCCACTTCCGGACGGGCAGCGGATACCCGGGCCACAATGGAGGATTTCCCCACGCTGGGATACCCGACCATCCCCACATCCGCCAGCATCTTCAGTTCCAGCCGGAGCCAGCCCTTGGTCCCCGGTTCGCCTTTTTCCGCAAAAGTGACCCCCTGCTTGGTGCTGGTCACATAGCAGGCATTCCCTTTGCCGCCCCGGCCGCCCCGGGCAGCCACAAACTGGTCTCCCGGATGGGCCAGATCCGCCAGGGCCACCCCGGTGGCATCGTCATAGACCACGGTCCCCAGAGGCACTTTCACTTCCACATTGGGTGCCTTGGCCCCGGTGCAGTTCTTAGCCGCCCCGTTGCCGCCCCGCTGGGCCACAAACTTCCGCTTGTAGCGGAAATCCACCAGGGTATTCAGATCCTTGTCCGCCACCAGCACCACGGAACCGCCCCGGCCTCCGTTGCCTCCGTCCGGGCCCCCGCAGGCCACATATTTCTCTCTCCGGAAACTGGAAGCACCGTCGCCACCGGATCCGGCTTCCACATAAATTCTTGCTTTATCCGTAAACAGCATGTTACACCTTTGCCTTTCTTTCTGTAAAAACAGTAATTGATTAATATCTTATTATATAATATCAGGGCGGAAATGCCTAGAGGGTCCCGGCTTTCCTCCCGGATATCTCCGATTTTCTTCCGTTTTTTCAAAAACACCTTGACAGATTTTCCCCTTTCCCGTATAATAATGACTGTTCGGTAATGACTCCGTAGCTCAGCTGGATAGAGCGTTTGGCTACGAACCAAAAGGTCGAGTGTTCGAATCACTCCGGGGCCACCAATTGAATGTACAGGAAGCTGTTGCAAATGCAACAGCTTCTTTTTTTGTGCCGTACCATTTTATACAAAAACTGTAACTTTTTCAGCCGCTTTCTGATTTTTCTTGCATATTTTTAGAAAAATGCTATGATAAAGCCAAGAAAGGAAATCCAACCAAAGACAGGGAAGGTTGGAAGTTCCGAAAGACAGGAGGGGTTTCCAATGGGCCTAGATAAAAAGATCGCGAAAGCAATCGTTGCCGGATTGGTTGTTGCTTCCTCTTTTGGTACGGTTGTTCCCGCAATGGCTGCACCAACCGTAAAAGATACCATTGCCAGCAAACAGGCTGCGATTGATGCTGCAGCGAAGGTCGTACCGCCTGAAGCGGTGCTGACAAGTGCGAAGACGGATGATGCAAAGTTTGATCTGGAGTATCTGGTTCCCGATACTCTGCAGCGGTACGAAATCGTTGTGGACCGGGCCACCAGCAAGGTACAGAGTGCCGTCATCAAGACGAGCAACTATCCTGGATCCGTTACGGTGAACAAAACGGAAGCTGATGTGAAAGGAACCATATTGGCAGACTATCCGGATGCCAAGAATATTGTGGTCACGAAATATACAGACGATAAAAGCGGTACACCGTTTGTGATTTACAAAGCCACTTTCGAAACTGCAACCCTTACCGGGACTGCTCTTTTGAACCCGGCAACTGCGTTGATCGGTTATCAGGAATTGAAATTCAAGTAAGCCAATTGGCTTTTGGGGTGAGTCCAAAATACAATTGAGTGAGAAAGACCTGGAAACTTTGACAACTGAATACAGAGAATGATCCCAGGAGCGGTAAGCTGGCTCCTGGGATCGTTGTTTTATGACCTCGTAATTTTTCAATTCTTTTCTGCTATTTTATCCATGGCTTCCATATCCACAGTTCCACTGTAGCCTGTAATAAAATCATTTTTACTACGACAGATTTTTTGAACTTCCAAGGGCATTTCAAAATACTTGTTTTCTTTTATATCAAGGAGATAGGGTCTGTAGTAAAAGAAATTCAATCGATATATAAAGGACTTGACCCATAACCGAGGATCAAAAAAAGGAACCTCTCCACTTTCATGGATAAATTCAAAAAGCATAAGATTGCCCATATTTCCATTGATCTTCATTCTTCCATAAGAGGGCCTTATCACTCCGGTTCTTTTACCTGTAATCAACTCTACAGAAGCTGTCGTTTTCCCATCATCCGTAATGATGCTGTCCCCCTGAATTCCCCATCCCAGAATTTTTTCTTCAGGACGAATCCTCTTTGAAAGGATTCGCTCCCCAGAAAATTCCTGCTGAAAAACACCTGTATCATTATTTATTGAAAGGAGTGGCTGTAAATCCGAGACTTTTTCCACGCCCACTTTTTCTGCAGCCTGCTCAATCCGATACAGAACCCTTCCTGCCTCAACCCAGTAATAGTGTGGTGAAATCCACAACCGTGGATATGCATCGCGTTGGATATCCTTAGGAACTGATTTCGCAAGTACAATTTTTTGATTTTTTTCTGGATCAATAATCCGCAGCACCAGATCATGTTCAGTTTCTTCCGTTATATACACAAGTAACAGCTTATTTCCATTTCCCTTGCAGTCGACTGCATTTTTCCAAATCCTGTCATTTTTTGTCAATTTTCGAAACGGAAAGAACACATACCTGTAATAGTCCGCAGGATATATTAAAGAAAATCCATCGTTTGTTCTTGCAATCAAATAGGCATCATCCGCCCAAACGGGCCCTGATTTGGGAAGCAAAGTAAATGGATTCCACAACACTATAACAATCACAATCACTACAACACCTATTATTTTTTTCATCATCCGTTATATACCTTATATACAAGTCCCGACGAATAGCCGAACACTTTTAATAATTGATTCACATAAGCCGGATAAAATTCATTAGCCAATGCATTTAAAAGAAAATTGTCTTTTCCGCTTGGTCCATAAAGTGCGCTAACTGTTGTAGTTGTACAGTTATTTGACTAAAGATTATAATCTTCGAAACTCCCATTACGATACGAATCACCAGAGTATATTAAATTATTTTTGTTATCTATTCCTATAATAATTCCCCCTTCCATTTCGAACTTTCTATATCCACCTTCTTGTATATTGACATTATTATACCAATAGGCAACATCATTTGCGTCAAGATTTAAAAAATAGACAGTTTTATTATCTTTACCCAGATAATAATTATAATCAAAAGTATAAGTTCCTGGTCCTATTGGTGAAGGCAAATCTACAAAACTAATTCGTCCACCATCTCCCCCATATCTTCCAAAATTTCCTTCCTCATATGTTCCGTCTTCGAATCCTATGATAAGGGATACATGTCCTATCTTTCCATGTTCTACCCCAATTGCAACTGATGTCATTTTCTTTCCTGGATGTCCATCACCAAAGGCATTCCACTTCGTCCCCCCAAGGCTCACATTGCTCCCGATGCTGCTTTCTCCAGTCACTGCCCCCACGGCACTTCCTACCGCGGCGCTGATGGCCTGGACCAGGTCCGGATGCTTTTCCACCCAGGCTTTCCCTTTGGCGGCCAGAATACGTCCGTTTACGTATTCTCCCACACCCCCGGCCAATGTTCCGGTTGCGATTTTTCCGCCTGCCAGGGAACTGAGCAGCCCTCCGAAAATACTGTGGGCCAGTATCTTTTCCTCACTGCCTTCCTGCCAGCCTCTCCGTGCGGCCAGTTCATGGATGGCCCGGTTCCCCACTTTGCTCAGTTCGTTCACCAGTTCCTGTTTTTCCTGGACTTTATCCTTGTCAAAGATGGTCGCCAATTTATAAAGACAATTACAAGTTTCATCTTTCAAACTTTACCATGATAAATTCATGCTATGTTACTCATTTATAAGCAAAATAACAAGTATAATTAAGCATAATGATGTTGTTAAGAAATCTTTGATTTTTTTCTTTCGTATTTCTGTTCCTTTTTCAGTATGAACAAAAATCCACTTTAAATACCCTACTAAAAACATGCCCATCGCTCCATATTTCCAAGCAATATAATAATACCTATATTTTCTAACCAGCAGATAAAATTGATCTGGCGCTTCAAATAAAAGAACTACAATCAAATTTATCGATAAAAAGGCTAGCGATCCGATTTTCCATAATATCGGCTCCTCTTTTTTCCACGTTACATAAAAAACTCCATATAAAAAGACACCCAAGAAAAAAAGTGCAATAATATCCATAATATCCATAATTTCACATCCTATTCCATCAAATCTATCAGAATAATCCCTATTGTACTTGGGATCGCCAAATATTTGCCAACTCCTCCCTCTGCTGCACTCTTATCAATTTTATAAGTTACTACAGCGTTCATTGAGTTTCCGCCGGTCTTCCTGTCCGGTCCGGGTAGTGGCAGAAAAAGCCACACCCTGTCCATCCGCTTTCTCTGTTCCTGCCTGGCCTGCTGCAGCTGTTCCCTTAGTGTAAAATAGTTCTCGGTGAAATGAATAATCCCTTATAAACTTGCAAAAAGGAAGACCTTCATCCTATAAGTATTAGTTACCACACCACTACAGATAGGAGCGAAGGTCTTCCCTGGATTTCATTGTATCAGAATTCATCAACTTAATAAAGGGGTGTTCCAACAGATTGGCACTGGAAAAAGAGGTTTGGCGGCGGGGAATCGAGCTCCAGTGCCAGACTTTCGCCCGGGCCCTGGAAGCTTCCTGGTCCGTAGCCGCTGCCTTTGACCGACAGGGCAAGGCAATAGGCTGTGAGCCTCCCGCCAGGGACGAACGGGTCTGCCCTCCCGGCGGAGAGCCCTCGCGGGTGTATGGGTATAGAAGTTTTTGCCCTCTGGGCGGCCGGGACGGGTTTGCCTTCGGCGAACCCCTACATCGTTGGGGTCATAGACTCGTACATCTGGCGAGCCGCCGGTTGTGCGGCCTCTCTACGGGCCCATGCTCTGCACTTTTCACTCTTCACTCTGCACTCTTCACTTTCGGACATGAATGAATAACTATACTGTGATGAAGGTTTCACCGAGAACTTGTTGACACATACTTCCTGTTTCTTTTTCTTGCTTTTTTTTGTTCCACACGTTACAATATCCATAATCTGCTCCCTGCGTACAAGGTGAACCGAGTACTAAGGCAGTACAGGAACGAATCACAGGGGGAGCTGGGCCTTTTTCAGGCCGGGCTCCTTTTTTCTATTTCAGAGGGAGCGAAGGGGAGGAAAAAATGACCATACCGTACAATCCTGCATCTCCGAAAGCGGATGAATTCATCAACCACCAGGAAATCCTGGACACCCTGGCTTTTGCGGATAAGCAGAGCAAAGACCTGGACTACTGCCGGAGCCTTCTGGAAAAGGCCCGGACCCTGAAAGGCCTCACCCACCGGGAAGCTTCCGTGCTCCTGGCCTGCGAAGACCCCTCCATCCTGGAAGGGATCTATGACCTGGCCCGGGAAATCAAGGACAAGATCTACGGCCAGCGGATCGTGCTCTTTGCCCCTCTGTATCTGTCCAACTACTGCGTCAACGGCTGTGTGTACTGTCCCTATCACATGAAGAACAAACACATTGCCCGGAAGAAGCTCACCCAGGACGAAATCCGGAAAGAAGTCATTGCCCTCCAGGACATGGGCCACAAACGGCTGGCCCTGGAAGCCGGGGAAGATCCGGTGAACAATCCCATTGACTACATCCTGGAATGCATCCATACCATCTACAGCATCAAACACAAAAACGGCGCCATCCGCCGGGTGAACGTGAACATCGCCGCCACCACCGTGGAAAACTACCGGAAGCTGAAGGAAGCCGGTATCGGCACCTACATCCTGTTCCAGGAAACCTACCATAAAGAAAACTACGAAAAGCTCCATCCCACCGGTCCCAAACATGACTATGCCTACCATACGGAAGCCATGGACCGGGCTATGGAGGGGGGCATCGACGACGTGGGAGTCGGGGTGCTGTTCGGCCTCAATATGTACCGGTATGACTTTGCCGGCCTGCTGATGCACAAGGAACACCTGGAAGCCATGTTCGGGGTAGGGCCCCACACCATCAGCGTGCCTCGGATCCGTCCGGCCGACGACATTTCCGTCCAATCCTTCCCCAACGCCATTTCCGATGCCATGTTCAAGAAGATCGTGGCCATCCTGCGGATCACCGTTCCCTACACCGGGATCATCATTTCCACCCGGGAATCCGCTGCCACCCGGAAAGCTGTACTGGAAGTGGGGGTTTCCCAGATCAGCGGCGCTTCCCGGACCAGCGTAGGAGGCTATGCAGAAGAGGAAGAAGAAGATTCCGCCCAGTTCGAAGTAAACGACAACCGGACCCTGGACCAGGTGATCAACTGGCTCCTCACCGACGGGTACATCCCCAGCTTCTGCACCGCCTGCTACCGGGCCGGCCGCACCGGGGACCGGTTCATGAGCCTGGCCAAAACGGGAGAAATCTCCAACTGCTGCCAGCCTAATGCCCTGCTGACCCTCCGGGAATACCTGGACGACTACGCCTCCCCGGAAACCCGCCAGAAAGGCATGGAAGCCATCCAAAGAGAACTGAACCACATTCCCAACCCGCAAGTAAGAGCCACCTGCGAATCCTATCTCCAGAAAATCGATGGAGGGGAACGGGATTTCCGGTTCTAATAGTAAAAAAAGGGTGTTGCACGTTGCGTGCAACACCCTTTTTTGTCAGCTGATCTCCGTAGAAACGTCGTAGGAACAGCCGTAGGGGCGGTTCAAGACTTTTGCAAAGCAAAATGTCGCCAGAGCCGCCCGTTTCATTTCCAGGAACCCATCCCATCGGGTTCCTCCCATCGGCTGCAGACTAGAGACTAGTGACTGCAGGCTGGGGCTGCTCCGCAGCCCCTACCAACTCCTGCTGGAGCCCCCGCCGCCTCCGGATCCGCCCCCGTAGCTGCCGCCTCCGAAGCCTCCTCCGCCGAAGCCGCCGCCTCCGCGGCCGCCGCCCCGGAAGAAGAACAGGTAAAAGAGGAAACGGAACAGGGCGCCTCCCAAAAGCACCCGGTCCAGGAGAAACAGGATCAGGATTCCCAAAAGCCCGGCTCCTGCCATCAAAGGGGATACGGTCACACTGTCCCCCTGTTTGGCCGGCAGGGTCTTTTCCACCTGCAGGTCCTGAGGGGTAAGATTGTACTCTTTCAGCACCGTCTGGAGGATGGCCGAATAGGCATTCAGGATGCCCCGGTCATAATCCCCCTGACGGAAATAGGGCAGCATGGCCTGGTCCTGGATCCGTCCGGTGAGCCCGTCCGGCAGGGCGCCTTCCAGCCCATACCCCACCTCGATCCGGCTTTTCCGGTCCTGGACTGCCACCAGCAGCAAGACCCCGTTGTTCTTTTCCTTGTCCCCGATCCCCCACTGACGGAGCACCGTCAGGGAGTAGTCCTCCAGGGACTGGCCCCGGAGGCTGGGCACCGTCAGCACCACAATCTGGGCCTTGGTCTTTTGAGCCAGGGCCGTACTGTAGGCACGGATGGTGTCCCGGGTGCTCCGGGACAGGACCCCCGCCTGGTCCTGGACATAGATGCTGGATGTGGGCCGGGGCGGGACCTGGGCTGCCGCTCCTGCCTGGAGCGGGACAAAGACCATTTGGCAGACCAGCACCAGAAGCAGCAGCAGCCGTTTCATAGGCCTCCTCCTTTCATGGTGTTCCCCCGGTTAAAACTTCACCTGGGGCGCCTTCTGGGCCTGGGGATCCGCCTTGAAATAGCTCCGTTCCTGGAAGCCCATCATCCGGGCCACCAGCACCGTGGGGAAGCTTTTGATCTTGGCGTTGTAGGCCTGGGCCGCATCGTTGTAGTCCTTACGGGCCACCGCCAGCCGGTTTTCCGTCCCGGCCAGTTCATCCTGGAGCTGGATGAAGTTGGTATTGGCCTTCAGCTGGGGATAGTTTTCGGAAATGGCCAGAAGCCGGCTCAAAGCACTGCTCAGTTCCCCATTGGCCTGGGCCGCTTCGCTTACGTTCTGGGCCCCTGCCAGTTTGGCCCGGGCATTGGCCACATCGGTGAACACCTGGCTTTCATGAGCGGAATATCCTTTCACCGTATTCACCAGGTTGGGGATCAGATCACTCCGCCGCTGGAGCTGGGTTTCCACCTGGCTCCATTTTCCATTGACATTTTCGTTGGCGGTGACCACCCCGTTGTAGGACCCGAAGATCCACCCGGCCAGCAGCAGGACCACCGCAAAGAAAATCACCAGACCTTTTTTCATCTGTCCGTTCCTCCTTGTAAAGAACTGTCAAAATTTCCTTCTCTACTCTGCATAGTATCCGATTTTTGTAACCCTGTCAATGTCAAAAAGTCAAACTTCTTGTGAATTAAGGGGGGTGCTGCTCAGCAGCACCCCCTAATTCAGATTCTCCACAAACAGCTTGATCAACAGCAGGGTGTGGGGCTGATAGGCCAGATCGGCCAGGCAGGACCCCACCACCGGCACGATCAGGAAGGCTTTCCGGCTCATGCCGTACTGGTCCGCCAGCACCGTCATGTTCACCATGGCAGAGGGCACCGCCCCCAGCCCGTGGCCGCAGAGACCGGCGCACATCACCGCCGCATCGTAGTTGCTCCCCAGCAGCCGGAACACCACAAAATAGCACATGGTCAGCATGAAGGCCACCTGGGCCAGCACAATGAGCATGACCCCGCTGAGGATCCCGGCCATTTCCCACAGTTTCAGGGACATGAGCACAATGGCCAGGTACAGGTTCAGCATAATTTCCCCGAAGGACCCCACCAGGGATTCACTGAACCGGTATACCTGGAACTTTTCATTCAGGTTCCGGACCAGTACCCCCACAAACATGGCGCACACATAACTGGGGAAGGTCATGTTCAGCAGGATTCCCACCCCCTGGGCCAGCCAGACCCCCAGGCCCATGCAGATCAGGATCACCGCCACATTGATCAGGATGTCCAGTTTGGCCATCTGCTGATGAGTCAGTTCCCTGGTTTTTTCCGGAAGGGGCTGGACCTCTTCCGTGTCTTCCGAATGGAGATGGTATTTTTCAATGAGGAAACGGCCCATGGGCCCTCCGCACATCACCGCCGCAATGAGCCCGAAGGTGGCGGCGGAGGCCCCTACTTCCATACTGGCGGGATACCCCATTTTCAGGAAGGTGCTCCCGTAGGCCCCGGCGGCCCCATGGCCTCCCACCATGGAAATGGCAGAAGACAGCAGGGCATAGGCCGGTTCCAGGCCGATCACACGGCCTACGGCAAGGCCGATGAGATTCTGGCACAGGGAGATGAAGGCGGTGATCAGCCAGTAGATCAGCAGCAGTTTCCCGCCTTTGTTCACCCCTTTGCTGAAGGCGGACAGCTTGGCGCCCAGTCCCACCGCCGTAAAGAAGGAAATCATAAAGGGGATCTGGAACTGGGTATCGAATTCCATCTGGAACAGCCCGGTTTCGTGGCCCAGGAACACCAGGAGCATGGCCAGGGTGCCCCCTACCACCGGTGCAGGAAGGCAGTATTTCCGCAGCAGCCGGCTCTGTCCCTTCAGCCACACCCCCAAAAGCAGCATCACCGCTGCCAGGGCGGTGGTGCAGATGCCATCCGCCCGGATGGTCAATATTCCCTCGGACAGGGAAATAAACATGGTGTCACGTCCTTAGCGATTTTTCTTCCAGAAATCTTCCATAAAGTCCACCAGCTTCTGGACGCCTTCCAGCGGCATGGCGTTGTAGATGGAAGCCCGGATGCCCCCTACGGCCCGGTGGCCCTTCAGCCCTGCCATGCCGCGAGCCTTGGCCTCTTCCACAAATTTGCCTTCCAGATCTTTGGAGGGCAGGTTGAAGGTTACGTTCATCAGAGACCGGCTGTCTTTCTGGGCATGGCCCTTGTAGAAGTCCGGATGGGCATCCAGCACGTCATAGACCTTTCTGGCCTTGGCGATGTTCCGCTGTTCCACCTTTTCCAGCCCTCCCTGGTCCAGCAGCCACTGGGACATGAGATCCACCAAATAGATGCCGAATACCGGCGGGGTATTGTAGGTGGAATCGTGGTCCGCATAGGTTTCGTAGTTCATCATAATGGGCAGCTGGGGATCCCGTCCCTTCAGGAAATCCTTTTTGGCCATGACTACCGTGACCCCTGCAGGACCGATGTTCTTCTGAGCCCCGTTGTAGATCAGGGAAAACTTGTCCAGGGGGATGGGCCGGCTGAGGATGTCGGAAGACATGTCCACGATCAGGGGCACATCCCCCGTATCCGGATAGTCAAAATATTCCAGGCCTTCTGCGGTGCAGTTCCCGGTAAGATGGAGATAGGCGCAGTTGTCCGGCAGCACCAGTTCTTCCGGCCGGGGCACCCGGTCCAGGCCCGTGGCCTTGCTGCTGTACACTTCCACCGCATTTCCCACTTTATGGGCTTCCTTGATGGCCTTTTCAGAGAAGGTACTGGTAATGGCATAAGCCGCGGTCTTCCCGGGGGTCAGAAAGTTCATGGGGATCATGGAGAACTGCAGGGTGGCCCCGCCGCCCATGAACATTACGCTCCAGCTGTCATCCATGCCCAGAAGTTTTTTGATATGGTCCTGGGCCTGGTCGTTCACTTCCTCGAACAGGGGGCTCCGGTGGCTGATTTCCAGCATGGACATGCCGCTTCCCTTGTAATCCAGCAGTTCCCGCTGGGCCTGTTCCAGCACCGGCAGGGGCATCATGGAGGGCCCTGCCCCGAAATTAAAGATTCTTCCCATCTTGTTCATCTCCTATTAAGTGTACAGTCAGTGCGTCCCGGAGCTTCGGTTCAAACCAGGTGGATTTGGGAGGCATCACCAGTCCCTTGTCCGCCACCGTCATCAGCTGATCCATGGAAGTGGGGTACAGGGAGAAAGCCACGGTGGCATCTTCCCCGTCCACCGCGTCTTCCAGGGCTCCCAGCCCCCGTACGCCTCCCACAAAGTCGATCCGGGGATCCGTCCGGGGATCGTCGATGCCCAGCACCGGTGCCAGCAGATTGTCCTGGAGGATGCTTACATCCAGGGAATGGATGGGGTCAGCGGTGGGATAGGTATCCGGTTTGGCGGTCAGCCGGTACCACTGGCCGCTGATATACATGCCGAAGGTGTGAGGAACCTGAGGTTCCACCGGCCGGTCGTCCTTTTCCAACAGGAAGTTTTCCTGGACCATTTCCAGGAACTTCTCTTCGCTCAGTTCTCCCAGATCCCGGACAACCCGGTTGTAGGGCAGGATATGGAGCATGTTGGAGGGGAAGATCACGGACAGCACGTAGTTGTATTCTTCCTTTCCGGTCTGACCCGGCCGTTTGGCCAGTTCTTCCGCCACCCGCAGGGCTGCGGCGCACCGGTGATGGCCATCGGCGATGTACAGTTCCGGCACCTGTTGGAACAGACGGGTCACTTCCTTTACCTTCAGGGGTTCGCTGATTACATACAGGGTGTGGCGGATCTTGTCATCCCCTACAAAATTGTACACCGGCGTATGGCTGCCCATGTATTCCAGCAGGAAGGCGGTCAAAAGCCCCTTGCTTCGGTAGGCCAGGAACACCGGCCCGGTCTGGGCTTTGGTGGACAGAATGTGATTCACCCGGTCCGTTTCCTTCACCTGGCGGGTCAGTTCATGGCGTTTGATGATTCCTTCTTTATATTCCTTCAGAGAGGCGGCAGCCACCAGACCGATCTGGATATAGGCCCCCATCTGCTGCCGGTAGATATAGTAGCAGGGCTGGGGATCCTGTTTCATCTGGCCTTTGGCCACATAGTCCTCCAGGTTTTCCCGGGCTTTGGCATAAACCCTGGGATCCGATTCTGCCACATTTTCCGGCAGATCCGCTTCTGCCCGGGTGACCCGGACGAAACTCAGAGGATTCTTTTTCAGGATATCCCGTGCTTCCTGGGTGCTCATTACATCATAAGGTAATTCAGCAATCTGACTGACCAGTTCCGGAACCGGACGCAGGGCAGCAAAAGGTCTGATTTCTGCCATAATTATCACTCCCGAATGATAGCTTTGATTTTTGGGTGCTTTTCGTAACAAAAGTCCCTCTGCAATATTGTGTCATAGGTTCATTATACCATATTTGCGTTTTTATAGTAAAAATTCGTAAACTGGTATATAATATGGGACAAAGAATTCTGTATCCATTATACATAGAAAGAGGGGTTTTGTTCATGGCTTATATTACACGACGTGTACTGCAGAAAGACGCTCCCATTATCCTGGGGTACTGGGTGCTGGGAATGGCCTGCGGCATGTTGGGAGAAAAGGCCGGCCTGAATCCCTTCCATATGTTCATTATGAGCGTGCTGGCCTTTGCCGGCAGTTCCCAGTTCATCGGGATCGCCATGATGCTCCAGAGTGCCTCCTATATTTCCATTGCTCTCACCATCCTGATGGTGAACCTCCGGTATTCCCTGTTCACCTCCACTCTGGCTCCTCTGGTCTCTCAAAAATCAGGACTCTACACCGGGCTGTTCGCCTACGGTACCACCGATGAGACCTTTGCGGTGAACCTTTCTTCCTTCCAGGAAGGGCAGGACCACTGGACCCATGAAGAAGCGCTGGGCCTGGATATCCTCAGCATGGGGGTGTGGGCAGTAGCCAACGCCTTCGGCTGCTATGCCTCCCGGCTGATCCACCTGGATCTGTCCCTGGTGTCCTACATCCTTACCGCCATGTTCCTGGGGATCTGGTCCAACTACCTGAAGAACCGGACCATGGTGATCACCGGCCTGACTGCCGGGATCCTGGCTGTGGTGCTGTCCCAGGTGGTGCCCTACAAGCTCCATATCGTCCTGGCGTCCCTGATTCCTTCCGGACTGGCCGCCTGGCTGTACCTGAAGCATGAAAAAAAAGTCCCTGCCCTTTCCCGTACGGAAGAAGACAGCGATAAAAACTGCGGCACCATGGAAGGAGGCAGTGAAGCATGAGTGAAACCTATATCCTCATCGTGATCCTGATTATGGCTCTCACCGGCTTCCTGCCCCGGGTGATCCCCATGGCCATTATCCGGAAACATCCCATTCCCCACTGGTTCAAGGTGTGGCTGACCTTTGTGCCTCCGGCCATTTTCGGAGCCCTGGTGTTCCCGGATATTTTCCTGACAGAAGGCCGCCTGAACCTGTCCCTCCACAACATTCCCCTTTTGACCACCCTGCTGATCACTCCCCTGGTATTGAAGACCAAATCCCTGGGCGTAGCAGTACTGGCCGGAGGCGGCGTGTTTGCGTTGTTGGAGCACTTTTTGTAAGGAGCTGTGAAGAAATGGATCCTCATTTCTTCACAGCTTTTTTTGTAACACCATGTTACACTTTTCTCTTTGTTTATTTTTTTAATTGTGAAATTGATTTGTCTTTTTGACTTTTGATCTCCGTCTGCTATACTTATATCTGAAGTTGTAATGAAGGAGATGAGGGATCATGGAAAGCAAGCTGATCCATGATGCTGAACGGAAAGCCGTGGAAACGGTGGTTGATCATGTACTGTCTGTAAAAGATCCGGAAGAACGGAAGAAATCCCTGCTCCGTCTTTCCTATCTGATGGAGAAATTCTTTGGGAGCTTTTTCGCCCCTTCCTCCTTTGCCGGTGCCCGGGAACTGATTCGCCAGGACGGAAAATGGTGGAAGTTTGTGGAACGGGGCCTGGATACCCTGAATCCCCATATCCTGAAAACCGGGATCATGAATCTGGGTTTTGAATCGGGATTTTATGGACTGAAGACCCGGAAAGCCTGCCGGGAAAAATACCACTGCAACATTCCCTGGACCATCCTGTTCGACCCTACCAGTGCCTGCAACATGCACTGCATCGGCTGCTGGGCGGCGGAATACGGCCATACCCTGAACCTTTCCTATGAAACCATGGACAAGATCGTGACTCAGGGGAAAGCCCTGGGGGTCCATACCTTCATGATGACCGGGGGCGAACCTCTGGTCCGGAAAGGGGATATCCTGAAGCTCTGCCGGGCCCATCCGGACTGTGAATTCCACGCCTTCACCAACGGCACCCTGATCGATGAGGATTTCTGCCGCCAGGTAGTGGACGTGGGGAACCTGAGCTTCTCCATCAGCATCGAAGGCTATCGGGAAGTCAATGACAGCCGCCGTGGCAAAGGTGATTTCGATAAAGTGATGCACGCCATGGCCCTTTTGAAGAAATACGGGATTTTCTTCGGGACATCCATCTGCTACACCCGGAAGAACATCGAGACCGTCACCAGTGACCGTTTCCTCCAGATGCTGGTAGACAACGGAGCCTGGTACAGCTGGTTCTTCCATTATATGCCCGTGGGCAACGAAGCGTCCCTGGATCTGCTGCCTACCCCGGAGCAGCGTGCCTATATGGTCCGGCGGATTCGGGAGATCCGCAGCAGCGAAAATCCCATCGCTCTGTTCCCCATCGACTTCCAGAACGACGGGGAATTCATCGGCGGCTGCATCGCCGGGGGTCGGAACTACTGCCACATCAACCCGGCCGGGGATGTGGAACCTTGTGTATTCATCCACTATTCCAGTGCCAATATCAACCGGGACGACCTGCTCACCTGCCTGCGCCAGCCCCTGTTCCAGGAGTATGCCAAAGGCCAGCCCTTCAATGAAAATCACCTGCGGCCCTGCCCCATGCTGGAAAACCCGGACTGCCTGAAGGCCATGGTCCATCGCTCCGGAGCCCGTTCCACCGATCTCCAGTCTCCGGAAGACGTGGATACCCTCTGCGGCAGCTGCCAAGCTTATGCCAAAGCCTGGGCTCCTATGGCTGCAAAACTTTGGAAGGAGATCCAGGAAAAGAAAGAAAAAGAAGAAATACCTTTAGGAGCAGATTGAAAAGATGGGTGTGCTGCACAAGACGTGCAGCACACCCATCTTTTATTTTCCTAAGGGAACCAGATGTTTCTTCAATACCGGCAGTACCAGGCTCAGGATCCCGAACTTGATCACGATCCCGGCAGCGCACTGGAACAGCCGGAGAGTGGCCAGGTCTTTCCAGGGGACCTGGAACAATACCGTGAGCCAAAAGGTGTTCAGCAGCAGGCTGATGGCCACCTGGACCACCAGCACCGCCAACAGGATCTGCCGCTTGCCGATGCCCCGGCGGAAGCACCAGCCGTACACCACCCCATCCAGGAAGCTGGACAGGGTAAATCCGGGGAAATAAGCTCCCACCGGAAACAGCAGGGCTCCAATCAGATCCCCCAGGGCCCCGGTGATGCCGCCGGCCAGAGGCCCGCCCCACAGGGCAGCCGCCGCCACCGGCAGAAAGCTGAAGCCGATTTTCAGATTCCAGGTATGGAGAGACAGGAACCGGGCCAGGATCACCTCCATGGCCACACAGAACCC
The DNA here is from genome assembly GCF_052122235.1 of Acidaminococcus sp. HCP3S3_H5. Lineage (NCBI taxonomy): Bacteria > Bacillati > Bacillota > Negativicutes > Acidaminococcales > Acidaminococcaceae > Acidaminococcus > Acidaminococcus sp. HCP3S3_H5. The sequence goes on from NZ_JBQKCS010000002.1 coordinate 160,143, forward strand.
GATCATGGTGATCCACTGTCCGGGCCGCCTTTTCTGCAGCCCTGTCATGGCTTACTCCTGTTTCTTTTCCCGGGCCTTGGTGGCAAACCCCAGCATGTCAGAAATCAGCCGGGCCGCCAGATACCCGGTGGTGCCCCCCACATCGTCAAAAGGAGGGGCCACTTCCGTCAGCACCATCCCCACCAGTTCCGTATGGTTGGCAATGGCTTCCAGGATATCCACCGCATCGTCGTAGTTGAAGCCCCCAAACATGGGAGAACCGGTGGCCGGAGCGTACACCGCATCCATGGCATCGATGTCGAAACAGAGCACCACTTTGTCCGCCGGCTGGAATTCGTCCAGGATGGCCTCGATGCCCTTTTTCCGCACGTCCCGGACGGAGTAGATCCCGTCCCCGTGTTCCCGGGCTTCTGCAAAGTCTTCCGGGCCGCTGCTGCCGATGCCCCGGATCCCCAGATGGAGGATCCGTCCCACATAGGGCAGGCTGGCTGCGTTCCGCATGGGAGACCCATTGAAATATTTCTGCCCGTCCAGAGGCTTGGTCCAGTCCAGATGGGCATCAATGTGGATGATGTCAAACTTGCCGGCCCCTTCCATGCCCTGAAGCATAGGGAAGTCCACGGCGCAGTCCCCACCCAGCACCACCGGCATGGTACCCTGGCTCTGGATGATCCGGACCGCTTCCCGGAGGTTGGCCATGGTACCCATCAGGTCCCCGGGGATATAATCCGCATCCCCGCAGTCCACCACCTTCCATTTGTCCGTATCCATGTAGAATTCTTTCCGTTCGGAATCGTAGGTGCCGCCTTTTTTGTAGGTAAACCGGGTGGAACCCAGACGGATGCCCCGGGGCCCCAGCCGGCAGCCAGTACGTCCCTGGATAGCCAGGTCAAACGGCGCTCCCAGGATGGCGATATCCGCATTCAGGTTGTAAATATCCGGCGCCAGGTCGGTTTTGGCAAAGGTGGCAATGCCCGTAGGGGCCATATTCAAAGGTTTCTGCAGGCTGAAGTTGTCCATGTGCAATCTCCTCTTCTTTCTGTACTTGGGTTTTCCCTTCTCTTGGGACCATTATAGGAAGACCCCTCTGGGAAGTCAACGAAATTGGACACTATTTCGCAATACGGACACTATAACGAAACAATTTTCCTTGACCCTGTTTTTGGTTCTCCGTATAATGAGGGAAAACAAGATCCATTGGGAAAGGAAGTTCAATGTTATGGCAGAAACCACACCGGCGGTCCATTCCGTCCTCCATGCCATCCGGATCCTTGAGCTGTATGCCGCCCAGCGCCGGGAAACCCTGAGCCTTACGGAAATCAGCAAAGCCCTGGGGCTCCACAAGACCACGGTCTACCGGATCCTCCGGACCCTCCAGCAGGCTGGATGGATGGAACAATCCGCCAAAACCGGAAAGTACTATCTGGGAACCGGGATCCTGCTGGTGGCTTCCGCCGTTTCCGTCCACAACACCTCCCGGGATCTGCTGTCGGAAGAAATGCACCGGCTGGCGGAAAAGTTCAACGAAACCGTGGTACTGTCCGTGCTCCTGGGCCATACGGGGATTTGTGCGGACCTGGCCAAAAGCCGGCACCGTCTGGGGGTGGCGGGAGAACGGGGCTACATCGTCCCTCTGCGCAGCGGCGCCACAGGCAAGACCCTGCTGGCCGCCCAGCCGGAAGAACTGCGGGAGCAGCTGCTCCAGGAACTGGAACCGGACCGGACGAAGCAACGGATCCTGAAGAACCAGCTGCTGAAGATCCTCCAGGACGGATACTGTATTTCGGAAGGAGAAGTGGACCAGGGGGTGGCCGCCATCGCCATGCCCCTCCATCTGAAGGATAAACGGTTCGTCCTGACCATTTCCGGTCCAGTGGACCGGCTTCGGGCCATCACCTACCCGGTGCTCCGGCAGGGACTGGAAGAAACGGTAACCCGGCTGGAGCGGAAAAGTGCATTGTTGGAAGAGTGAAAAAGGGGGCTGTTGCCCATGGCAACAGCCCCCTTTTATCACTTGCACGCAAAAGCTTCGATTTCCACCAGGGCCCCTTTGGGCAGAGCGGCCACTTGGAAGCAGGCACGGGCCGGGCATACGCCGGTGAAGAAGGTGCCGTACACTTCGTTCATGGGACCGAAATCGGCAATGTCGCTGAGAAGCACTGTAGTCTTCACCACATCCTCCATGGTGTAGCCGGCGGCTTCCAGGATGTTTTTCACATTGGTCAGGGACTGGCGGGTCTGGGTCACAATATCTGTCCCGGCAAATTCACCGGTAGCCGGGTCGATGGGGATCTGGCCGGAAACATACACGGTCTTGCCGGACGCTTCGATACCCTGGGAATAAGGTCCGATGGCACCGGGGGCTTTGGGAGTTGCAATCTGTTTGTTCATGGGAAAAACCTCCTTAAAAGTTGGGATAGGGGTATTATACCATGGAAAAGGGGCTGTTGCATACGCAACAGCCCCTTAGTCGGAAGTCGGGAGTCTGAAGTCGGAAGCCTCAGGACAGGATCCGTCTGGCTGGACGGATCCTTTTGATTATGTAAAACCAGAATCGAAATCAATCTGAGCGATCATTTCGTCCAAAGGTTCTACACATTCAAAAAATTTGCCTGCAAATTTAACCTTCGGCTCCAGACTTCCGACTCCAGACTTGAGCCGCTATGCGGCTCTACAGCTAAGGGGGTGTTGCACGAAACGTGCAACACCCCCTCTTTCACGTAATCACATAATTGCTCTTCTCGTTGTTCAGGAGGATCACGTCTTCCAGATCCAGGTACAGGGGTTCCCCATCGGCCCACTGATGATAGGCGCTGCCGTGGGTCATCACCCGGAGGACATGGTCTCCCACCTGGATCCGGTAATCCACCGCATCTCCCATGTAAAACCGGTGCTTCACCGTTCCCTGGAGCATCCCACCGGTTTTGGACAGGGTGATGTTTTCCGGACGGACCCCGATGATGGCCGGCCCTGCCGGCAGGTTCGCCTTATTGGGGAAGGACACCTGGGTGCCCTGGACAAAGACCCGTTCGCCCCGGACTTCCGCCGGCAGGAAATTCACCAGGCCGATGAAATCCGCCACCATCCGGTTCACCGGATGGGTATACACTTCATAAGGCCGTCCCACCTGCTGGACCACGCCTCCGTTCATCACCACGATCCGGTCACTCATGGTCATGGCTTCCGACTGGTCGTGGGTCACGTAGATCACCGTGATCCCCAGCCGTTTCTGGAGGGAGGAGATTTCGAACCGCATGCTTTCCCGGAGTTTGGCATCCAGGTTGGACAGCGGTTCGTCCAGAAGCAGCAGACCCGGCTGGGCGATCAGAGCCCGGGCCAGAGCCACCCGCTGCTGCTGGCCTCCGGACAGCTGGCTGGGATACCGTTCCCCGTACTTGTCCAGATGGACCATGGAAAGAGCCTCGGCCACCCGTTTGTCCCGTTCCTCTTTGGGGACCTTCTGGATCTTCAGGGGATAAGCCACGTTTTCCGCCACAGTCATATGGGGCCATACCGCATAGGACTGGAACACCATGCCGATGTTCCGCTTTTCCGGGGGTACGAACACATGGGATTCCGCACTGCTCACCAGGGTGTCCCCCAGCAGGATGTTCCCTTCCGTGGGCCGTTCAAAGCCGGCGATCATCCGCAGGGTAGTGGATTTGCCGCATCCGGAGGGTCCCAGGAAGGATATGAATTCCCCATCCGCCACCTCCAGGTTGAAATCCCCCACGGCCGTCACGGCACCGAACCGTTTGTAGAGATGTTCCAATTTTACTTGAGCCACAATAGTCCTCCTCATCAAATGGCAATATTGCCCTTGGATACCTTGTTCAGGATCAGGTTCCCCACCATGACGATCACCAGGATGATCACCGACAGCACGGAGGCATTCTGGGTATCCGCATAGGTCTGGAGCTCGTAAAGCAGCACCCCGATGGTCTGGGTGTCACTGCCGTAGAGCAGGTTGGACATGGTCAGTTCATAAAAGCTGGGCATGAAGATCAGGAACCAGCCGGCCACAATGGAGGGGGCGATCAGGGGCATGATAATGTCCCGGCACACCCGCAGCCAGTCGGCCCCGGCGTTGAGCCCCGCCTCTTCCAGACTGCTGGAGACCTGGCTCAGGGAAGCGGCAATGGTCCGGACACTCATGGTCATGTATTTCACCAGATAGCTGACGATCAGGATCCACATGCTGGAATACAGATTCAGCCCATAGTTGCCGGAAAAGAAGATGATCAGGGCCAGGGCAATGACCACACTGGGGGTACTGCCCCCCACCATCACCAGGATATCCGGCAGGGACCGGCCGGGCACCCGGGTCTTTACGGACAGATAGGCTACAAACAGGGCCAGCAGGGTACCCACACAGGCGGAAATGAAGGCATAGCCCAGGGACCGCCAAATGCAGTCCAGGTACTGGCTGTTTTCCAGCACCGGGATCCAGGCGTCGATGCCGAAATTGTCCAGCCGGATGCCCTTGGACATGCTGACCATGAAGGAGGTCATCACAATGGACCCCAGGGGCAGGATCACGGAAAGGAAGGCGTAGAGCCCCACAAAGAAAGTGGCCAGTCCTTTCCAACGGCCCAGTTCCACCAGCACCGGACGGGTGCTTTTGCCGCTGATGGTGGTGTAGTCCTTCCGGCCCATGAGCCAGCTCATGAAGAACAGCAGCCCGTTGGCCAGAAACATCAGAGAAACCGCTAACGTGGTGGCGTCCCGGATTCCCTGGTCATCCCCCATGTACACGAAGGATACGATCCGGGTGGTGAGCACTTCGATGTTCCCGGGCATCCCCACTATGGCCGGGATCCCGAAACAGGAACCGGCACCGATGAACACCAGGAGTCCCCCGGCCAAGATGCTGGGAGCCATAAGAGGCAGAGTCACATCCCACAGGGCTTTGAGGGGAGACGCTCCGGCGATCCGGGAAGCCTCCTCCAGGGTAGGATCCATTTTTTCCATGGCCCGGGAAATGGTAATGAAGGCAAAGGGAGAATAGAATAAGGTCAGGACCCAGATCATCCCGCCCCGGGTATAGATGTTGAAAGGCGCCTGGGACAGGGAAAACAGGGTTTTCAGCAGCTGGTTCAGATAGCCCACATCCGGGTTCAGCAGCTGGGTCCAGGCAATGGCTCCCACATAGGGTGGGATCATGTAACTGGCCACCAGGATGGTCCGGAACTTTTTCCGTCCCGGCAGGTCCGTCCGGCCAATGAGCCAGGCCAGGGGAAAGGTGATCAGCACGCTGAGCAGCATCACCAGAAGGGAAATCTCCACGGTGTTCCGCAGGGCTTTCAGGTTCACTTTCTGGCTGTACACCGCTGCATAATTGCTCAGGTCAAAGGTCCCCTCCACCATCACGCTGTCCCAGATCAGTACCGCCAGAGGCAGCACGATAAAATACAACAGAGCCAGGACGGTAAGGGCAATGACCGCAAACTTACTGTCGATTCGAGGCAAATTCCACTTTTTCACCATACACTCCTTTGGACACAATGAGGCAGGAAAGGAGCCAGGGCTGGATTCCCGACCCTGACTCCTTTTGTCTCCAGGCATACTTGGGCATCATGTCCCGCAACACGCCGGATCAGGCATCCATGACTCTGGACCGGAATTCTTCCTTGATCTTGGATTCGTCCCGGGTGAGTTTTTCCCAATCCACTTTCAGAGCGTTCTTCAGCAGTTCCTTCAGACTGTACTTGGCCCCTTTGGGTTTTTCCACATCATCCCGCACAGAATGCATCCAGCCGGCTGTTACCGCCGCCTGGCCTTCCTTGCTCAGCCACCAGTCGGTGAGGGCTTTGGCCCCTTCCGGGTTCTTGGTGGCCTTGAAGATCCCGATGGGGGAAGAAATCAGGATGCAGCCTTCCTTGGGATAAACCACTTCCAGAGGTTCCTTCTTGGTTTGCTGGAGCTTCAGGATGTTTTCTTCCAGGATGATAGCGGCCATGTATTCTCCGGTCAGGAGCTTGTTCTGGATGGCGCTGTTCCCTTCTTCCACCCGGAGGCCGTTGGCTTTCAGGGCATCAAAGTATTCCCAGCCGAACTTGTCCGCCAGGGTCCCTACGGCCACATAGGCGGTACCGGACAGCAGGGGGTTGGGCATGGCAATCCGGCCCTTGTACTTGGGGTTGGTCAGATCCTGCCAGCTGGTGGGAACATCTTCCGGTTTCAGTTTGTCCTTGTTGTAGGCGATAATCATGTTGCAGACCCGGACAGCCGCCCAGGCTCCGTCCTTGTCCACTTCCATGATGTGATGCTTGGTTTCCGGAGATTTATAATCCAGCAGCAGACCTTTTTCCTTCAGATAGATGTAATAGGAAGGATCCGCCACCATCAGCACATCGTCGCTGATCTTGTTGGCCTTGACTTCCCCGGCGATTTTGGTCTTGATCTTTTCCGTTCCGCCCTGGAACCAGCTGACTTTCAGATCCGGGAAGGCTTTCTGGACTTTCGGTTTGCACATGGAGTTGACGATATCCGGATACATGGAGGTGTAGACCATTACATTCCCGGATACCCCTTTCTTCCCATCCGCCGCCTTTTTGTCTCCCCCGCCGCAGCCGGCCAGGAGGAGGGTTCCGCAGGCCAGCAGAGCCGCTGCCGCGGCCAGCCATTTCTTGCTGCTCATACAATCCCGTCCTTTCCTGATGATTTTTTCTATTCTGATAATTTGTGATGCCCTGATGCCTGTCAGGGATGATTTCTTTCAGTATATCCGTTTCCATCCGGAAAAACGTCAAAAATCAGTTTTGTCCATTACTTTTTTTCATAATAGGTAAACAGAGCCTGGGTCCCTAGGTCCCCCTTCCCTTCCTTGGCCAGGGAACGGTATTCCTTCAGCACCTGGTGGAGCACCGGCAGCTTCAGATCCTTCTTTTCCGCTTCTTCTTCCGCCAGGCCCATGTCCTTGATGAAATGCTTCAGGAAGAAGCCGGGAGCATAGTCTCCCTGGATGATCTTGGGCCCGAAGGCATTCAGCTGGGCACTGCCCGCCGCCCCGGTGGACACTGCCTTCAACAGGGTTTCCAGATCAAGGCCGTTGGCCTGGGCGTACCGGAGGGCTTCGCAGACTCCGGACAAGGCACCGGCAATCATGATCTGGTTGGCCATCTTGGCATGCTGGCCCATCCCTGCTTCTCCCATGTAGTTGATGTTGGTACCCATGCCCCGGAACACCGGCTGGAGCACATCGAAATCTTCCTTTTTCCCGCCCACCAGGATGGACAGGGTGCCGTTCCGGGCGCCGGTATCCCCGCCGGTCACCGGTGCATCCAGCACATGGAAGCCCCGTTTGGTTCCTTCCGCATACAGTTTCTGAGCCAGGGTGGGGCTGGTGGTAGTCATGTCAATGAGGAAGCTGCCGGGCCGGGCACTGTCCATAAGAGCCCCGGGGGCCAGATAGACTTCCTCCACATCCCGGGGAAAGCCCACAATGGTGATCAGGCACTGGCAGGCACCGGCCAGATCGGCGATGGAAGGATGAAAGGTAACCCCTTCTGCCTTCAGATCCGCCACTTTTTCCGGATGCCGGGCATAACAGTGCATTGCATACCCTGCCTTCCCCAGATTCCGCAGCATGGATTTTCCCATAATGCCCGTACCGATAAAGCCAATATCACGGATTTCCGTCATACAAACCCCTTCTTTCCGGAAAAATGCAAAACAAAACCACATCATTTAGAATCATTATAATTTATGGGAATGGAGGCGCGCAAGAGGGAATTGGATTGTCAGCTGACCGTTGACAAAGCCTCACATCCCCCTATTTCCCCTTGCTGGGGGTGATCTTCAGGGTGTTGATGATGTTGGTGAGCTTGTGGGTGTCTTCTTTCCAGTAGCCGTCATCCGCCTTGTTCCACACCACAGTCAGGGTATGGACCCGGTCCAGGTTGAACAGGGTCCACCGTTCTGCATGGAAGGTCATCAGAGGCTGTCCCTTCTGGAGCACTTGGAAGTCATAGCTGGTATGGAGATTTTCCACCCCGTTCACAATGGTGCTGGCCATGGGCTGCCAATTGCTGAACTTCACTTCATAGCCCTCCGGAGTCATTTTATGATAGATCCCTTCGATGCTCTTTCGGGTAATGTCTCCGAACTCTTTGATCTGGTCCCCTTTCAGGCCGATGTTCTGGCCGTACCGGGGCATTTTTTCCGGGCTGGCCACGGTCTTGAATTCCACCCACACCAGGTGTTCATCGGTATTCCAGGGCACCGGATCCAGTTTCCCGCTCTGGACGATGACGGACCCGGGGCTCTTCACCACTTCCTGGTCCGCTTCCAGCCATTTTTTCAAGAGCGGATCCAGGTCCGGAGCTTTCAGCAGTTCATCCCGGGTTTCCTGGCTCTGGAGGATCATTTCCGGAGGCACCGCAAAGGATTCCTGATCCCCGGCCTGGATTTCCACCCAGCCCGGATAAGAAGCCACATGGACCTGTTCTGTTTTATTGGTCTCTTTGCCGCACCCGGCTCCCAGAAAAAGGGCCAGCAGGCAGCCAAGGAGCATGATTTTCTTCAACATACGATTTCCCGCCTTTCTGATACGGGAATATTATAGCATAAAAAAAAAGGGGGAGTGCTGCACAGAACGTGCAGCACTCCCTTTAACTCAGTCCCCCACTGCCACCGCTGCTTTTTTGGCGGCTTTTCTGGCTTCGTACCGGTCCATGTTCCGGGCGAAGAGGCCGGCCAGGAAGGAACCGGTGATCTGATGGACGGCGGCGCCTACAGCAGCCGGGATGGCCACGGCAGGAGCGAAATACACGGCGCAGATGGACAGGGCCAGGGCGTCATTCTGCATCCCCACTTCCAGGGTCACGGAATGCTGCTGGGGTTTGCCCATACCCAGTTTCCCGGTGATAAAATATCCCATGCCGAAGCCCACCAGGTTATGGAGCAGCACCAGCACCACCACAAAGGCACCCAGGGCCACGATCTTGGCTCCGTTCACAGCCACCACGCCGCCCAGGATGGACAGCACCGCAAAAGCGGACAGCAGCACCAGCACTTTCTGAATCTGGGCCAGGAACTTTTCCCCTACGGCTTTGTGGACCAGGAGCCCCAGCACCAGAGGCACCAGGATCACTTTCATCACCGTGAGAGCCATGGAAACAAAGGAAACATTCACATATTCACCGGCCAGGGCCCATACCAGGAAGGGCATCATCACAGGAGCCAGCAGGGTGGAAACAGTGGTGACGGATACGGCCAGAGGCACATCCCCTTTGGCCAGGAAGCTCATCACATTGGAAGCGGTGCCGCTGGGGCAGGAACCCAGGAGCACCATGCCCACCGCCAGATCCGGGCTCAGATGGAACACCTTGGTGAGAGCAAAGGCCACCAGAGGCATGATGGTGTAGTGGCACACCGTACCGGCCAGGACTTCCTTAGGCCGCTGGAGCACCAGTTTGAAATCGGACAGATGGAGGGTCATGCCCATGCCGAACATCACCACACCCAGGAGCCATACAGTGTAATGGACGGACCAGGAAAAGGCCCCCGGAACAAAATAGCCGCCCACGATGGTAGCCAGCACCAGCCAGGTGAGATTTTTCCCTACAAAGCCACTTACTTTTGTCAACAGATTCATGTTTTACCCCTCCAAAAAATGTTTTCTGCAAAAATCAAACGGCTGATGGCTTCCCTGGGAGAAAAAGAAAAGCGCTTTGTCTCCTGTAAGAGACAAAGCGCTGTGCTCTGCGGTACCACTCTTGTTGTCGCTGCTGCGACCTCTTTACTAGCATCTCCGGATTTCCCTTCCAATGCCGGACAGAATAACGGCTGTCAGCCGGCCCCACTTACTTGGAATCTTTCAGCGGGCAGCTCCTGGGTGATTTTCCTTCTCCTCTCAGCATCCTGCCTCGCACCAAGCGGCAGGTTCTCTGGAATGTGAGACTGGACAAGTACTTTTCCCATTCAACACTGTCTGATGTTTTGTTATGGGCTTTATTATACGCTTTTGAGAAAATTTGTCAACAAGTTTTTTTCAAGTCCTCAATACGCGGACATCCATACGTCCATCAGAAGGGTCCCAGATGGGTAGCGGAAGCGTACCACATCACCACGAAGGCAAAGATCCATTCCAGCCCCAAAAGAGGAAAGGCAAACTTCCACCAGCGCCGGAGAGGCACACCGGCTACGGTGAGCACAGTCATGGTGGTGCCGCTGGCCGGGGTGATCATGTTGGTGAAGGCGTCCCCCATCTGGAAGGCCAGGACGGCGGTCTGCCGGGTGAGCCCCACCAGATCCGCCAGCGGTGCCATAATGGGCATGGTGATGGCTGCCTGGCCGGAGCCGGAAGGCACCACCAAGTTGAACACGTCCTGGACGATGAACATGCCGAAGCCCAGCAGAGAATGAGGGAATACATTCAGCCCGGCCGCCAGGTAGTAGATAATGGTATCCAGGATCTTGCTGTCCCCCATGAGCAGGGTCACCCCTTTGCACAGGGAAACCATCATGCAGGGCATGGCCATGTTCTTCACTCCGCCGATGAAGGCGTTGGCAAAGTCGTTGACGCTGAGCCGTCCCACAATGCCGGCGAACACCGCCATCATCAGGAACAGGGCGGCCAGTTCATCCATGTAGAAGCCGTATTTGATGACCCCCACCAGGATGGCGGCCACGGTGACCACAAAGCCGCCCATGATGATCTTCTGACGGCCGGTCATGAGCACATTATCCCCTTCATAGGCACTCAGGTCCATCTGGGGACGGTAGATCTGGTCATAATCGTACATGTAGCTGCTTTCCGGATTCTTCTTGATCTTCCGGGCATACCACATGGTATACACCACATTGATCACAATCAGCACCACCAGCATGGCCACCCGGACCTGGATGCCAGAGAACATGGGCAGGCCGGAAATGCTCTGGGCCACCCCTACGGTAAAGGCGTTGGTCACCCCGGCTCCGTAGCCCCCGCTTACAGCGGCCAGAGGCATGGCCACCGCCACAATGGAGTCGAACCCCAGGGCATAGCATACGGCCATGATCAGGGGCACAAAGGCGATGTATTCCTCGCTGCAGCCGGCAAAGGTGCTGAGACAGGTCATAATGGTGAGCAGCACCGGGATCAGCAGCATTTCCCGACCCTTCACCTTGGTGACCACATGGCCCAGAGCCCCGTTGATGGCCCCGGTGGCCGCCATTACGTTCAAAGCTCCCCCGATGATCATCAGGAAACCTACAATACCGCTGGCCCCTTTGACGCCCCGGGGCACCGCCTTGAACACGTCGAAGAAGCCGGCAGGATGCTTGGCGATGAAATGGAAGGTGTTGGGATCCACCACCATACGGCCGCTGGCCGCATCCTTCACCCGGTCAAAGATCCCGGCCGGGATCAGATAGGTGGCAATGGCGGTAAGGATCAGGATAAAGAAGATGATAATGATCGGGCTGGGTACCGATACTTTTTTGTTCACCGGTTTCTGGACGGTGTCCTGTTTGTTTTCTGTCATAACAACTCCCCTTTACAGCAGTTACAGACGGCAGATGGCTGCGGTCAGCAGCATGGTCCGTTCAAACATGGTTTCAACGATGGCATATTCCTGGAGAGTATGGGCTCCATCCCCCTGGACCCCCACGGAATCCAGGATGGGGATCCCCGCCTGGGCCATGAAGGAGGCATCGGAACAGCCCCCGGGATGAGCCGCACCGAAAGCCGGGATCCCGAATTCCGCAGCCGCCTGGTTCACCAGGGCCAGCAGGTGGTCATTGCCTTCGGTCCGTTCAAAGACGGGCATGAAGGCCGGGAATTCCACTTCTGTCCGGGTGCCGGCCACATGGGTCTCGGCGCAGATGGCCCGGATGGCTTCCTGGAGCTTGTCCTTGTCCTCATTGTAATCGTACCGGCAGTCCACTTCGATCCGGCAGGTATCCGGCACCGCATTGGAGGCCGTGCCCCCGGAAATGATGTCCGTGCTGACGATCCGGCCTTTGTCCAGGTCCGTAAGAGCCCGGAGGGCCACGATTTTGTGGGCCATTTCTTCAATGGCGTTGGCGGATTTGGTGTAGGCATTGCCCACATGGCCGGCCTTTCCGTGGACGGTGATCCACACATCCATGCAGCCTTTTCGGCCTACGGTGAGGCAGTTGTCCATCCGGCCGGTTTCCAGGTTGAAGGCGCACAGGCAGCCCTTGGCTTCTTCCGCCAGCAGCTGGTCCGCCCGGGACCCCTGGTGGGTGATTTCCTCATCGGGGACGAAAAGCAGTTTGATGGGATGCCGGTCATAGCCGATTTTTTCCAGCACTTTGGCCAGGTAGACCGCCATGACAATCCCCCCCTTCATGTCGCAGACCCCGGGGCCATAGGCCTTTCCTTCCTTGATGGTGAAGGGATTTTCCGGGTAGCTGCCGTTGGGGAACACCGTATCCAGGTGTCCGCTCAGGAGGATGGGCTGGCCGGCCCTTTCCTTCCCGGACCAGGCCCGGATCAGGGGGACCGCCCCGGTTTCCACCAGTTCGCTTTCCATTCCCAGCTTCTGGAGATAGGCAGACACCTTTTCCATCAGGGTCTCCATCCGTTCTTTTTCCTTGCTGCCGGCCTGGAAGTTGATCAGATCCTTCCAAAAATCCAGCATGTCCTGCCGGAAGCTTTCCACCGCTTCCTGGATTTGTTTGTTTTGCTGCTCCATGGGTTTCTCCTTTGTACAATACAGCAACTTATCATCGATATTTTATACAGATATAGTGTATATTAATTTTTATTTTATCGAAAATCTTCGGAGTTGGCAATAGAAAAAAGGGGGTGTGAATTCTTTCACACCCCCTTTTTCACATAAAAAACAGCGCCAGTGCCGTGGTTATGATCCCGCACACACACAGGGATATGGAACTCATGGCACCCTGGATCTTGCCGATTTCCAGGGCCTTGCTGGTGCCTACAGCGTGGCTGCAGGCACCGATGGCCACCCCTTCCGCCACCGGATCCGTAATATGGAACAGTTTGCTCAGGAAGGGAGCCAATACCGCCCCTTCGATGCCGGTGATCACCACCGCTCCTGCGGTGATGCCCGGGATGCCCCCGCCGTTTTCCGAAATCCCCAGGGCAATGGCCGTGGTGACGCTTTTGGGCAGCATGGAGGCGGAAAAGACGGAATTGGTACCGAACAGATGGCACAGGGCCAGAGCCGCAATGATGCTCCCCAGGCTGCCGATGGTGCAGCCCACCAGGATGGGCAGGAAGTTCTCCTGGAGTACCTTCCGCTGCTGATAAATATTCAGGGCCAGCACCGCCGTGGCCGGTCCCAGGAGCATGGTGATCACCGACCCGCCCATATTGAAATGCTTCAGGGGCACCCCGGTGACCGTCAGGATCACCACGATCATCAGGGCTGACGTGAGCACCGGGTTGCACAGGAGCCAGCCGGTCTTTTTCTGGAGTTTCACCCCCAGGACCCAGCAAATGAAGATCAGGGTCAGGCCGAAAAACGGGGTACGGGTAAATGCATCAGGCATGGGAGGCTCCTTTCTTTCTCCACAGTTTCAAACAAATCTGGACACTCCAGCCGGTAATGAAATACACCAGAGGCGTGGTCACCAGGGTGATCACCAGGAAGGGGATCAGATAGTTTTTCAGGGTTTCCACATATTCCAGGGTCCCCACCACCGCCGGGACGAAAAAAATACCCATATTCCGGATGAAGAACCCGCCGGCATCTTTAATCTGCTCCGGTTTCAGGATTTTCCGGTACAGCAGAAAAGTCAGCACCAGCAGACTGATCACACTGTAGGGTACCGTAAAGGGCAGCAGCTCCGCGATGCCGATGCCGATCAGACAGACGCCGAAAATCAGCGCCAATTCCATGACAATATTCATGACTCCCCCCAACTACACTGCAAATACAAGACGTTCCGCAACACACAATATTAATAGTATATAGTATCAACGGCCGGAAGGGAAGATGTTTACTGTAAAATCTGACTTATTTTTACTTAATTAGCTGACAATTCTTCTGTACGAATTCAAATTTTATCGAACATACGTCATTGAGTTTTACATTGCCGTTCAATATTTTTAGAACGCTATGAAGAATTTATGCTTGATTGTTCGAGAAAAAGGTTTATAATGGGACCATAAATTGATTTCCAAGGAGGAAACAGGCAATGAGTGAGCAAAAACTCGAACGTTTGGAAAGTGATTCTATCGGCAAGAAGTACGTCCCCCGGGACGCCTATTATGGGGTGCAGTCTCTCCGTGCCCATGAGAACTTCCACATCACCGGTCAGTCCACTCATCCCGTCATGATCCGCAGCCTGGCGTACATCAAAAAAGCCTGCGCCCTGGCCAACCGGCAGGCAGGCACCCTGACTCCCAAAACCGCAGATGCCATTGTGGCCGCCTGCGATCAGCTCCTGGAAGGGAAATACCAGGACCAGTTCATCCAGGATCCCATCCAGGGCGGCGCCGGCACCTCCCTGAACATGAATGCCAATGAAGTAATCGCCAACATCGCCATCGAGATTTTAGGCGGGGAAAAGGGAGATTACACCCTGGTCCATCCCAACGATGATGTGAACCGGGGCCAGTCCACCAATGACGTGATCCCCACCGCCGGGAAACTGACCGCCCTTTTCCTGCTGGAAGACCTGTACAAAAGCCTGAAAGCCCTGAAAGAGGCCTTTGCCCAAAAAGGAGTGGAATTCGACCCGATCCTGAAAATGGGCCGGACCCAGCTCCAGGACGCAGTGCCCATCCGCCTGGGCCAGGAATTCAAAGCCTATGCCACCGCCCTGGACAGAGGGCTCAGACGGATCCAGTCGGCAGCCAGAGAAATGACCGAAATCAATATGGGCGGTACCGCCATCGGTACCGGAGTCAATGCAGCCCCTGCCTACTCCCGCCATATTGCCGAAGATCTTTCCCGGCTGACCGGCTTTTCTTTTACCCAGGCCGCGGACCTGATCGATGCCACCCAGAACATCGACAGTTTCGCCGCCGTATCCGGCAGCCTGAAGGACTGTGCCATCGCCCTGTCCAAGATTTCCAATGACCTGCGGCTCATGTCTTCCGGTCCCCGGACCGGCCTGGAAGAGATCAACCTGCCTGCCAAGCAGAACGGATCTTCCATTATGCCCGGGAAAGTGAACCCGGTGATCCCGGAAGTGGTGAGCCAGGTGGCCTTCCGGGTGGTGGGCAACGACACTTGCATCGCCATGGCCGTGGAGGCGGGACAGCTGGAACTGAACGCCTTTGAACCGGTGATCTTCTATTCCCTGTTCCAGAGCATCGACATGCTCCGGGAAGCGGCGGACACCTTGCGGATCAACTGTGTGGAAGGGATCACCGCCAACCGGGAACACTGCCAGCACCTGCTGAAAATGAGCGCCGGCATCGTAACGGCCCTGAGCCCCTACATCGGCTACGTAAAAGCCGCCAAGCTGGCCAAGGAATCCCTGGCCAAGAACATCCCGGTGGTGGAACTGGCCCGGAGCCGCCATTACCTCAGCGACACCCAGCTGGACAGAGTCCTGGATCCCTATAAGATGACCACGCCGGTGGCGAAATAAAAAAGCTGCCTTGCGGCAGCTTTTTTTATCATATGGTGCGATTGGCGCGAGTCGAACGCGCGACCCTCTGCTTAGGAGGCAGATGCTCTATCCAACTGAGCTACAACCGCATAACATGATTATTATAACAACTGCCGTCCCCGGAAGCAAGGTATACCCCTGCTTTTGTCAGGAAATGTAGACATTTTTCCTGATTCTCCCTTATAATATAAATTAACAGTTTATTCCGTCCTTTTATCCCAGGGGCGGTCCTCTGTATCCCTGAAAGGAGGAATTCCCATGACAGCCATCGAACAGGAACTGCTCCAGCTGGCCCGCACCATCCTCCATGCCTATTTTGAAAAAACGGATCCGGATCCTCTGCTGGCCCATCTGGCTCCTGATGTGATCTGGCTGGGGGCCGGGCAGGAAATGGAGGCGGAAGGCCGGGACAGGGTTGCCGCCATTTTCCGGAAGGGCCAGGATCAGCTGATTCCCTGCCGGCAGAGCCAGGAACGGTCCCTGGTGCGTCCTCTGGCAGAGGGACTGTGGCTGGTCCAGGTGTCTTCCCTGGTGGAAACGGATCCCTCCTACAAAATGTATCTCCAGGGCTACCAGCGCTGTGCCTTCTGTTTCCGGAAAAACGCCGCCGGCCGCTGGGAAATCACCTATCTGAACCATTCCATGGCCTATGAGGCCGTCCGGGAAAACGAGCTGTTTGCCATCAGCCAGGGAATCCGGAACTTCCGGAAGCTGAAGACGGCGGATCCGGACCTGTTCACCCCCCACGACAAGGAACTGATGTACCAGCTGATCCGGAAACTGTTCCATCCCCTTTCCCGGGAAGAACAGCAGGTCTGCCTGATTCTTTCCCTGTTCCCCCGTTTTTCCCGGGCCCAGGCGGAATTCCTCTGCCCCCACCCGGACACCCTAGCCCGGCTGGAAGAACACTGGAAGCGCAGCCCCTTCCTGACCTACGAGCCTTTCCAGGGGACCTTTGCCTTCCATCCGGTGTTCCAGGAATATCTCCAGAGCCAGTTCCAGTGTGAATCCTGGAACTGGCAGAAGAAAGCCTGTCTCCAGGCCGCCCGGTGGCAGCTCCGCAGCCGAGATTTTGCCCAGGCCCTTGCCCTGGCTCTCAGGGGAAAAGCCTGGCCCCAGGCCCTCCAGGCCGTAGAACAGGCGGGCCTTGCCATTTTATACCAGCAGCCTCCCTCCCTGCTGATCCAGCTGCTCCGGAAATGCCCTCAGGAGGAAAAAGCCCGGCATTTTGCTGGCTGCGGCCTGATCCTCCTGGCCCTGAACCTGCTCCAGTCCCCTCAGACCGCCCGGGAAGAACGGGAAATCCTGCTGGCCTCCCTGCCCGATGCCTGGACCTGTACCCCGGAAGACCAAGCCCGGATCCTTTTCCTTACGGCCCTGGACAGCCTGCCGGACCTGGGCGCCATGGAGCCGGCCTTCCGGCAGTTCTTCACCTATTGCCGGGAGCACCGTATCCGGCTGCCCCGGGATTATTTCCAAGGCATCCACCGGGGTGTCTCAGGTCAACTGGTGCTGTACTACCGCCGGGCCGGCAGCCTGGCCCGGAACACCCGCCAGCTCCAGGCCCTCTATGACGGCTGCGGAGAAGCCCTCCAGGGCGTCAGCGGTCCCCTGTGGCGTTCCACAGTGGCGGCGGAGCTGGCCTATCTCCAGGGGGAACTGTCCACGGCCGAAGAAGTGCTCCAGGCTTTTCTGATGCTCCCTGCCGGACCCTGGATGAACAGCAGCGGGCCATCATCGCTCTGTTCCTGATGCCCCGGATCGCCCTGATCCGGCAGGACCAGGAACAGTTCCTAGGCTGGAAAAAGCATTACCAGAAGCTGTCCCAGCTGATTACAGACCCCCTGACCCGGACGGACCTGGATCTGGTGGGGATTTTCGTCCAGAGCCTTTTGGAACAGCCTTCTCCCAGCCTGGCAAAACATCTGGAACGGATGAACAGCCTGCCGGATTATCCTTCCCTCCAGGGGATGCGCCAGTCCACCCGGCACCGTCTCCAGCTGACCATGGGCAGATACCAGCTGCTGCTCCTTTCCACCCGTCCCCAGGATGCCGTCCCAGCTCCCACTTCTTCCCAAATGTGCCGGTGCTACGATGCCATTGTCCAGATTGCGGCCCTGGAGCATACGGGCCTTGGGGAAGAAGCGGCCGCCCTGCTCCGGTCCACCCTGGCTGAAGCCCTGAAAGACAGACTGTACCTGCCTTTTGTTGAGCACCAGTCCCTGCTGGGTCCCCTGCTGGTGAAAGCCGCCCGGCAGCCGGAATTTGCCGCATTCCTGCAGGCGGTCCTGTCCTATTCCCTCACTCCGGCCAAAGGCCGCCCGTTGAAGGAGGCATCCTTCACTGCCCGGGAAAAGCTGGTGATCCGGCGGGTGAAAGAAGGCCGGACCAACAAAGAAATCGCCCAAGAACTGAACGTGGCGGAAATCACCGTAAAAAAACAACTGAGCCTGCTCTATCAGCGTTTCCAGGTAAAGAACAGGACCCAGCTGCTCCATGCGGTGGAGAAAATGTGAAAAAAGGAGATGTCACACAGGACGCATGACATCTCCTTTTTTTAAAACTTGTACGATACCCCCACATTCACTTCATGGGTCTTGGCATCGATGTCTCCTTTGAAATCTTTGTACTTGCTGTCGTTGTAGGAGACGTTGGCTTCCCAGTTGTCGGTGAAGGCATAGCCCACGCCCAGTTCATATTGGGTGATGTTGTTGCCGGTGCCGAACTTGGCCCAGCCGGTGGTCTTGTCCGTAATGGGCAGCCGGCCTATGGCCCCCACCTGATAGCCGCTGTTGTTGTCATGGTAGCCATGCTGTTTCAGCCGGTTCCGCACATAGCCCCCGTACCCGTACAGATAGGGATTGAACTGATAGATCAGGCTTACCTGATGGGACTGGGCCGAAGCATCATGGTCCCCTTCATGGGCTGCATACCGGTAATCCAGACCCAGGTTGTCGGCGATCCCGATGGTACCCCCCACCCGGTACCGGGAATCACCTCCAAAGTCTTTGGTCTCTCCGTGCTGTTTCCATTTGAGAGTATTGCCCACCGTGACGTTGGCATCGACTTTTGCAGCGCCAGGAGCAATCTTGGCCAGGGGAGAAGCACAGGCCACGGTCAAAGGCAGCAGGCTCAGCACTGCAGTGGCCATCATCATTTTTTTCATGGGAAATCCCTCCTTCAATGGATTCAAACATTCATCATTCTTTCATTATACACTTTTTCATCAATTTTCGCAAAATTTCACTGTTTTCCCCCGGAGAGCTTCACGGCCGCTGCGGCTGCAGCCAGGGCCGCTAGGGTGGGCAGCAGCCAGCTCATCCCCAGGGAAAACAGGGGAAGCTGATGGTAGCAGCCCAGCAAAGCCTGGACCGGCGCCGTCCCCTGGAGCCCTTTGGGCAGCACGCTGAGGGCATCCCCAAAAGCCGCCACACCGGCCAGCACCATGGGCCACCGGTACAACCGCCGGTCCTTCCCCAAAAGAGCGGAGGCAAAGGAGGACAGGATCAGGGTAATGGCCATGGGATACAGGAACATGAGGATGGGCACAGCCAGCACAATGATCTGGGTGAGCCCCACATTCCCGATCAGGAAGGAAATCCCTGCAAAGACCACACAGTAAGCCTTGTAGCCCAGGGTCCCGGGGAACAGTTCCTGGAAGGTGTTGGCGCAGGCAGTGATCAGGCCGATGGCGGTCTTCAGGCAGGCGAAGGTCACAATGGCCGCCAGCAGCATGCCTCCTACCGGTCCAAAATAGCCATGGGCGATCTGGGCCAGAGCAATGCCCCCGTTGGCGGATACCGCCAGCTGTCCCAGGCTGGAGGTGCCCAGCCAGGTGATCAGAGTATAGATCAGGGACATAAGGAACACCACAATGCCCCCTACCTTCAGCAGATCCACAGAAATGGTGGCCACATCCCGGACGCCCAGATTCTTCAGGGTATCGATCACCACCACGGAAAAGGCCAGCATGGCCAGTACGTCCATGGTATTGTACCCTTCCTTGAACCCGGTAAGGAAAGCATGGTCCACATAGTCTCCCTGGGGAAGGCTTCCGGCAATGGACCCCATGGGATGGACCAGGGCCACTGCCACCAGGATGGCCAGGAAAGCCAGGAACACCGGGTTCAGGAATTTCCCGATGTACACCACCAGTTTGGATGGCTTCAGGGAAAACAGCAGGGCCACTCCCATGAACAGAAAGGTAAACCCGGCCAGGATCAGGGTCTGGTTCTCTCCTACAAAGGGCACGATCCCGATCTGGTAGGACACGGTGGCAGTCCGGGGCAGGGCAAAGGCCGGCCCGATGGTCAGATACAGCAGTACTGTAAAGACCCGGGCAAAGACAGGGTGCACGTTTCCGGCCAGTTCTTCCAGGCTGCCGCTGCCGGAAAGGCCGAAGGCAATGAGCGCCAGGAAGGGCATCAGCACCCCGGTGGCAATGAAGCCGATGTTGGCGCTCCAGAAATGGGCACCGGCCAATTGGCCCATGTGCACCGGGAAGATCAGGTTCCCGGCTCCGAACAGCATCCCGAACAGCATGGAGCCCACAAAAAGATATTCAGCAGAAGTCAGTTTGTGATTGTTCATGGTGCCTCCTTATTTGGCGGTCAGGCCGCCATCCACGGAAATGATGGCGCCGGTCATGAAGCCGTTCATAGGGGACAGCACCGCACAGATCATATGGGCCGCTTCCTCCGGTTTTCCGATCCGTCCCATGGGATATACAGAAGCCATGGATTCCCGGGAATAGCCCCCTTCCGCCAGCTGTTTTTCCACCAGAGGGGTATCCACATCCCCCGGACACAGGCAGTTCACCCGGATCCAGGGGGCCAGATCCAGGGCCAGGGACCGGGTAAAGGCCACCACAGCTCCCTTGGAAGCGGCATAGAGACAGCAGCCGTAATTTCCTTCCAGGGCCGCGTCAGAAGCGATGTTCACAATGGACGGACCGTCCTGGACAAAAAGGTCCAGCAGGGCCTGGGTGAGGAAAATGGTCCCCTTCACATTCACATCCATCAGCTGCTGATAATCCTCTTCCGTTACGTCCTGGAAAGGCTTTTCCTGGTAGATCCCGGCGCTGTTCACCAGAAAATCCAGTTCCTGGTGCTGTGCCTGGAGTTCCCCGGCGATTTTCCGGCAGCCTTCCACGGTGCTTACATCTCCCTGGAGATACAGGGCTTCTCCCGGCAGCCCTGTGAGGCTCTCCACTGCCTTTTGGCCCCGTTCCGGATCCCGGCCCACCAGCCACACTGTGGCTCCGTCCTGGACCAGCAGCCGGGCTGCTGCCAGGCCGATGCCGGACGTGCCACCGCTGATGACCCCTTTTTTCTTCTCCATTCCGTATCCGATCATATCCACGACTCCCTTCCTGCAATTTGTTCCCCAAACAGAAAAAAAGGAGATACCGTTTCCACGATATCCCCTCTTTGTTGCGCTTGTTGTTCTTGCAGATATCTATATCTTACAGTTTCACAACGTTGGCAGCCTGTTCACCACGGTTGCCTTCGACAACGTCGAATTCTACAGCCTGGCCTTCTTCCAGAGTTTTGAAGCCTTCACCCTGGATTGCGGAGAAATGAACGAATACATCGCCGCCATCTTCCCGTTCAATGAAACCATAACCCTTTTCAGCATTAAACCATTTAACTTTGCCAGTCATCTTTACTTGGCCTCCTAAAAATTATTGCGAAAAACGATCCAACTATATGTGATACCTGCGTGAGTTCAACATTCAGTAAGTCCGTTGTTTCTGTGTTCCATTCTAGCATAACCCCTGGACTTTTACAAGCAAAAGAATTGCGAGAGTACAGACGACTCAGGGTATTTTCAAAGATTTTCGAGGAAATTGACGGACCAGCTCTTCTTTTTGTTTTTTTGCCAGTTGTTTCAGTGCATATTCCCGCTGAAGGGCCGTCCTTTTGTCCGGCAGTTCCTCAAAATAGGCCAGGTCCACCGCCTTGAAGGCCCGGGTGTATTTGGCCCCGGACCCGCGGCGGTGCATGGCCAGCCGGTGGACCAGGTCGTTTGTCCAGCCGGTATACAGGGCGCCGTTGGCACAGCGCACCATATAGACGTAGGCAGTCATTCTGTTACGATTTCCACCTTTTCCATCACCACGTCCTTCAGGGGACGGTCGGCGAAATCCGTGGGGGTGGAGCCGATTTTATGGACCACATCCATCCCTTGGGTGATTTTCCCGAAGACCGCATGATGGCCGTCCAGCCAGGGGGTGGCATCCAGGGTGATGAAGAACTGGCTGCCTCCGGTGTTGGGGCCGGCATTGGCCATGGACAGGATCCCTTCCCCGCTGTGGGCCAGGCCGGGACCGAATTCGTCGTCGATGGTGTAGCCCGGGCCGCCCATGCCGGTGCCGGTGGGATCCCCGCCCTGGATCATGAAGCCGTCGATGACCCGGTGGAAAATGACCCCGTCATAGAATCCCTTCTCCACCAGCTCCCGGAAGTTCCCGGCGGTTTTGGGAGCCTTGTCCTCAAACAGCTCCGCAGTAAAATCTCCCAGATTCGTATGGAAATGCACTTTTTTGTTCATGTTGTTCACCTCGTTGTTGTGGGGCTGCCTTCAGCAGCCCCTGGAAATCGTTTCTGTAGGGGCGGCAGGCCCGGCCGCCCGCCAAATCACCGTTTGTCCGTAGGGTTTGCGGGCCGCCCGGCGTGCGGCCCCTACGGTTCAGGGTTCAAAATCAATTGGCAAAATTGATTTCCAACGGCCGTTGACCGTTGACAGCTGACAGGAGGTGCGCCGCACCTCCCTAAAACTCCCTGATCACCAGATCCGACAGATCCAGATCCACCCGTCCTTTGCCCGGGACGGAGGCCAGGGCCACCAGACGTCCCTGGGTGGTGATGTAGAAATCATCCTTCTGGAGCCGGGCTCCTTCGCCCAGTCCGGCCAGCCGTTCCTGGAGCGCTTCCTGCCGGTTGGCTCCCAGGAAATAGTCCAGGGTCAGCCGGCTGCCGGTGGCCAGGTCGAATACCAGGGCATAGTGGAGGTCCGTGATCCGGGCCACCAGCAGAGTGGGATCAGCTCCTCCCTGGAGGGAGGATACATAAGCGTAGTTCTTCAGCCGGGTCCAGCTGGCCAGGCTGTTCACTTCCGACACCGGATAGCTCCGGTACAGGATGGGGGTCCCCTGGAACACCAGGCTCAGGATCTGCCGCCGGTTGTAGGTGACCTGGCACTGGAGCTCGCTTTCCACCGGGCCGGTAATGTGCCGGTACACGGACAGGTAGTTCCCCAGTTCCTGGTTGATCCGGTCCTGGACCTGAGGAGCCACCCCGCCGGTCACTTGGGGAAAGGTGGTCTCATACCCATCGTTGGTGATCTGCAGGGGATTCCGTTTGTCCCGGGGCCCGGCCCCTTCTTTGGCCGGCACCGCATACCAGCCGGTGACCCCGTCCCGGGTGGCCACCTTGGCCCATTCCAGTCCGTTGATCTCCCGTTTCCCGAAGATCATCCCCTGGGCTCCCTCCGGGGCCGGCCGGAGGATGGTTTCCGGCTTTTCTTCCGGCAGGCTGCGCAGGTAACCTCCGCTGAATATGACCCGTTCCATTTTGTGTTCCCGGTTGACGAATTCCACCCTTGCTCCCTGTTCCCCCTCCCCGGGAGCCAGGGCCTTTGTTTCCGAAGCCGCTTCCGTTTCTCCGGCGGTCTGGCTGCTTTCTGCCGTCTGGGACCGGCTGCACCCGCCGGCCAAGCAGCCCAAAAATGCCAGAACCGTCAGGACCAACAGGAAATGCCGGATCCTGCCACCGTTCATACCGGGTTCTCCCGGAGCCAGGAAGCCGCAGACAGCAGAGCCTTCTGGCCTTCTCCCGCCGCTTTGTTGATCTGCCAGGGATAGCCCACCGCATCTCCGGCGGCAAAAACTCCCTCCACACTGGTGGCCAGGTTGTCATCCACCCGGATGAAGGGACCATCCAGCCGGAGTCCCGGCAGGAGCCGGTCCAGAGGATCCGTTTCCCGGAGCAGGAACAGCCCCTCCAGTTTTTCCGTGCCGGCAGTGGTTTCCAGGGCTTCCACCCGTTCCTCTCCCAGCACCTTCCGGGGTTTGCCTTCCATGATCTGCACATTGGCAGGCCGTTTTTCCGGCAGGGGGAAGTCCGCCCACAGCTTCACTTCTCCAGCCACCCCCGCCAGGAATTCCACTTCTTCCCAGGCAGAGGGCAGATTGGTCACCACCCCGATGGTCTTTCCCCGGTACAGGTACCCGTCGCAGGTGGCACAGTAGGTGACCCCCTTCCCCACAAGGGCCGTTTCTCCCTCCAGGGGCTTTCCGTGGGAGGCTCCCGGGCACAGCAGGATGCTCCGGGCCTCGTACACTTCTCCCGGGGTGGCCAGATAGAAGTGCTTTTCCCGGGGCAGGATGCTCAGCACCTTGTGGGGGACCACCGTGGTCCCGGCGGCCTTCATGTGGGCGGTAAAGGCGTCCATCAGTTCCGCTCCCGACCGGTCCGGCATCCCCAGGTAGTTTTTCACCAGGGTGCTTTTCCGCAGGGCCAGGCCGAAATCCCCGGTATCCAGCAGCAGGGCGGACAGGGACCGGTTGGCGGCGGTCACCGCCGCACTGCAGCCTGCAGGGCCGCCCCCTACAATGGCAATGTCATACAGCATAGCTTTCTCCTTGTTTTCTTATCCGTTTATTTGAAATCCGCCACTTTTTCCAGGAGCAGTTTGGGCACATAATAATCCCGGGCCTCATCCACATAGTAGGCCAGTTTCCCTTCTTCCCCGGGCACCAGGGTGCTTTTGTGGGCGGGATAGCCCAGGGCCAGCACGGTGACCACTTCCCGGTCTTCCGGGATCTCCAGCAGAGCGGCGATCTTTACCCGGTCCACCGCTGCCAGGATGGCGCTGCCCACCCCCTGGGTCCAGGCAGTGATGGCCATGGCATCCAGGGCGATGCCCACGTCGATGCTGGTGATGGTGGGGTTGGCCTCCTTGGGCCGGGACACTACCACAAAGGCCACCGGCTGTTCCCCTTCCCTGGGGGTGCCGATTTCTTTGGGCAGGGCTGCCGCCCACCGGAGCAGCGGCTGCATGGCCTTCACGTTGGCGGGGCTTGCCACCACCGTGAACCGGAGGCTCTGGCCGTTCCGGCCGCAGCTCCGTTTCCGGGCCACATCCGCCAGGGTCCGCAGCAGGGCCGGATCCACCGGTTTCTGTTCAAAACGCCGGTAGGTCCGGCAGGTATCATACAGGGAAGCCAATTCCATTCCAATCACTCCTTTTTATTCCACTTCGGCCACATAGCCGTTTTCTCCGTCCGCCCGGAGGGCCAGCACATGGGGAGCCTGTTCCAGGAACAGCACCGCTTCCTGCTGGCGGATCTGGAGAGGACTGTTGAACACATCGGTGGGCACAAAGCCGTTCACCGGCAGCTGCCGGATCACCCCCAGGGAATCCTCCCCGATGACGGCCACTTCATTCAGATGGGTCTTGCCGGTGCCCCGGCGGCCGTAGCTGAGCACCAAGATATCCTGTTTTCCCGGACGGAAATCCAGTTTGTACAGGGCGTATTCCACCCCTTTCTGGAGGGTGCACAGGCCTACTCCGTCTCCCACCTGCCAGCCCAGCACCAGGACTTTTTCGCTGCCGGCGGCACCGGTAAGGCTGGCACTGATCTTCTGGGGAACCCCTTTCTGGAATTCCACCGTCAGAGGGGGCTGCAGCTGGCCGTTGGCGCTGAGGCTGTAACGGGGAGCAAAATACTGGGCCGCTTCCCCGGCCGCCGGCCCGCCCATCCCCAGCATCACGGCCAGAAGGGCAATTTCCCAGGTATTTTTCATACATCCACCTCCCCCAATGTTTGGGCTTTCATGATTTTTCTGTATCCTTTTTATTATACCCTACCCAGAGGAAAGAAGACAATTGTCTTTTCCTTTACTCCTCCAAGGCTTCCCGGAGGGCCTCCACTCCTGCCCGGATCTTTTCCTCTCCGATGCCGGCAAAGGACAGGAGGAATTCCGGAGGCCGGCCCGGTTCCGTACCCCGGACAGGGATCACCCGGACGCCTTTTTCCAGGGCCCGGGCGGCCAGTTCTTCTGCTGTCCCCGACCGATCCAGGGCAATGTGGAGATGGAGCCCGGAGCCGTAGCCCAGCAGCCGTACCTGGTCCCCGAACACGGCAGTCAGAGCTTCCTGGAGCAGCCGGCTCTTGGTCCGGTACAGGGTTCGGAGCTTCCGGATGTGCCGGGTCAGGTGCCCTTCTTCAATATAGGCCGCCAGGGCCAGCTGTTCCACAGTGGACGAGGTCTGGTTGTACCGGCCGGCAATGGCCCGGTAGGCAGGCAGCAGTTTTTCCGGCAGCACCAAAAAACTGATCCGCAGGGAAGGCAGCATGGTCCGGGAAAAGGACCCCAGATAGATGATCTGTTCCCGGTTCCCGAAGCTGTGGAGGGCAGGGGTGGGCCGGTGGAGGTAGCGGAATTCCCCATTGTAGTCGTCTTCCAGCAGGTACACCCGCTCCAGCTGGGTGGCCACGATCAGGTTGTTCCGTTCTTTTTCCGTCAGGGCCCGTCCCTTGTAGGGATTGGCGGGAGAGATCATCAAAAGGCCGGGCCAGTCCCCTTTGGGGTCTGCCGGATCGTAGGCACAGGTTTCCCAGCCCATGAGATGGAAGATCTGTTCCGCCTGGGGGAACCCGGGGGCTTCCAGTCCCGCCACCTTCCGTTCCAGCGGCAGCAGGGGCAGCAGCACCAGCAGCAGGGTCTGGAGACCGGCTCCCACCAGGATCTGTTCCGGCCGGCACACCACCCCCCGGGAAGCGTAGCTGTACCGGGCCAGCACCTTCCGCAGTTCCGGTTCTCCCTGGGGATCCCCGTATCCGGCAATGGAGGCGGGATTCCGGAGCACCTGGTTCAGGCACCGGCGCCAGAGCACCGTATCGAAGGTGGAGGTATCGATGTAATTGTTGGAAAAATTGTAAAGGACAGCCGGCCGGGCCGGATCCGGCGGGGTTTTCGGCTCCTCTCCCTCTTCCCGGGGCCGGTAGGCAGCCACCCGGTACCCCCGGTTGGGCAGGTTTTCCACCACTCCCTGGTCGATGAGGATCTGATAGGCTCCCTCCACGGTGGTCCGGCTCAGTTTCAGGTCCCGGGTCAGCTTCCGGATGGAAGGGAGAAAGTCCTGGGATCCCAGGTGGTGGAGCCGGATTTCCCGGCAGAAATAAGCGGCCAGCTGCCGGTAAAGGGGACCCGCCCCCGGCTGTACCCGGAAATTAAAAGTGGTCAGCAAAGAACCGTGCTCCTTTCAGTGCTGCTTTTCAGCAGGATCTATAGTCACGGATATTGTAGCATAAAAAAACAGAGTGCTGCAGACAACCTGCAGCACTCTGTTTTTCACGCCTGTTTCGCCATGATTTCCTTGGCTTTCATCAGGCGCACCGTACTGGCTCTTTCGTTTTCGCTGAGCTTCATGGTGATGTACTTGATGCTTTCCTGCATTTCCGGGATCATCACGTATTCCAGGGCGTTCACCCGCCGGCGGGTCTTTTCGATTTCATCCGCCAGCATGTTGCAGGTCTTTTCCACTTCCGCCAGTTCCAAAAGATCCGGCAGGCAGGTGGTCAGTTCCGTCACCGCCGTGTCCAGTTCCCCGGTGGTAAAGGCGAAGGAATAGGGCACCTGGGCCGCATCATCCGCCGTAGCCCCCGTATAGGTCAGGGTGGGCACGTCCACGCTCATCACATTCTTGCTCCCCACTTCGAACTCGGCACTCCGGGCCGGGTACAGCAGGGCTTCGTTCATGGTCAGGAACCCCATATGGGCCCGGGCCACCACGAAATGGTGGGACACGTTCTGAAGGGCTTTTTCCATCTTCAGCCGCAGCTCGTGGTTCCGGCGAATGTAGATCATGAACTGCCGGACCATTTCGTCCCGTTTGTCTTTCAGCAGTTTATGCCCCCGGACGGCGGTGGCCAGCCGGCGTTTCAGCCGGGTCAGCTCCATCCGGGTCGGATTCACGTTGGTCGCCATGGGTTATTCCCCCTTGCTGCCGTCCGCCGGTTTGTAGTATTTGTCCAGGTATTCATCCCGGATCCGTTTCAGCTCGCTGCGGGGCAGGATCCCCAGCAGCTTCCAGCCCAGATCCAGGGTCTCTTCGATGGACCGGTTGGTCCGGTACCCCTGGGAGACGTATTCCTTTTCAAAGGCATCGGCGAATTGGGCATACAGCTTATCCACCTTGCTGAGGGCGGAATCCCCCAGGATGGTGGCCAGTTCCTTGGCCTGTTTCCCCCGGGAATAGGCGGCGAACAGCTGGTTCATGGTATCCGCATGGTCTTCCCGGGTCTTGCCCCTGCCCACCCCTTTATCCTTCAGACGGGACAGGGAAGGCAGCACGTCGATGGGCGGCGTCAGCCCTTTCCGGTACAGTTCCCGGGACAGGATGATCTGGCCTTCGGTGATGTACCCGGTCAGGTCAGGGATGGGGTGGGTCTTGTCGTCTTCCGGCATGGACAGGATGGGGATCATGGTAATGGATCCCTTCTTGCCCCGGATCCGGCCGGCCCGTTCGTACATGGTGGCCAGGTCCGTATACAGATACCCAGGGTAGCCCCGGCGCCCCGGGACTTCCTTCCGGGCAGCGGACACTTCCCGGAGGGCATCGGCATAGTTGGTGATGTCGGTGATGATGACCAGCACGTGCATATCCAGTTCAAAGGCCAGATATTCCGCCGCGGTAATGGCCATACGGGGGGTCGCGATCCGTTCTACCGCCGGGTCGTTGGCCAGGTTGATGAACATCACCGCACGGCTCAGGGCCCCGGTCCGGTTGAAGTCCTGCATGAAGAAGTTGGCTTCTTCGAAGGTGATCCCTACGGCAGCGAACACCACGGCGAACTTTTCGTCGGTGCCCCGTACCCGGGCCTGCCGGGCGATCTGGGCAGCCAGCTGGGCATGGGGCAGACCGGAACCGGAGAACACCGGCAGTTTCTGCCCCCGGACCAGGGTGTTCAGGCCATCGATGGCACTGACCCCGGTCTGGATGAATTCCGAAGGATATTCCCGGGCCGCCGGGTTCATGGGTTCCCCATTGATGTCCTTGTATTCTTCCGGGATGATGGCCGGCCCCCCGTCAATGGGGCTGCCCATGCCGTCGAACACCCGGCCCAGCATGGCGGGAGACACCCCCAGCTGGATCCCGTGGCCCAGGAACCGGGCCTTGGCTGTAGCCGGCTGCAGCCCCTGGGAATCTTCGAACAGCTGGACCAGGGCCTTGTCCCCGTCCACGGTAAGCACCTTGCCCTTCCGGAGTTCCCCGTTGGCCTGGTGGATTTCCACCAGTTCGTCATAGGTTGCGCCTTTCACCTGATCCACCAGCATCAGAGGGCCCACCACTTCACGGATGGTCTTGTAATCCTTACGCATTTTCTTCACCCTCTTCCGTCAGTTCTGCAAAGGCCTGCTCCAGATCCCGGTTCAGCTGGCCGAATTTTTCCTTCCGTTCTTTTTCCGGAATGTACTTGGCACGGCCGATCTGTTCCCGGATGGGCATATCGATCAGTTTGTCCAGTTTCACATGCTTGGTCATGGCATCCAGGGCTTTCTCGTACCAGGTGATGATCAGTTTCAGCATGTCATACTGTTTTTCCAGAGAAGTGTAGGTATCCACTTCGTGGAAGGAGTTCTGGTGCAGGAAGTCTTCCCGGATGGACCGGGCACATTCCATGGTGATCCGGTCCTTGAAGCCCAGGGCATCGATCCCCACCAGACGGACGATTTCGTTCAGGTTGGATTCTTCCTGGAGGATCTCCATGGCGGTCCCCACCAGTTTGGACCAGTCGGGAGCCACTTTGGCGTCATAATAAGCCCGCAGCCGGTCGGAATACAGGGAATAGCTCTGGAGCCAGTCGATGGCCGGGAAATGCCGGGCATAGGCCAGGGCCGAAGACAGGCACCAGAACACCTTCACGATCCGCAGGGTGGCCTGGGATACGGGTTCGGAAATATCCCCGCCGGGAGGGGATACGGCCCCGATGGCGGAAACCGCCCCTACCCGGTCCTCCTGGCCCAGACATTCCACTTCCCCGGCCCGTTCGTAGTATTCCGCCAGACGGGAGGACAGGTACGCCGGGTACCCTTCTTCACCAGGCATTTCTTCCAGACGGGAGGACATTTCCCGGAGGGCTTCCGCCCAGCGGGAGGTGGAGTCGGCCATGATGGCCACTTTGTAGCCCATGTCCCGATAGTATTCAGCAATGGTGATACCGGTGTAAATGGACGCTTCCCGGGCGGCCACCGGCATGTCGGAGGTATTGGCGATCAGCACCGTCCGCTTCATCAGCGGCAGGCCGGTACGAGGATCGTTCAGAGCCGGGAATTCGTTCAGTACGTCGGTCATTTCGTTCCCACGTTCCCCACAGCCCACATAGACGATGATGTCCGCATCCGCCCACTTGGCCAGCTGATGCTGGATGACCGTCTTGCCGCTGCCGAAAGGACCGGGCACGGCGGCCACGCCCCCTTTGGCAATGGGGAACAGGGTATCGATGACCCGCTGCCCGGTGACCATGGGTTCTTCCGGAGGCAGCTTGGTCTTGTAGGGCCGGGCCACACGGACCGGCCACTGCTGCAGCATGGGATATTCCTGTACATTCCCTTTGCTGTCCTTCAGTTTGTACACCGGGTCCAGGATGGTGGCTTCCCCTTCATAGACCCATTCCACGGTGCCGCTTTTGCCGGGAGGCACCATAATCTTGTGGAGCACCGCCGGGGTTTCCTGGACCGTGCCGATCACATCACCGCCGGAGACCTGATCCCCCGGTTTGGCCACCGGCACGAACTGCCATTTCTTTTCCCGGTTCAGTTTGGGCACTTCCACCCCCCGGCTAATCCGGTCCCCGGCCAGTTCATAGATTTTTTCCAGCGGGCGCTGGATCCCGTCGAAGATGCTTTCGATCAGCCCGGGAGCCAGTTCCACACTCATGGGAGACCCGGTGGATTCCACCGGTTCCCCCGGCCCCAGGCCGGCCGTTTCTTCGTAAACCTGGATAGAAGCCTTATCATCACGAAGCTCGATGACTTCACCGATCAGGCGCTTGTCACTGACGCGGACCATATCATGGAGCTGCACGTCTTTCATGCCTTCGGCGACAATCAGCGGGCCGGATACTTTCACGATCTTTCCACTCACGATTGTTCCCTACCCTTCCTTGAATAGAATATCGGCGCCTACTGCTTTTTCCACATTTTCCCGGACACGCTTCATGCCCAGTCCCAGGGATTTGTTCCCGGCGGGGATGGGGATGATAGCGGGAAAGGTAGCGGTAGCATATTCTGCGATCACCGCCTGGGCCTTCTGGGCGGCGGTTTCCGTAATATAGATCACGGCATAGCCCCCATCGGCCAGACGGTGGATCCTGCGCTCTATCTGTTCCTGTTCTTCCTCGTAGAACACATCGAATCCTACGGCTTTGAAGATCATCACGGAGCTGGGATCGCCGATCACTGCAATTTTCTTTTTATCCATCTTGCTGCCTCCCATGCTTCCTGTGATCAGGCATAGACACTGGGCAGCTGGGGTTCAAAGCCGCCCTGGATGGCTCCGAAGATCATCCGCAGGGCTTCCGCTTCCGTTTCCCGGGCTTCCAGGTATCCCACGATGGGCCCCAGAGAATGGGTATCCCATCTGGCCCGGCGGAGGATCAGGCTCAGCCCCTCTTCCATCCGGCGGGCAATGACCCCCAGCTCATTGGTCTGTGCAAATTCATTGATGGCCTGGACCAGTTCCGCCCCATGGCTTCCCTGGTTCAGACGGGCCCCCAGCTGTTCCGGAGGCACATCCAGGCTTTCTTCGAACACCGTCCGGGGGATCTCTCCGCAGTCCACCAGGACCAGCCGCAGCTGGGACAGTTCCCAGTGGAGATTCTGGGCCCGGATCAGGCTGATGGTATTCAGGTAATCCGCCCACAGGGAAAAATACTTCCGGATGAAGCCGTCTTCCTTTTTCCGGTCCAGCACCGCCTTTGCCTGACGGAACATGGCTCCGTCCAGCAGGGCGCTGAGCCGGAAAGGATCCGCTTCCCGGGCCAGATCCCCTTCGATTTCGTTCAGGGTCTGGCAGTAGATGGGCGGCAGGTCTTCATAATATTTGGTCTGGACCATGTCCTTCAGCAGGTTCAGGTCGAAATTGCCTCCCTCCCGGAGGATGGCGTCCGCCTGGGTTCCCAGCAGCCGTGCCTTCAGCAGGCATTTCAGGTTGTGGGTATCCACCGGCAGCAGGAACAGACCGGTCAGTTCCGGATCCGGCGTCAGTTCCTGGATCCGTTTCCGGGTCAGCTGCATCTGGGCCCGGATGATCAGGTCGATTTCTCCCTGGGCCAGTTCCTGTTCCGTGGCCGTATTTTCCCCGTACCCGGTCTCCAGCAGCAGCTTCATGGCCGCCTTTGTGCTGTCGGCTTCCGCAATCCGCCGCAGCTGGGCTGCGGTGAGCAGATGGGTGGACAGGACGCTGATCCGGCCCAGAGCATATTCATAACTGGGCTGGGCCATTTTACTTCACCTCCGCGCCAAACAGGAGCTCTGCCACGCGGTATTCCTCCCCGGTCCGTACGTCTTCCAGCAGGGTGGCGAAGGAACCGTCATAATCACAGGTATCCCCTTCGATCAGCACCCCATCGGCGAAATCCGCCTCTTTGTCCGACAGGGCCAGTGCCCCTTCCCGGCCCTGGGCCTTCAGCTCACCGTTGAGCCGGGCCAGGAATCCGTTTTCATACCGGGGCCGGTCCTTGGCCGGTACCACCAGGGTTTCCCGGCCGGTAAGATCCGATTCCAGGATGATCCGCCCGATCAGATTTTCCCACTGTTCCCGGGGCAGGGCTTCCAGCTGCCCGGCAGCCTGATCAAAGGCTTCCTGGAGCACTTTCCGCTTGCTGGCCAGGTTCTCTTTCCGGCTCTGCAGCTCCGCGATCAGCTGCAGACGGCCGGCCGCTTCTTTGGCATCCACCTGGGATTTGGCCTGGATTTCCCGGACCTCTTCCCGGGCTTTGGCCAGGATCTGTTCCTTTTCCTTCCGGGCCTTTTCCTGAGCCGCTGCTCCGATGGCTGCCGCGTCCTGCTTCGCTTCTTCTTCTATTTTCTGAATGATTTTATCGCCAGACACGACGGGTCACCCTTTCTTATAATTTGATCCCGTTCACCATGATGAAGGAAATCAGCAGACTCAGCACGGCGTAGGTTTCCACCATGGCCGTCAGGATGATGCCTTTACCGGTTTCTTCCGGCCGTTTTGCCGTCAGATAGATGCCGGAGGCAGCCACTTTCCCCTGATAGATGGCGGACAGCAGACCGCCGATGCCCATGGGCAGTGCGGCAAACAGATAGGCCAGGCCCTGGAAGGTGGTCAGGTCTTTCACGTTCCCGTCAATGACCCCCAGGTTCAGGATGATGATGAAAGCGATCAGCAGCCCGTAAATGCCCTGGGTACCAGGCAGGGCCTGGAGTACCAGTACGTTACCGAACTTGTCCGGGTCTTCGCTGACCACACCGGAAGCGGCCTGCCCGGCGATCCCTACGCCGATGGCACTGCCAACCCCTGCCAGAGCGGCAGCCGTTGCTGCCCCGCCAAATGCCAGCGCTGTTCCTAAAGTAATCATAATGAAATCCTCCCTTATTTGGTAATGTCAGTATACTTGGTCCGGAGCGCCAAAGGCAGGAATGCCCGGCCGCCGGCTTCGTAGAACTTGCCGAAGAATTCGATGTACTGCAGACGGCTGCTATGCACGAAGGCACCCAGCACGTTGATGATGATGTTGAAGTAATGCCCTGCCAGAAGCACCAGGATGGCCGCCACAATGCCCACAGGACCTGCGCTCCAGAGCATCTGGGCCACGGTATTGATGACCATGGCGATGACCCCGGTGGCCAGTCCCAGAGCAAAGATCCGGGAATAGCTCAACAGATCGCTGAGATAACCGCTGATGTTGTACAGGGTCAGGAGACCGCCCAGGAGACGGTTCACGATGCCCTTCTTTTCCCGTCCCCCGAACAGGACGATGATGCCGGCACCCAGCCAGGCCAGGTACTTGCCCACAGGCCCCGGTACCAGTGCCATGAGGAAGAAGCCCAGGAACATGATGAGCCAGCTGATCTGGTCACAGACCGCTCCCATCACATCCCCATCCCGGAGCAGCATGTAGATTTTCACCACCATGCCGGCCACCAGATGGATGGCCCCCAGGCCGAAGCACAGCGCCAGCATCTTCAGGGGTTCCTTCATGGGGACGAACAGCAGAGGCTGCCATTCCAGGCCGAACCAGCCGCCGAACATGGCTCCCCAGATAATGGTGGAAATACTCCCGAAGAAAATCACCATGGCCAGCTGCCGGGCGAACCCGGTGGGCCGGAACTTCTTCAGGGCAAAATACAGCATCACGGTCAGCACCAGGCCGTAGCCTGCATCGGACAGCATCATGCCGAAAAAGATGAAGTGGAAGGGAGCCATGACCAGATCCGGATCGATGGAACCGGCTTTGGGCAGGGAATACAGTTCCACTACGCTTTCGTAGGGTTCCACCAGTTTGCCGTTTTCCAGTACCGTAGGAGGGATTTCCCCTTCTGCCGGATCTGCAAAGGTCAGCTGGTAGGCGTCGGTGACACTCTGGACCACCTTTTCCACCCGTTGGGTCCGGTCCTTCCGCACCCAGCCCTGTACCTTGAAGGCACTGACGGTTTCCACCCCGCCGTTCTGGAGACGGTCATGGGCGGCACTCAGCTGGTCGTAGTACAGTTCCACCTGCTGTTTCCGGGGGATGCTTTCCCGGGTTTCCTCCTTCAGACGGCTGATCCGTGCTTCCTTTTCCTCCGCTTCCTGGAGCAGTTCCTTCCGGACATCTGCCGCCAGGCCGCTGTGTTTGGGCAGCACTGCCTCGCTGAAATCATGTTCCTTCAGCAGATGCTTCACTTCACTGTCGGCCTCTTCATAAGCCAGCACCACCATGGCCTGCCCGTCCTGGGTCACCCCATACAGGCTCACATCCGCCAGGAGGCCGCTGATGGCCTTCTGGAATTCCGGCATTTCTTTTTCCGGCAGGAATCCCACATGGCAGCGGGTGGTTTCCGTAAAGCTCAGCTGTTCCAGGGGAATGTCCAGTTCCATCCAGGGATCCAGGCTTTCCGCCTGGGTCCGGAGGGCCGCCGCTTCACTTTCCAGGGAAGCGATCTTGCTGGCGGTGGTATCCAGTTTTTCCGTCAGCTTCCGGCCTTCCTGGGTCTCTTCCAGGAAATTCCCATAGGAAATGGTTTCTTTCTGAGGAAACAGGGGATTCTTGGCACCATTCTGGACCAGGAACTGGAGCACCTGACCGGTTTTATCCAGCTGGGCGCTGACTTTTTCTGATCCGGGCAGGGCCTTGCTTCCTGCTTCCGGTTCCAGCATCACACTCCCGTCCTTCTGGAGGGCCAGGAGCAGGGCATCGCGATCGGCTTTCAGGGCGTAGAGAGTCAGTTTTTGCATAGGGACTAACATTCGATCACGACCTTCTTCATAATATACTGGACTGCCCCATCCAGATTTTTCCGGGCCTCTGCCGCCTGGGCCTCATCCCGTTTCCGGTTTTCCGCCACCAGGGCATCGGCTTCCTGTTTGGCCTGGGCTTCTGCCTGGGCAATGGCCGCGGCCGCCTGTTTCCGGGCTTCCGCGATCAGGGCTTCTGCCTCTTTGTGGGCTTCCGTCTGGGCATCCCGGACGGTATTCCGGGCTTCCAGGGTGGCCTGTTTCTTCAGGTCATCCGCCTTCTGTTCCGCATTTTTGATGTCTTCCAGCATGGACATGGTATCACCACCTTTGCACAGGGAAGGCTGTGCCTTCCGGATTCCAATGAAAAATAAAATTGCGGTAACAATATAGTATTTCAACAAAAACAGAAAAATTCCTGCTGGTATACTATAGACCCATTATACTATACTGTATCTATTTTTGTAACATAAACTTTGTGGAAATTTAAGAGTTTTTCCTGACTTTGTTCCATTATCAAAAGTTTTTGTATCATTTGGTACAAATATAAAAAGAGGCGCTGCCTGCACAGCAGCCTTCTCAACGGTCAGCGGCCAAAAGAAATCCATTTCAGCAAATTGATTTTGAGCCAGTACAAACCGTAGGGGCGTTGGCCCCGCTCCCTTCCATTGGCCTGTTCCTGTTTTTCCGCTATAATAGATTCATACTAACACTGTAAAGGAGAGATTTTCCATGGATATACAAGAAACCCTGACCCGGCAGCTGCCTTTGTATGCCCGGGTGCTGGTGAAGAAAGGAATCTGCCTCCAGAAGGACCAGATCCTGGTGATCAACGCCCCGGTGGAGGCCAGTTCTTTCGCCACTCTGCTGACGGAAGAGGCCTATCGGGCCGGTGCTTCCCAGGTGGTGTTCAACTGGTACTGCAACGGCACCACCCGGCTCCGGTACGAATATGAAACCCAGGACAAGTTTGAATCCGTCCCGGGCTGGCGCAGCGAATTCAACCTGTACTACTACCGGAAGGGAGCGGCCTTCCTGAGCCTGATCTCCGCAGACCCCTATGCCATGAAGGGCATCGACCGGAACAAGATCATGGCCTGGCAGAAGGCGTTCCACCAGGCGGTAAAGGAGTATTCCGACGGGATGATGGCTTCCAAGACCAACTGGCTGGTGGCCGCCGTCCCCAGTACCGTTTGGGCCCGCCTGCTGTATCCGGATCTGCCGGAACAGGAAGGAAGGGACCGGCTGTGGATCCAGCTGCTGGATGCGGCCCGGTGCCTGGGAGAAGACCCGCTGGCGGACTGGGACAAGCATCTGGCAGAGCTGAAACAGCGGCGGGAATGGCTGACCGCCCAGCAGTTCACTGCCCTGGAATATAGAAACAGCCTGGGCACCCATCTCACCGTAGGCCTGCCAGACCGTCACATCTGGCAGGGCGGAGCCGAAACTACCGGCCGGGGCTTTTTGTTCAACGCCAACATCCCCACGGAAGAAGTCTATTCCGCTCCCCAGGCGGACCGGGTGGACGGGGTGGTGTGCAGCACCCGGCCTCTGGTGTACAGCGGCAATCTCATTGAAAATTTCCGGCTGTCCTTTAAAAACGGAAAAGTGGTGGAAGCCACTGCAGAAAAAGGAGAAGAAATCCTGAAAGACCTGCTGAAAATGGACGAAGGAGCCTGCCGGCTGGGGGAAGTGGCTCTCATCCCCTACCACTCCCCCATTTCCCTTATGGACAGGGTTTTCTACGAAACCCTCCTGGACGAAAACGCCTCCTGCCACCTGGCCCTGGGAGATGCCTACCCCACCTGTGTGGAAAAGGGAGCGGACATGAGCGAAGAAGAGCAGAAAAAAGCCGGCCTCAACGATTCCATGATCCACGTGGACTTCATGGTGGGCAGCCCGGATCTTTCCATCACCGGGATCCGGAAAGACGGCACCCGGGTGCCCGTGTTCGTGGACGGGGATTGGGCGTAAAAAAAGGGGGTGTGAAAAAATCACACCCCCTTTTAATTTTTACTTCCCGTGCCGTTCCCATACAGCCTGAGGAATGAACACCAGGTGCTGATTCACGAAGGTATCGAATCCGCTCCGGGACAGTTCGTGGCCGTAACCGGAATTCTTTACGCCTCCGAAGGGCAGTTCCGGCAGAGAGGTCCAGCCATGATTGATGAAGCTCATACCGGTTTCGATCCGGGCCGCCACCCGGCCTGCATGGTCCATATCACTGCTGAACACCGTGTTCCCCAGTCCATAACTGGAATCATTGGCCAAGGCAATGGCTTCCTCTTCGTTCCGGACTTTGTATACCACACCTACCGGGCCGAAGACTTCTTTGTTGTAGAGGGGATTGTCTTTCGTCACATCGGTCAGGATGGTGGGCATCACGAAATAACCGGGGCTCTCGATAGGCTGGTTCCCGTACACCACCCGGGCACCGGCCTGGACAGCCTGGTCAATGGCGGCCAGCACATCCCGCTTGGCCGTGGCGGAGGACAGAGGTGCCAGCGTGGTAGCCGGATCCATGGGATCCCCCCATTGGGCGGAAGCAAAGACTTCCGTCAGATCCTGGAGGAACCGGTGATAGTTCTTTTCCGTCACGATAAACCGTTTGGAAGAAACACAGACCTGCCCTGCATTGTACAAACGGGCGGCAAACAGCTGGGACTTCACTTCGTCCATATCCGCATCATCCAGGACAATGAAGGCATCGTTGCCCCCCAATTCCAGGGAGGAAGGCTTCAGGGCCTTTCCGGCATGTTCTGCTACAGAGGAACC
Organism: Acidaminococcus sp. HCP3S3_H5; assembly: GCF_052122235.1. Taxonomy (NCBI): domain Bacteria; kingdom Bacillati; phylum Bacillota; class Negativicutes; order Acidaminococcales; family Acidaminococcaceae; genus Acidaminococcus; species Acidaminococcus sp. HCP3S3_H5. The sequence continues at coordinate 197,934 of NZ_JBQKCS010000002.1, forward strand.
TCCCCGTTCCGATCCTGTCAGGCAGGCTCCGGCCACCCGGGGATCCTCGATGATCCGGGAAACCTGATCATAGCTGGCAAACAGATTCTGGAAAGCTCCTTCCGGAGCCCCCGCTTCCCGGACCAGGGCTTCAAAGGCTAGGGCAGAGCCAGGACAGTTGGAGGCATGTTTCAGCAGCAGCGGATTCCCTATGATGAAGTTGGGAGCAAACACCCGCATCACCTGATAGAAGGGAAAATTCCAGGGTTCCACCGCCATGATCACACCTCGGGCCTGTTTCAGGATATAGGCTTTGCCGGCAGGGGTTTCCACCGGTTCCCGAGCCAGGAATCCATCCGCCTGGTCCGCATAATATTCGGCAATGGCGGCGCAGAGGGCCACTTCTCCCTGGGCTTCCACAAACAGTTTGCCCATGTCTTTGGTCATGGTTTCCGCATACCGGTCCAAATCCCTCCGGAGCAGTGCGGCTACCTGACGCAGGACAGCTTTCCGGCCTTCCACATCATTGTCTTGCTGCCAGGCCTGATATTGTCCATAGGCCCGTTCCAGGGCTTTTTCCACCCCAGCATCGGACAGATTTTCATAGGACTGGAGCACTTCATTGGTATAGGGGTAAATCGTCTGATAAGCCATCTTTGTTCCTCCTTTATTTTTTCAATTGTATTTATGCCGTTTACAGTTAGCCATATTATACGATATAGCTTCCAGAAGCGCAAGTATTTTTAAGAATTTTTATTAATTAAAAAGGAACTGTTGCATATGCAACAGTTCCTGCAGCAGCCCTGTATTCTCTTTATTTCTCCATCCCCCAGGCATACCCGGTCATAGCCATGGATCCCAGGTTGCAAACTTTGTTGAACACCTGGGCCCGGTCGCTTCCGGCGGCTCCCAGGCACACCAGAAGGGGCAGGTAGTGGTCCGGAGTGGGTACGGCATACGCCGCATCCGGATGGGATCCGAACCCGATCACCTTGTCCGTGTCTCCCTGGAGCACCGCTTCGGTAATATAGTCATTGAACCGGAGAGTGGCGGCAGAACCGCCCTTGTTGTCCCATTCCACTTCCCGGAGGTTGTGGACCACGTTGCCGCTGCCCAGGATCAGATATCCCTGTTTCCGGAGATCTGCCAGCTTCCGGCCCAGCTGAAATTCTTCCTCATGGGAAATATCCCCGTCCACGGACAGCTGGACCACGGGAATATCCGCCTTGGGGAACATATGCACCAGCACCGTCCAGGCCCCGTGATCGATGCCCCAGTCGTCATTGACGGCCACGGCGGAACCCAGCAGTTCCTGCACCTTCCCGGTCAGTTCCCGATCCCCTTTGGCAGGATACTTCACTTCATACAATTCCTTGGGGAAGCCGTACATGTCATAGATCTGCCGGGGTTCCGGGGCGCTCTGGACGAAGGTCCCGTGGGTGTACCAGTGGGCGGACACCATGAGGATGGCCTTGGGTTTGCCGAACTGCTTTTCCACGGCCCGGCCGATCCGGTCCATCCCTTCCGTGATTGCATTGTGTGCCAGGGCAATCATGGGGCTGCCATGGCCGGAAAACACCACCGGCATGATTTTCTGATCTTCCATGGTTTCTCTCCTTTTATTTCAGATACTTGTCAAAGAAATCTCCAATCACCTGGAGCACATTGTCCTGAACCCAGTACACGCCTCCATGGGCGGCTCCCGGAATCTCATACCGTTCTGCCGGAACTCCCTTGGCTTTCAGGGCCTGGTACAGCAGGTCCGTCTGGCCCGGGGACACCACTTTGTCCGCCGTCCCGTGCATCAGCAGCATGGGGGCGCTGTTTTTCCCGATATAGGCAATGGGGTTGGCTGCTTCCGTGGCTTTGGGATCGGCGCTGACCCCGCCGTCTTTTCCGCCGAACACCGGGCTGCCATTGATCCACAGGGCTTCCGTGGCTCCGGCGGACTGATGGAGCTTCTGGTTTTCCGGGCTGTAGTCCATGCCCACCCGACTCAGGTCGGAGAGCCCGTAGAGATCCACGGCACAGTTCACCTGGCTGGATTCCTGGAGATTTTCTCCTTTGTCAAAGGTCCTGGTGCCGCTGGTGGTCCCTGCAAAAGCGGAGAGATAACCCCCGGCGCTGCCTCCCACGATGCCGATCCGGTTTTTGTCGATGTTCCATTTGTCCGCATGGGCCCGAAGATACCGGATGGATGCCTTCACATCTTCCAGAGGTTCCGGGAACCGGGCGGTGGGCGCCACCCGGTAGGTAATGCTGGCTACCACATAGCCTTTTTCCGCCAGGTAGTTCCGCAGCTGGACCCCGTTGTCCCGGTTGGCGTTGATGAAGCCCCCACCGGTTACAAAGACGATGGCGGGCATTTTCTCTTTTTTCTGGGGCTGGAGCAGATCCATGGCCATGGGCACATTGGGATAGCCCCGGGTGGGCACCTGTTCATAGACCACACCGGAAATCTGCTTCACTTCCGTTTTCACCGGAGTCACCTCCAGGATCTTGCTGGCATAATGCTCTGCCCCTTCTGCCCCGGAAAATCCCGTCATGCCCAGCAGCAGCAGACTGGACAGCACCAGCCGGCTCATTTTTCCTTTCATTTTCATAAAACTGCCTCCCTTGCTCGCTCTCAGACTGTCTTCCTCCTGCTGAAGGAAAACATGTAAATATTTACATATTTTGGTTGTCACGAGTGTAGCATGTTGGCAGACAGGCTGTCAATATGCCTGGATGTCCTTTTTTCTATGATATAATACAACGGAAGAAAGGAGCCCTCCCATGACGAAAGAAAACACCCTCCAGTATGTTCTGCTGGGCCTTTTGGCCAAGCAGGATCTCACCGGCTACGACATCAGGAAGATCTTTGCCCAGGAAGTGGGAGACTTCTGGAGCGCCCGTCACAGCCAGGTCTATCCGGAACTCCGGAAGCTGGAAGAAAGTGGACAGATCACCAGCTATACCGGCACCGTGGGCACCAAGCTCCAGAAAAAATACTACCGCCTGGCCCCTTCCGGCCGCCAGCGGCTTCGGGACTGGCTGGCCCAGCCTTTGGGCAGCATCATGCCCACCCGGGACGAATTCACCATGAAACTGTACCTGATCCGCAGCCGGAAAGATCCCCAGCTCCGTCAGCTGTTCCTGGAAGACATCCAACGCCACGAAGAACGGCTGGCCCACCTCCGGCTCCGCTGGCAGCTGCTGTTCCCCACCCAGGAAGACCGGGAAAAAGAATACGGCCACGCCCTGATCCTCCAGGAAGCCATCCAGCGGGAAACCCGGAAGCTGGAGTGGGAAAAGAAGCAGTTGGCGGAGATTTAACAATTTGTAAATTTTTTGGGGAAACGGTTGAAGGCACCGGATTTTCGCGATAAAATATTGACCCGGTAGTCAAGATGTGCAGAACAATCGAAGAGTTGTACAGGACGTGCCGCCGGCACGTCCTTTTTGTAAGGAGCAGGTATGGAGAAAAAGGAACTGACGGATAAATTGAAAGGAATCAAGGGGATCCTCCCTTCCGGGCACCTGGTGGGAGCCGGTTTTTCTTTCCAGTGGAAAGATGCAGACGGGCAAATCCAGGAATTCCATGCAGGGCCCAAGCTGCTGGTGGGCTTCTGCGGTGCCTTCCTGGCCAGCCTGATGGGGCTGGCGGTGTGTGCCGGGCTGCTGTTCAAGGCCTGGGACGAACAGACGGAACTGGCCAACTACCGGGCGGACTATGGGGTCTATACGGAACGGCTGGCCAAGCTTATGGATGACAACGAAAAGCTCCAGCGGGAACTGGCCCAGGTGGTCCAGGTGGAAAACGCCGTCCGTCAGAAGCTGGCCAAGGACGGAGTAAAAATCGGAGAAGATGCCGTGGACAAAAAGTCCAAGGAACTGGACAAAGGGGGCCAGGGAGGCTCCACCACCGCTGACCAGCTTTCCGTACTGGAAGTCCAGGATGAAATCAACTGGAAAAAGCTGGCCTACAAGAAGGAAAACCTCACCAACATGCTGCTGGCCCTGTCGGATACCGGGGACGGCACCTACGGCTGGCCGGTGAGCGGCGGAGAAATCAGTTCCTTCTTCGGGCTCCGGGCAGATCCTTTCGGGAACGGCAGTGATTACCATCCCGGGGTGGACATCGCCGTGGATTACGGCACCCCCATCAAGGCATCCGCTGCCGGAACGGTGGAAGATGCCCAGTGGAACGGGGGCTACGGCCGGTTCGTCAGCATCAATCACGGCAACGGGCTCACCACCTGCTACGGCCACATGAGCGCCATCGCCGTCCAGCCGGGCCAGACCGTACGCCGGGGAGACATCATCGGCTACGCCGGCAGCAGCGGCTACAGCACCGGCCCTCACGTGCATTTCGAAGTGCGCCAGAACGGGAGTCCGGTGAATCCGCTGAATTTTGCAAGGCCGGTGGGATAAAAAAGGAGCTGTGAAGAAATGAATCCTCATTTCTTCACAGCTTTTTTTATAACAACTTCAATTTCTTCCCCACCATCACCATTCTCCTTCCCAGGAAGGGGATCTGGTTCAGTTCTTCTTCGGGCATGGTCTTCAGCACCAGCAGCAGGATGCCGTAGACGGGCACGGCCACGGCCATGCCGCCCAAGATGCTCCAGGCACCCCAGTTGGGCACCAGGGCCAGGAAGCCTTTCACCGCCGCTCCCATGACCAGGGCAGCCAGGGCGGTTTTTCCCAGCTGCTTCAGTTCCAGGGAGAAGCCGGTGTACTTTTTAATGAAGAAAAGGTTCAGGATGGCGGCGATCCCGATATCCGCCACAGTGGCCCAGGAGGACCCCACGATTCCCAGGGTGGGGGTCAGGTTCCAGTTCAGGAGCACTTTGGAAGCCGCCGCAATGATCATATTGATCACCGGGATCTTGGTCTTCCCCAACCCCTGGAGGATCCCGGTGCTCACCTGATGGAGCCCCAGGAGGAAAATGGCCCAGCTCATGGTCTCAATGGAGGGCCCGGCCTTGGGGGCGTTATAAATCAGGGCCGCCACCCGTCCTCCCAGTACATGAAGGCCGATGCTGCAGGGAATGGTGATTACCGCCGCCACGGAGAAGGCCGCCGCCACTTTTTCCCGGATCCCTTCCCTGTCTTCCAGCACCCGGGATTCACTGATGGCAGGCACCAGACTGATGGACAGAGCCGCCGTCAGGATGGTGGACATGTTGATGAGAGGCACCGCCATGCCGGTGAGATACCCGAACAGAGTGGTGGCTTCGGACATGGACCAGCCTCCCACCATGAGCCGCCGGGGCACGATCATCATGTCCAGGTTGGACACAATGGGCAGCATCAGGCTGGACATGGATACGGGCAGGGCCAGGGCGATGAGCCGGCGGATGATTTTCCCGGCCGGTTCCTGTTCCGCTTCCGGCACCTTCTGTTCCCCTTTGGGGAAGAATTTGTGCTTCAGCCGGAGGTAGAACACCTGGAGGAGCAGGAGGCCGCACAGGGCCCCGGCCCCAGCCCCCATGCTGGCCCCGGCTGCCGCATAGGTGAGACCGTAGGGCATCAGCAGATAGGAAAAGGCGATCATGGTGACCACCCGGACCAGCTGCTCGGTGATTTCCGAACAGGCGGTGGGAGTCATGATCTGCCAGCCCTGGAAGTACCCCCGGAAGCTGGAAAGGAAGGTGACGAAGAACACCGCCGGTGCCAGGGCGATGATGGAATAGTAGGCCCGGGGATCCGGGATGATCCCGGAAGACACCAGCCATCTGGCCATCACCAGCAGGCACAGGGAGAAGAACAGCCCGGTGCAGAACAGCATCCGCAGGGATACCCGGAACACCCGCTGGGCCCCGGTATAGTCCTCCTTGGCCACTTTTTCCGCGGTGATGATGGAAATGGCCACCGGGATCCCGGCGGAAGAAACGGTGATGGCCATGAGATAGATGGGGAAGCCCATCTGGTACAGACCAATGCCTTCGCCCCCCATGACCCGGGAGAGGATCACCCAGTTCAGGGCCCCGATCACCTTCACCACGATGCTGGAAATGGTGAGAATCAAAGTACCCTTCAAAAATTTTTTCGTCTTGCTGTTGCCGGAAGTTTGTCCTTGCTGTTCCATACTGCCCTTCCTTTATCGGTTTCTGCAGGAACCCCGACGGGTCCGCCGGGCTCCTGGGATTTGCACTGTAATTGTATTATTTTATCATATTTTGGCAGGTTGTGGGCATTTCTCCCATGGATCAGGGAAATAAATGTTCTCCATCCAGCTGATACTCATCCTCCCTTCCCTGGTCTCCGGGGCTGTAGCGGATCTTGACAAACACATCCGGCCGGGCTCCCGGATGCAGCCACACCCCAAAAGCAGCAAGGGTCTGAGGTCCGTCCGGCCGGCTGCCCAGCCGCCAGATGCTGTTGTCCGGTCCTTCCGCCTTGTCTTGGCTGAAGCGGATCAAATCTTCCAACACATACGGGGTCTGCTGGCTTGCCAGCAGTTCTTCGATCCGGCGGTACCGGTGCCGAGCCGAAACGCCCTCTTTCAGATTCAGACGCTGGAACTCCGGGCTCAGATAAAAATTGGTATGGGAAAGGGTACCGTTGCTGACCCGGCGCACAGCCACCTGGTCATGATCCCCCACTTCCACCCAGGCCAGTTCAGAAGCATCTGCCAGCAGCAGGAATTTGGGACCTCCCAAATCCGTACCCCTGGCCAGCGCCTCTTCTACTGTGGCACAGCTGCCCAGAAGTTCTTTCAGCGCCCCCTTTCCCCAAGGCCCCATGGCCAGCCGTTCCTTTCGCGGGATGCTGCTGGCAGATGCTGAGAACACCGCCAGGCCGGCTTCATTAACCCCGCCTTTGAGAGCCATATGGTTTTCCGCTCCCCCATAGATTCCATAATACCGGTATAAAGGTCCCTGGGCCAGCCGCATTTCCTGATATTCCGGCCGCCAGTCCCGATTCTTTACAAGCAGACTTCCCCCTCCCAAGACCCGGCTCCCCTGAGCTCCGAACAGGGTACATCCCCAGGCGGCAGCCGCCGGCAACCAGGCGGCCAGGCAGACTGGGAGAAGTTTCCTTACTGAAATTCCCATGATGGATTCCTTCCCTTTCTTTGTTTTCTGTCATTGTATCACAATTATCCTTTCAGGGCCTTATGCCCCCAACACCGGGCTTGGAGGGAATCCTCTGCCCCCTTCACTCTGCACTGCGATAAGGGTTTCATTCAGGACCTGCTGCCACATACCCTATGTTGGATTAACCACTGGAGTTCTCCGGGATTTGTGCTATAATTAAATACACTTTAAGATGAGGTGCATTATGAGTACGTATCGTGTAGGTTTAGACATCGGGTCCACCACGTGCAAAATCGTCGTGCTGGACAATCATTCCCATGTGGTGTTTTCCCGCTACAAGCGGCACCAGGCCAATGTGGCTGGCGTTTTGCGGGAAGAACTGCAGACTTTGCGTTCCCAGATCGGAGCCGCCAGCCTGAAGCTGAAGATCACTGGTTCCGTGGGCATGGGGGTGGCGGAAAAATTCAATATTCCTTTTGAACAGGAAGTCATCGCCGCCACCAAATTCGTCAAAGCCAAATATCCGGACGTGGCCACCCTGATCGACATCGGCGGCGAAGACGCCAAAATCGTGTATATTAAAAAAGATGGCAGCTGTGATCTGCGGATGAACGGGAACTGTGCCGGCGGCACCGGGGCCTTCCTGGATCAGATGGCTGTGCTGTTGGGGATTCCCATCGAACAGCTGAACGGGCTGGCGGAAAAGGCCCAGCACGTCCACTACATCGCTTCCCGCTGCGGAGTTTTTGCCAAAACGGATATCCAGAACCTGCTGGCCAAGAACGTGAGCCGGGAAGACATTGCCATTTCCATTTTCCATGCAGTGGCGGTCCAGGTGATTTCCACCCTGAGCCACGGCTGCACCATCGAGCCCAAGATCCTGCTCTGCGGCGGTCCTTTGACCTTTATGCCCGCTCTGCGGAAGGCTCTCATGGACTGTCTCCAGATCCCCTATGTGAATTTCGTGGTGCCGGACAACGCCAACCTGATTCCGGCCTACGGCACTGCCCTCAGTGCGGCAGACGCTCCTTCCATCACTTTCGACCAGCTGGTGGAAAAACTGGAAAGCGCTCCCAAAGTGGCCGTCCGGTCCGATGACATCCTGCCTCCCATTTTCAAATCCCCGGAAGACTATGCCGCCTGGAAAAAAGCCAAGGAAGCGGACGCCATCCAGCTGACCCCTCTCACCCCGGAAACCGACGCAGTCTATGTGGGCATCGACTCCGGCTCCACCACCACCAAGCTGGTGGTTACGGACCCGGAAGACCGGATCCTGTACACCCATTACGGGCCCAACAACGGGAATCCCATCGGCGCCGTCCAGGAAGCCTTCGAAGCGTTCTATGCAGAATGCCTGAAGGTGGGAGCCAACCCCCGGATCCTGGGAAGCTGTTCCACCGGCTACGGGGAAGACCTGATCAAAGCCGCCTTCGACCTGAAGACCGGCATCATCGAGACCATCGCCCATTATCTGGCCGCCCGGAAAATCCACCAGGACGTTTCCTTTATCCTGGACATCGGGGGCCAGGACATGAAGGCCATTTTCGTGGATCACGGGGTCCTGAACCGGATGGAACTGAACGAATCCTGCTCCTCCGGCTGCGGCACCTTCCTGGAAACCTTCGCCAAGGGGCTGAACTATTCCGTCAGCGACTTTGCCAAACTGGCCTGTGAAGCCAAGGAACCCTGCGACCTGGGTACCCGGTGCACGGTGTTCATGAACTCCAAGGTAAAACAGAGCCTCCGGGAAGGGGTCACTATCGGGGACATTTCCGCCGGTCTGGCCTATTCCGTGATCAAGAACTGCCTGTACAAGGTACTGAAGCTCCAGAACACCCATGACCTGGGGAACGACATCGTCCTCCAGGGAGGCACCATGAAGAATGATGCGGTGGTCCGGGCCTTCGAACTGCTGACCGGCACCACTGTCCACCGGAGCAACATCCCGGAAATCATGGGAGCCTACGGCTGTGCCCTGTTTGCCCGGAGCCGGGCGGAAGGGGAAGCCACCCTGGACGACATGATCCATGTGGCCAACTACACTGACAGCCAGCTCCAGTGCCACGGCTGCGAAAACAACTGCCTGATCAAGAAGTACAACTTCAGCAACGGCAGCATCTATTATTCCGGGAACAAATGTGAGAAATTCTTCACCAACAACGGGGAAGACCACAAGCCCGGAGAAAACATCTACGACTACAAATACAAGCTGCTCTTCGACCGTCCGGTAAACGAGGATGCCCAGCGGGTCATCGGGATCCCCCGGTGCCTGAACATCTACGAGGATTATCCCTTCTGGCATGCCCTGTTCACCACCTGCGGCCTGAAGGTCCAGCTGTCCGATCCCTCCACCTTCAAGAACTACGAAGGCGGGATCCACGATGTGATGAGCGACAACATCTGCTTCCCGGCCAAACTGGTCCACGGCCACATCAACAACCTGATCCGGAAGCGGGTGAACCGGATCTTCATGCCCTATGTGATCTACGAACGGCAGGATGACAAGCGGCAGCTGAACAGCTACAACTGCCCGGTGGTCTCCGGCTATTCCGACGTGATCAAAAGCGTGGTGAACACGGAGATCCCCATTGATTCCCCGCCCATCAACTTCCAGGATGAATCCCTGCTGAAGAAGCAGATCCGGAAATACCTGAGCTACATCGGCTTTGACCGGTTCACCGCGGACAAGGCCCTGAAGGCGGCCCTGAAGGCCCAGGAAGAATACGGCCGGGCCATCAAGGCAAAGAATGAGGAAATTCTCCGGAAAAGCCGGGACAATAAACAGCTGACCATCCTGCTGGCAGGACGTCCCTACCATACGGACCCCCTGATCCAGCACAAACTCAGCGAATCCATTGCAGCCATGGGCATCAATGTGATCAACGAGGACCTGGTCCGGGATGACAGCACCATCACCATCGATGATTCCTATCTGGTCCGCCAGTGGGCCTACATCAACCGGATCTCCAAGGCTGCCGACTGGGTGGCCCGTCAGGACAACAGCGTCCACTTTATGGAAATGACCTCCTTCGGCTGCGGCCCGGATGCCTTTCTCCAGGACGAAGTCCGGGGCATCCTCCAGCGTCACGGGAAGGCCCTGACCCTGCTGAAGATCGACGATGTGTCCAATATCGGCTCTCTGAAACTGCGGGTCCGGTCCGTGGTGGAAAGCATCCGGTACAACCGGGATGCCAAATTCACTTCCACCCCCTTCGAACAGCCTCCCCGCTTCGAAAAGAGCATGCGGGACTACACCATCCTGGCTCCCTATTTCACCCCCTTCATTTCCCCTCTGATCCCTTCGGTGATGAAGAATGCAGGGTTCCATGTGGAAACCCTGCCGGAAAGTACCGTCCAGAGTGCGGATCTGGGGCTGAAGTTCGCCAACAACGAAGTATGCTACCCGGCCACCCTGGTGGTGGGAGACTTTATCCGGGCTCTCCAGTCCGGGAAATACGACCCGTCCCACACGGCAGTGGCCATTACCCAGACCGGCGGCCAGTGCCGGGCCTCCAACTATTTCGGTCTCATCAAGCACGCCCTGATTTCTGCCGGGTTCAAGGACACCCCGGTGCTGTCCCTGGCCACCAGCAAGAACATCCAGAACGACCAGCCGGGGTTTGAACTGAACTGGCTGAAAATCGCCAAGATCACCGTTTCCACCGTGCTGTTCTCCGACTGCCTGGCCAAGTTCTTCAATGCCTCCGTGGTCCGGGAAACCGTAAAGGGCAAAGCAGAAGAACTGAAGGACAAGTACCTGGATCTGGCCAAGAAGGAAATCGAAGCCAACAGCTCCAGCGGCCTTCTGAAGCTGCTGAAGGAAGCGGCGGCGGAATTCAACGACCTGGCCAAGCCGGATGTGCGGCTGCCCCAGGTGGGGATCGTAGGGGAGATTTACCTGAAGTTCAACGCCTTCGCCCATAAGAACATCACTGGCTGGCTCATGGAGCATTCCATCGAAGTGATGCCGCCTCTCCTGACACCCTTCTTCATGCAGGCCTTCGTGAACCGGATCACCAACCGGAAATTCGGCCTGGAACGGCACCATATGCCCAATGTGATTGCCGATGTGCTGTACATGTGGGTGAACAAGCAGGTGAAGAAGTTCAACGAGATCGGGGAAGAATTCCGATACTTCACTCCCATCGAGGACATTTTCGAACTGGCCAACGACGGGAAGAACATCATCAACATGGCCGCCCAGTTCGGGGAAGGCTGGCTGCTGCCGGCGGAAGTGGTGAACTTCGCCAAGCACGGCATTGAGAATGTAATCAGCCTCCAGCCTTTCGGCTGCATCGCCAACCACATCATCTCCAAGGGGATCGAAAAGAAGATCAAATCCCTCTATCCCCACATGAACCTGCTGAGCCTGGACTTCGACAGCGGGGTCAGCGACGTGAACGTGACCAACCGGCTGCTGCTGTTTGTGGAGAACATCCGCACCAGCGCCGCCCCGGCTCCCGCTCCCAAAGCAGAAAAGAAAAAAGGCTTCTTCGACGAGAATCTGGCGAAGAGGGAGATCATGATTTAAAGAAAAGGCCTGCTGCCGGCGCAGCAGGCCTTTTTTGTTATTCCCAAAATCTATAGCAACCGGTTGTTTTTCTGCATTATCCAAATCCCTATGCGTATGCTATACTTTTCCCATGAACAAAATGTGAATGATGTGGGAGGATATATTCATGACTGTAAAGAACAAACCGCCTTTTCGGTATGATATTGTAGGGAGCTTTCTGCGGCCGGCTGCTTTGAAGGAAAAACGGGAGGCTTTTGCCGCCGGGACCATCACTGCCGCTGACCTGAAGGCTGCGGAAGACGAAGCCATCCGAGACCTGGTGGCCAAGGAAAAAGAAGTTGGACTCCGGGCCGTTACCGACGGGGAATTCCGCCGCCGGTACTGGCACTTGGATTTCCTGACGGAACTGGAAGGAGTTACGGAGATTTCCGCAGAAAACTGGTCCGTCCATTTCAAAGGGGCCCAGCCCAAAGCCCGGACTGCCAAGATCACCGGTCCCATCAGCTTCGGCAGCCACCCCTTCCTGGACCATTTCCGGTTCCTGAAGGAAGCCGCCGGGGACACCCTGGCCAAAATGACCATCCCCTCTCCCAGCATGCTGCACCTGATCTGCTGCGTCCGGGAAAAACACTATGAACCCATTCCCCAATACCAGGACCAGAACCGGCTGTTCACGGACATTGCCCTGGCCTACCAGCAGGCCATCCGGTCCTTCTACGCTGCCGGCTGCCGGTACCTGCAGCTGGATGACACCAGCTGGGGAGAATTCTGCGACGCAGACAAGCGGAAAGCCTATGCAGAACGGGGCTTTGACCTGGATGAACTGGCCAACCACTATGTGGATATGATCAACCGGGCCCTGGAAGCCAAACCGGAGGACATGACCATCACCATGCACATCTGCCGGGGGAACTTCCGTTCCACCTGGTTCTCCAGCGGCGGCTACGAACCGGTGGCGGAAACCCTCTTCGGCCGTTGCCATGTGGACGGATTCTTCCTGGAATACGACAGCGACCGGGCCGGAGGCTTCGAACCTCTCCGGTTCATCAAAGACCAGCAGGTGGTCCTGGGCCTGGTGACCTCCAAGACCCCGGAACTGGAAAAGGAAGAAGACATCATCGCCCGGATCCGGGAAGCGGAAAAATACGTACCCCTGGACCAGCTGTGCCTGAGTCCCCAGTGCGGTTTCTCCTCCACCGAAGAAGGGAACCTTCTGACGGAAAAAGAACAGTGGGCCAAGCTCCGGCTGATCCGGTCCATTGCGGAAAAAGTCTGGGAAGATGCATGAAAACAAGGGGCTGTTGCATACGCAACAGCCCCTTTTCCTTACCGTTCTTTTGCAGTCAGCTGATCGATCAGGGCACTCTGGCGGTTGACGATGGCTTTCAGTTCTTCCACATTGCTGCGGAGGATGCTGATTTCCCTGGCCATGGCCGTCTTGGAGGTGGTCACTTTGCCTCCTTTGCCCAATTTGAAGGTGACTCCGGCATTGACCATATTCTCGCCTCCGCCGAAGGAGCCTCCCACACTGAACATCACATCTTCCGTGGGCCGGTAATAGGCCCCGATGGCCATGGCATGGGCTCCTGCATAATTGCCGTATCCGGCGGCAAAATCCCATTTGTCATCCGGATCAAAGTCCAGGGGCTGGAGAGCTGCCAGCGCGGCGGCCCCGGCACCCACCCGGTTCACCCGGGCATCCAGTTTGTTCAGAGAGTTCCCCAGTTGGGTAATGTTCTGCCGATTTTCCTGGACCATCTGGTTGGTGGCGTGAAGCTGGCTGCCGTTCACTGCATCTGTAGAGGCAGCCGACACTTCACCAGGTGCCAGTCCCGTAATGGACAGACCTTTCATATCCATACCCTTTCCATCCAGCACCGGGCCCTTTTCCCCGATGGTCACACTGTCCACCTTGATGTCCGGTTTCAGATGGATGTGGATTTTGTCCACAGTCCGGCCATTTTCGACTGTAGTGGAACTGGAAGCCGTATGGATGTTGTCCCCGCCCAGTACCTTGACGGTGCCCCCGTCGTTGAGTTTGGCGGTATTCCCATCGTCGGTGGCAAAATCCACCTCGTTGGCCACGTAGCCTACATGGACCGGACCTCCGTCGTCAGTTTCCGGTTCCGCCACCGCCCGCAGGGCAGCTCTGGCCGGTCTGAGTTCCGGCTCATCCTGGGTGCCGGGAAGCTCACTGGGGTCGGACAGGATATGTACCGTTCCATGTTCGTTGCTCAATCCGTTGAGATTGGCCTTGATGGTGTATTCCGTTCCCCGTTTCTCCACAATGATCCCTTCTCCGGCATGGATGGAGATCCGGGCATCGCTCATGGCTTCCTTCAGCTGGGCTACGTTCACGGCATCCGTATCTTCCGTACCGGCAGCCAGGTTGATGATCTGCCGGGTCCGCTGGGGAATCGGCCTGCCGTTTTCATCCTGATCCTGAGGCCCAGCTCCTACGGACACGGCGCCCCACGAGGACTGCCAGGCAGGAGACGAATCGACCATCTGGCCGTATACGGGATGGTAGCCCTGCCAGCCCGCTTCCCGGTCGGCCACGGATTCCATGCCCAGAGCCACGGACCCGGAGGCAACAGCACGGCTCAGGATACCGGCTGCCGTTCCCCCTTCTCCTTCTGCCTTACTGGCAGCTCCCACCGCCGTCCCCCGCAGGCCGGCTCCACTGGCATACCCCAGGGAAGTGGCAAATTTCTCAGTGGCTTTGCTGAAGCCGCCCAGAGCTGTGGAAGCCAGTCCGGAAGATTCAGAATAGGCCCCTACGGCGGTGGAATGATTCCCGGCCGTTCCTCCTTCGCCCATGCCATTGGCCATGATGCCGATGCTGGTGCTGATTTCTCCTTTGCTCTTGGCCTGCTGCCCCAGGGCCACGGCCCCTTCTGCAGTGGCTTCGGAATAACTGCCTACCGCTGTGGTGTACATGCCTACAGCATGGCTCTGTTCCCCAATGGCAATGGCATTGGTGCCATTGGCTTCTCCCTGGGACCCGGTGCCGATGGCAATGGCATCCAACCCTGTGGCCCGGGATCCGTTCCCTACGGCCAAAGCCCGTTCCCCTTCTGCATGGGCATCATTGCCCAGGGCGGTTGCCCCCATGGTCCCATCGGCATAAGCCCCGGCCCCTACTGCCAGGGAATCGGTTCCCTTGGCTCCATCATTGAGATAATTCCGGTCCCGGTTACCGTCTTCCGGGTTCACTTGGAATTTTCCGTATTTTATTTTTCCTCTTCCTGTCATACCAGCAGTCGTACGTACAGCTGTCCTCCTTTTCTTTAATCAATCCTTCGATTGTGTTTAATTTTCCTTTAAGATTCCCTTCTATACTGGAACCATCAAGATATGGGAGGATCCGGATATGGAATATTGGGAACATGACGACAATCCGCTGCTGGGCTTTTATCATCGGCACTGGCCTGCTTTCCTGCTTCTGCTGCTGAGCCTGGTGCTGTTCTTTGCCGGCAACGGACAGCTGCTGATCACCGATCCGGTGGAATCCAACTATGCCCTTACCGCCAAGGAGATGCTGGCTTCCGGGGACTGGCTTTCCCCCCGGATCTACGGGAACTACTGGTATGACAAGCCCTGGATGTTCTACGGAGAACTGCTGGCGGCCTTCCGGCTGTTTGGAGAGACTTCCTTTGCCGCCCGGTTCTTCCCGGCGGTTTTCGGCACCATCGGGGTGCTCCAGACCTACTGGTTCGCCCAGAAGCTGTACAGCCGGAATGTGGGATTCCTCAGCGGTCTCATTATGGCCACCAGTGTGGAATATTTCTACCTGGCCAAGGCGGTGATCACCGACATGACCCTGTTTGTTGCCATAGATGGAGCCCTGATGCTGTTCTACCTGGCCAAGACAGAAAAACGGCCCCGTCTGTATTACGGAGCCTATGCCCTGGCCGGTCTGGCCATCCTGACCAAAGGGCCTCTGGGTCTGGTGCTCCCCGGCCTGATCATCCTGGCCTACCTGGCCGGGAACCGGGATTTCAAGACCCTGGCCCACATGAAGCTGTTCCGGGGGATCCTGCTGGCTCTGGCCATTGCCGCCCTTTGGTACGTTCCCATGACACTTCTCCACGGTTTCGCCTTCCTGGACGGGTTCATCGGGGTCCACAATGTGCTCCGGGCCACGGTGTCCGAACATCCCCGGAACAACACCTGGTGGTATTACTTCCTGATTTTCCTCATTGGCTGCTTCCCCTGGAGCCTGAGCCTGCCCTGGCTGTGGAAGAAGTACGGGAAGACCCTGAAGGAACGGATCAAAACCCGGACCTTCTGGAAGAGCCTGGACGACCGGCAGCGGTTCCTGTTCCTGTGGGTGCTGGTCACCTGGTTCTTCTTTGAATGCATGGCCACCAAATATCCCACCTACACCTTCCCCTGTCTGCCCCCGCTGGCCATAGGCCTGGCCTGTGCCGCCAGCCGGCTGGATCTCCAGTACTGGGTGAAACGGGCAGCCGTGGCCATGGGCCTGCTGTTCACGGTGCTGTCTTTTGTGCTGGCCGCCCCTTTGTGCCGCCAGGCTTCCGCCTGGGATGCGGCCCAGCTGGTTTCTGCCCATCATGTACCGGGGGTTCCGGTGTACGTGTACGGAGGCCGGTATCCGGTATCCTTCACCTATTACAGCAAGATCCCCGCTCCCCGGCTGGTAACCCGGCAGCGGCTGCAGCAGATGCGGCCGGAAGGGATCAGCTGGAACGCCAAGAACATGATGCCCTTCCAAGCCCTGGAAGATCTGCCGGATACGGGACGGCTCATTGTACTGGTGGACCAGAGCAGCCAGAAAGACTTCCTCCAGCAGGTCTCGGGAGACTGGGAGAAACTGGGAGAAGGAGGACGCTGGACCGTGTGGGGAAGAACCTGAATCTCCTGGAAGCAAAAAGGACTGTCCCTGTTACAGGGCAGTCCCTTTTTTCGGTATGGTGAAACCGGAGGCTTTCAGATCGATTCCTTCATGTTCCAGCAGCCACACTTTCCGGGGCATACCGCCGCCGTATCCGGTCAGGCTTCCGCTGGTCCCCACCACCCGATGGCAGGGAATGATCAAGCTGATGGGATTGTGGCCCACCGCTCCTCCCACGGCCTGTGCCGACATCCGCTCCTTTCCCTCCCTCCGGGCCATTTCCCGGGCAATGGCGCCATAGGTCATGGTCTTTCCGTAAGGAATGGTCAGCATGATCCGCCCTACCTGCTGCCGGAAATCACTGCCGGACAGTTCAAGGGGAGGCGTGAAGCCTGGATCTTTCCCCTGGAAATACAGGTCCAGCCAACGCCGGGTTTCCTGGAATACAGGGAGATCCGGCCGTTCTTCCACACCGCCTTCGTTTTTCATCCGGATTTCTTCATACTTCTCTCCCTGGAACCACAGCCCGTTCAGCTTTTCTCCATGGCTGCTCAAGAGGATGGTCCCCAGGGGGCTTTCTGCTTTGGCAAGATACAACACCGTCTTTTTCATGGTTTTCCCTCCTGTTCTGCCTATATTGTACCAAAAAAAAAAACCGGCGGTTATCAGACATGAAAAAGGGGCTGCTGCAGACGCAGCAACCCTCTCAATGATTCCCCAGATACCACTGGACGAACTGTTTGGCGATCCTTCCGTTCCGGCCGGAGTGTTCCATTTCCCACCGGACCCCTTCCACCCGGAGTTCTTCCGGGGACAGCTGGATGCCTTCTTTCCGGAGTTCGTGGTCGATGATGGCCAGGTATTCCTGTTGGGTGGGAGCCCCGAAATGGAGGATCAGCCCGAACCGGTCGGACAGGGAAATGGATTCATTGGTGGCGTCTTCCCGGTACACTTCCGCCTCCAGGTCGTCGCTCCGGTCCGTCCAGGTTTCCTTCAGCAGGTGCCGCCGGTTGCTGGTGGCGCACAGCATCACATTGTCCGGCTGGGGAGCAGCCCCTCCGTCAATGGCGGATTTCAGGTACTTGTATTCCTTTTCGTTCTCATCGAAGGACAGGTCGTCGAAAAAGAACAGGAACCGGTGGCTGCGGATCTTCCCGGCCCGTTCCATGGCTTCCGCCAGGAGCTGGAGCTGATCCCGCTTGATCTGGACCAGCCGCAGGCCCTGGGCACTGAACAGGGGGATCAGGGCCTTGATGGAGGTGGACTTCCCGGTGCCCCGGCTGCCGGTGGACAGCACATTGTTGCAGCCCCGTCCGGCCATGAACTGCCGGGTATTGGCCAGGAGCTTCTCCTTCTGGTCCTCATAGCCCAGGATATCGTCCCAGGCGTAATGGGGAAAGTCAGCGATCCCCTGGAACCGTCCCTTGGCATCCAGGCAGAAGGCTTCATACCGGGCCATTTTCCCCCGGCCGTACCGCTGGTAATGGTGGAGCAGCAGCCGGGCCTGTCCGGCGGCTTCAGGGGTTTCTTTCAATTGCCGGGCCAGCTGGCTTTCCAGGTTCTCCCGGGCCGGCCGGCTGGGTTCATAATGGTCATAGAACCCGTCCTGGAACACCGCCTGCCCGGACAGGTCCAAAAAGGGACGGAGGGCCTCCAGATCCCGGGTGAGAGCCGCCAGAAGGCCGCTGCCGGCGGTGCCCCGGTTTTCCGCCACCTGGGCGGCCAGGTTGTCCCCTTCTGCCAGGAGATGGAAAAAGTATCCCTGCCACAGGTTCCCGGCAAGGCCCAGCTCTTCAGCGGCGGCCAGGACAGCTTCCCGGGCCCGGGCCAGGTGTTTCTCCCGTTCCGGATGGGCCTGGACTTTGGCCAGGCTGTGGATCACCGGATCCCGGCGGAGGTTCCGGAGGACGGACAAACGGGCAAACAGGCGGAAATCCGCGGTTTGGTTCTGGCTCATGGCTGTTCTCCTTTCCTTTCAGCCGGTTCCGTTTCTTCCGGCCGTGGTGCGGCCAGCAGGCTGTCCTTCACCGTCTGGGGCCCCCGTCCCAGGGCAATCTGGCCGGTGGTGGCGATTTCCAGGACGGTGTAGCTCCGGAGCATCTGCTTTAAGGCCTCAATATGATCCTGTCGTCCCGTAAGCCGGAAAATCAGGGAATCCGGATACACATCCACGATCTTGGCATGGAACAGGCCAGCAATGTTGGTCAGTTCTTCCCGGATCTGGGGGGTAGGGGCGCTGACCTTGATCAGGGTCAGTTCATAGCTCACCAGGGGGGCATCATCCAGGTTCACCACCTTGATTACATCGATGAGATGGCTCAGCTGGTGGATGGCCTGGTCCAGCTGGAACCGGCTTTCCACTCCCACCACCAGGTTGATCCGGCTGATTTCCGGGATTTCCGTGTAGCCTACGTTCAGGCATTCGATATTGATGTTCCGGCGGGCGATGAGTCCGGCCACATGGGACAGGACTCCCGGCCGGTTGTTGACCAGAAGGGCGATATGCTGCCATTTCATGGGTTTTCCTCCTTATTTCTCTTCCGGGCCCAGGATCATCTGATCCAGCCCTTTGCTGCCCGGGACCATGGGATAGACCCGTTCATCCTCGGGAATGGTGATTTCCAGCAGGGCGGATCCCTCCGACCCAAACAGGAACTCCAGACCTGCTGCCAGCTCTTCCGGCCGGGAAATGCTCCGGGAAGGGATCCCCATGGCTTCCGCGATTTTGGCCATGGAGGGCTTCCGGATCAGTTTGGTCTGGGAATACCGGCCTCCCCGGAACAGGCCCTGGAGCTGGCGCACCATGCCCAGCTGGCCGTTCCGCAGGACGATGATCTTCACCTGGATGCCGTAGGTGGGCAGGGTGGTGAATTCCTGACAGTTCATCAAAATGCTCCCGTCCCCGGTAATCAGGAGGACGGTTTTGTCCGGTTCCCCCACTTTGGCTCCCAGGGCGGCAGGAAGGCCGAACCCCATGGTGCCCAGCCCTCCGGACGTAAGGAAATGCCGGGGCTGTTCCGTAGGGAAGAACTGGGCCGCCCACATCTGGTGCTGGCCCACGTCGGTGACCACAAGGGTGTCCTGGGGAGCCCGGGCCGCCGCCTGTTTCAGGGCGGTTTCCGGAGAAATCCCCCCGGTGCACCCATGGGCGCTGCAGGGGACCTCCCGTTTCATTTCTTCTCCCTGTTCCCGCCAGGGAGCCGTCTGCTCTTTAACGGCTTCTGCCAGAGGTTCCACCAGACTGGCAAAAAGGGGCAGGGATTCCTGGAGATCGCCGGGCACCGCCACCTGGACCGGGATGATCTTGTTGATTTCCCCCGGTTCCACATTGAAATGGACGATCCGGGCCGCCGGGGCAAACAGGCTGGCCTTGGCGGTGGACCGTTCGTCGAACCGGACCCCGAAAGCCAGCAGCAGGTCACAGCCGGATACTGCCATATTGGCGGCGTAGCTGCCGTGCATCCCCAGCATCCCCAGGTTCTGGGGGAGGGAATCGGGCACGGCCCCTTTCCCCATCAGGGTGGTGACCACCGGGATCCCGGTTTTTCGGGCCAGTTCCGTAAGCACTCCTCCGGTGCCAGACAGGATCACCCCGCCTCCGGCCATGATCACCGGACGGTGGGCCCGGCAGAGGGCTTCCGCCGCCCGCCGGACATCGGACTGCCGGGGATGGAGACTCCCCTGGTAGCCCAGGAGATGGACCTCCTGGGGATACTGGAAATCCAGTCTGGCATCGAACACGTCGGTGACGATGTCGATGAGCACCGGTCCCGGCCGGCCGGTCCGGGCAATGTAAAAGGCTTCTTTCAGCACCTGGGGCAGGTTCTCCACCTTCCGGACCAGATAGTTGTATTTGGTGATGGGAGTGGTGATCCCTGCGGTGTCCGCCTCCTGGAAGGCGTCCTGACCGATCAGGGAGGTGGCCACCTGACCGCTGATGATCACCAGGGGAATGGAATCCATGTTGGCGGTGGCAATCCCCGTCACCATGTTGCAGACCCCGGGGCCGCTGGTGGCAATGCACACCCCCACCTTTCCGGTGGCCCGGGCGTACCCGTCCGCCGCGTGGATGGCCCCCTGTTCGTGGCCGGTGAGGATATGGGGAAAGTTGGTTTTGTAAATGGCATCATACAGGCCCAGTACGGCCCCTCCCGGGTAGCCGAAAACCACCGGGACCTGTTCTGCTTTGAGACATGCAAGGATGGCTTCTGCGCCGGTCATTTCCATAAGAGGTCCTCCTTCAACGCTGTTTCCTTTTCAACTGGGCCCTGGTATCGTGGCCCTGATCCTTTTCAATGGGTTCTGGTATCGGAACCCTGGTGGGGAAAGTCGATTTGACGGTGGCCGCAGAAATAAAAAAATCCGTCCCTCCAAAGGGACGGAAAAATCCGCGGTACCACCCTGTTTCCCCGGTCCATTGCTGGTCCGGGACACTTTGCCACGTACAGTCATACGCGCTTCCGGTAACGGGGAACACCGTCCAGGCCTACTGCCCTGCTTCAGCCTGTCTCCTCCGGGACCAGTTTCCTCCAGGTTCCCCTGATGGCTCGCACCTGCCGCCATCTCTCTGTCAGCTTCCCCCGGACTACTCTTTCCCCTCATGGGATTGGGATTTGAAATTGTGAATTGTCGCTATTTTATCTCCCGTGAGTACGCTTGTCAATGATTTTTTGTATTTTTGTTGCATTCTCCCATTTTTTATTTTTTTATTGTAAAGAAAGAAACAGCCCATAAACTCTTTCGAAACAATCTTTCCTTCCATTCGGAGGCCCCGGGAAAAATGCTATAATATGAAGACAGTCAAAAAGAAAGGAGCCTCCCGCTTTTCCCGGGCGGGACTGTGGAACCTATGCGCTGGAAAGACCTTCCCATCCGGAAACGGCTGCTGGCCGCCAACTATCTGATGATCCTGACCCCTGTACTCTGCTTCATGGTGCTCAGTGTGGGGATTTTCTGGATCTTTGGTATAGAAAACCTGAACCGTGCCAGCGTCCTTTCCTTCATCTGGCCGGAAAGCGGCCCCACTCTGTCCATCCAGTTTGAACTGACCCGGCTCCGGGTCCGGTCAGACCATTACAACCCGGACAAACCCAAACCTCTGCTGCTGGTCAGTGACCATCTGGAAGACCAGGGGCTCCGGGTACTGCTGGAACGGAACGGCCAGCCCTTCTATGTGACGGAAGGGCAGCAGCCGGAGGAAATCCGCACCGCCACTCTCCAGCAGGTACCGGAAGGCCGGGGTGGCATCAGCTGGGGGAAAAAAGGAGTGGCCTTCTACTACCGTTCCCTCCAGACCGGCGTGGAAACCTATGTGGTGGGGGCTGACCCGCTGGTGGAAACCGACGACCGGTTCGCCATGCACTCCAAGGAACTTTTCAAGGGCAGCTTCGTAGGAGCCTTCCTGCTGGTGATGCTGACCGCTGCCCTGGCAGGCCTGGCTCTCAGCCGGCTTATGGCCGTCCAGCTGCTGAAGCCTTTGAACAAACTCCGCCGGGTGGCCGCCCAGGTGAGCCGGGGAGACCTGGATACCCCGGTGAAAGCCGACAGCCGGGATGAAATCGGAGACACCCTCCGGGCCTTTGAGACCACCCGGCTGGAACTGCGCCATGCCCGGGAAAAACGGGAGCAGTATGACCGGAGCCGGAAGGAAATGCTGGCAGGGATCGCCCACGACCTGGCCACCCCTCTCACCAAAATCCAGGGCTATGCCTCCGGGCTCCAGGACGGGATCGCGGACACCCCGGAAAAACAGCAGCGGTACCTCCAGAAAATCCTGGAAACCACCGAAAGCATGGCCAAACTGAACCAGACCCTGTTCCTGTTTTCCAAACTGGATCTGGACCAGGTTCCCTTCCATTGGGAAACGGTGGATCTTTGCGCCTGTCTGAAGGACTATGTGGAGGAACAAAAGGATCACTGGGAACAGAACGGCCTCCAGGTGACTCTGGAAAGCACCCTGGACCGGGCCCCTGTGAAAATGGACCGGGACCAGTTTGCCCGGGTGCTGGACAACCTGCTGAGCAACAGCTGGAAATACAAAACGGAAAAAACCGGCACCGCCCAATTCCACCTGTTCTCTGACGGAAAGAACCGGGTACGGCTGGAACTGGCGGACAACGGATCCGGGGTGGCACCAGACCAGCTGGACCGGATCTTTGAAAGCTTCTACCGGACGGACCGGGCCCGGAGCCATGTGTCCGCCGGCAGCGGCCTGGGCCTGGCGGTGGTCCGGAAAATCGTGGAAACCATGAAGGGAAAGATCTGGGCGGAGGCCAATCAGCCCAGGGGCCTGAAAATATGCATGGAATTTTCTTTGGAGGAGAATGGGAACAATGGAAAAGATCCTGATTGTTGAAGATGACAGGGATATAGCGGAACTGGAACGGGATTATCTGGAAGCCAACGGCTATCAGGTGGAAATCGCCCCGGACGGCCCCTCCGGGGAAAAGAAAGCCCTGGAACCAGAGGTGGATCTGGTGCTGCTGGACATTATGCTGCCGGGGCTGGATGGGTTCCAGGTGTGCCGGCAGATCCGGGAAAAGCGGAACATCCCCATCCTTATGGTGTCCGCCCGGCAGGAAGATGTGGACAAGATCCGGGGCCTGGGCCTGGGCGCCGATGACTATATCGTGAAGCCCTTCAGCCCGGGAGAACTGGTGGCCCGGGTAAAGTCCCATCTCCAGCGGTACCGGCAGCTCACCGGCCAGAAAGCCGCCAGCCCGGTGCTCCAGCGGGGAGGCCTGACCATCGACCGGGAAGGCCACCGGGTCTATGTGGACGGGAAAGAAGTGATCATGCCCAACAAGGAATTCGCCCTGCTGCTGTTCCTGGCGGAACATCCGGGGATCGTGTTCAGCAAAGAGACCCTGTTCGAGCGGATCTGGGGAGAAGATTCCCTGGGGGACACGGCCACGGTTTCCGTCCACGTGAACCGGATTCGGGAAAAAATCGAAACCTCCACCACCAAACCGGAGTACATCGAAACCGTATGGGGCGTGGGCTACCGGTTCCGGAAATAGAAAAACGGCTATTACATTCTTTACACTTTTTATTTTCGTTTTGTGCTTTTGAAACTTTTTTAAAAATCATGTTGACAACTGTTCTTGTGCAATGTATACTGACACCATCCTTTTCAAACCAAGTGAACAAGGCAAATCCCATGAAGGGAACGAGTACTTTGCCTCCCGTTTCTCCCAGAGAGCTGACAGATGGTGAGAGCCAGCAGAAACCGGCAAAGGAAAATCCTCCCCCAGGAGCCTGCTGAAAGACAGTAAGCACGGACGGCTTTCCCCCGTTAACCGGAACGCGTATGATTGTACGTTGCAGAGCGCTCCAGGCCAGCAATGGCCGGAGAACCAGGGTGGTATCGCGGAAACTTTCCGTCCCTATTTTCATAGGGACGGATTTTTTTATACGAAAGACCCCTGCAGTGTATCCCCATTTTATTTCTATTTTCAAAGGAGATGTTTCCCATGGCAAAAGTATTTTATGACAAGGACGTTAACTGGAGCGTACTGAAGGACAAGACGGTGGCCGTCATCGGCTACGGCAGCCAGGGCCATGCCCATGCCCTGAACCTGAAGGAAAGCGGCGTCAACGTGGTGGTGGGCCTGTACAAAGGCAGCAAATCCGCCGATGTGGCCCGGGCTGCCGGCCTGGAAGTGAAGACCGTAGCCGAAGCGGTAGCCGCTGCTGACGTAACCATGGTCCTGATCCCTGATGAAAAGCAGGCCGATGTGTACAAAGCCGAAATCGCTCCCAACCTGAAAAGCGGCAGCGCCCTAGCTTTTGCCCATGGGTTCAACGTCCATTTCAAGCAGATCGTCCCTCCCGCTGATGTGGACGTGTTCATGGTGGCTCCCAAAGGTCCGGGCCATCTGGTCCGCCGGACTTTTGTAGAAGGGGGCGGCGTCCCTGATGTATTCGCAGTGGAACAGGATGCCACGGGCAAATGCTTCGACCTGGCCCTGGCCTATGCCAGAGGCATCGGCGGCACCCGTGCCGGGGTCATCCAGACCACCTTCCAAGAAGAAACGGAAACTGACCTGTTCGGGGAACAGGCTGTCCTGTGCGGCGGCATCTGCCAGCTGATCACCAACGGATTCGAAACCCTGTGCGAAGCCGGCTATCAGCCTGAAATCGCCTACTTTGAAACCTTCCATGAAATGAAACTGATCGTGGACCTGATGTACGAAGGCGGCATGGCCAAAATGCGGAAATCCATTTCCGACACCGCCGAATATGGGGACTATACCGCCGGCCCGAAAGTGGTGACCCAGGATTCCAAAGCTGCCATGAAACAGGTTCTGAAGGATATCCAAGACGGCACCTTCGCCAAAGACTGGCTGCTGGAAAACCGTGCCGGCGGCCGGGCTCACTTCCTGGCCATGCGCCGTCAGCATGCGGAACATCCCATCGAAAAAGTCGGGGAAAAACTGCGCAGCATGATGCCCTGGCTCCATGAAAACGACAAAAACGAGTAATCCACAACCATTCCAGCTTTAAAGGAGGCAGGGGAAACCATGAAAATCACCGGTGCAGAAGCCGTCATCGAAAGTTTGCGAAAAGAACAGGTCCAGGTTGTCTTCGGCTATCCTGGAGGGGCCGTACTGAGCCTGTATGATGCTCTGTACCGGATGAAATTCCCCCATATCCTCACCGGCCATGAACAGGGGGCCGTCCATGCAGCGGACGGCTATGCCCGGGCCACCGGGAAAGTGGGTGTCTGCTTTGCCACCAGCGGTCCCGGAGTCTGCAACATGGTCACCGGCATTGCCACCGCCAATATGGATTCCATCCCTCTGGTGGTGATCAGCGGCCAGGTGGCCACCCATCTCATCGGCCGGGATTCCTTCCAGGAAGCGGACATCTCCGGCATCACCACCCCCATCACCAAGCACAACTACCTGGTGAAAAAGGTTCAGGACCTGCCCCGGGTGCTGAAGGAAGCCTTCTACATCGCCCGGAGCGGCCGGCCGGGACCGGTGCTGGTGGACGTGGCCAAGGATGTGTTCGACACGGCCTTTGACTACGAATATCCGGAAACCGTCTCCCTCCGGGGGTATCAGCCCCTCCAGGAAGGCCGGGAAGAAGAAGTGGACCGGGCCCTGGAGGCTCTCCGTAAGGCTCACCGTCCCCTTTTGATGGTGGGCGGCGGAGTGGTCCTGTCCGACACTGCGGACACCCTCCGGCAGATCGTCCAAGCCGCCCAGCTGCCGGTGGTATACACCCTTATGGGCAAAGGAGCCATCCCCGATGCCTGGGAGGAAAACCTGGGCATGGCCGGTATGCACGGCACCTGGACCGCCAACATGGCCATCACCCAGTGTGACCTGCTGCTCACAGTGGGAGCCCGGTTCGACGACCGGGTCACCGGCTCTGTGGCCAACTTCGCTCCCAAAGCCCGGATCGTCCATTTCGACATCGATCAGGTGGAGATCAACAAGATCGTCCACGCGGATCTCAGTGTGAACGGGGATCTCCGCTGGTCCCTGCCCGCCTTCTGGAAGAAATTGGAAGCCGCCCCCATTCCGGCGGTCCAGACCGTCACCTGGCGCCAGGAGCTCCAGGAAATGAAGGCCGGCCATCCTTCCGGTACCCGTCCTTCCTCTGACAGAGGGCTTTCTCCCCAGGTAGTGCTGGAACAGCTGGCCCAAAAGGCCGGTCCCGATTCCATTGCCGCCACCGATGTGGGCCAGCACCAGATGTGGGCCGCCCAGTTCTACCCGGTTTCCCAGCCCCATCACTTCATCACTTCCGGAGGCCTGGGGACCATGGGCTACGGTCTGCCCGCCGCCCTGGGAGCCAAGCTGGGGGCTCCGGACAACCCGGTGGTGCTCATTACCGGAGACGGGAGCATCCTGATGAACTGTCAGGAATTCGCCACCCTCCACAAATACGGCATTGCCGTAAAGACCGTCGTCCTGCGGAACAACACCCTGGGCATGGTCCATCAGTGGCAGGGCATGTTCTACCAGGGCCATTTTGCCGAATCCGACCTGACGGCCAATCCGTCCATTGCAGGGATTGCCCAGTCCATGGGCGTACCGGCCTGGACAGTGGAAACGGAAGACCAGCTGCCGGAAGCCCTGGACAGACTTTTTGCCCAGGACGGCCCGGCCCTTCTGGAAGTGACCATCCCGCCGGACGAAAATGTCTACCCCATGGTCCCTGGTGGGAAGAAACTGGATGAAATGGTAACAGGAGGCGAACAATCATGATTCGACAGCATCTGGCCATCCTGGCCGACAACAAGCCCGGGGTCCTGACCCATGTAGCCGGACTGATCAGCCGCCGGGCCATCAATATCGAGTTCATCAACGCCGGCTATACGGAAGAACGGGACGTGACCCGGATCAACATCGTGGTGTCCGTGGAGGACCGGTACGAGCTGGACCAGGCCATCAAACAGCTGGCCAAGCTTATCGATGTGATCAAGGTGGTGAACCTGGACGACGCTCCCTTTGTGAGCTACGAACTGGCCATGATCAAAGTCAGCGCCCCCACCCCCCAGGCGCGGGAAGAGCTGACCAACCTGGCGGACCTGTTCCATGCCAAAGTGGTGGACGTGCAGAAAAAGTCCCTGGTGCTCCGGCTCACCGGCCGGGAAGACCACATCGACGCCCTGCTGGAAGTCCTGGAAGACTACCAGATCATCGAAATCGCCCGGACCGGGCAGATTTCCCTGGGACGGGGGCTGGTGCCGGTGAAGAAGATGTAAAGAAAAAGGAGTTCCGCGTTTTGCGGAACTCCTTTTTTGTCAGCGGTCAGCGGTCAGCGGCCGTTGACGCGGCCGGTTCTTCCGGCTGCTCTAAAAAGCACCCCTTCTCATGGCTCCAGATGACTCCTACGGCCTGGAGGAGGGAGTAGACCACCGTGGTGCCCACGAATTTCATACCCCGCTTCTTCAGGTCTTTGGACAGGGCATCGGACAGAGGGGAATGGGCAAGGCCCGTTTCCCGGATGGTCTTTCCTTCCGTCCAGTGCCACAGGTACCGGTCGAAGGTCCCCCATTCCTTTTGGATGGTCAGGAACACCTGAGCATTGGTCACGGCGGCCCGGATCTTCAGCCGGTTCCGGATAATGGCGGGATTTTGCCGGAGAGCTTCTGTTTTTGCTTCCGTATAACGGGCAATGATTTCCGGGTCGAAGCCGTCAAAGGCCTGCCGGAACCCTTCCCGCTTGTTCAGTACGCACTCCCAGGAAAGGCCGGCCTGAAAGGTTTCCAAAAGCAGCATCTCAAACAGTTTCCGGTCTTCATGGACCGGCCGGCCCCATTCCTCATCATGGTACCGGATATACAAGGGATTGTTGGGATTGGCCCAGAAATACCGTATTTTCCCGTCCGCCCATTGGGTCATAATTTTCATCTCCTTCATCAAAAAAAGCTGCCTTTCCAGGCAGCTTTTTTCCTTCGGCCGCTGACCATTGACAGCTGACGGTCTGTTGCCCAGGCAGCAGACCCCTTATTTTCTCACCGCTTCCGCCACCAGTTGGCCCATTTTCTTCGTGCCTACGGTGGTGAGTCCTTCTCCGGCCAGGTCCGGAGTCCGGTAGCCGGCTTTCATCACCTCGTCCACGGCCTTTTCGATGGCCCGGGCGGCTTCTTCCTGATGGAGGGAATAGCGCAGCAGCATGGCGGCAGACAGGATGGTCCCCAGGGGATTGGCAATGTCCTTTCCGGCAATGTCCGGGGCGCTGCCGTGGATGGGTTCATAGAGCCCGGTGCCGTCCCCCAGGCTGGCAGAAGGCAGGAGCCCGATGCTGCCGGCAATGGTGGAGGCTTCGTCGCTGAGGATATCCCCGAAAATGTTGTTGGTAAGGATCACGTCGAACTGTTTCGGGTTCAGCACCAGCTGCATGGCGCAGTTGTCCACATAAAAATGGTTCAGTTCCACATCAGGATACTTGACCTCATGGATTTCTTCCACGATTTTACGCCACATCCGGGAGGCCCCCAGCACATTGGCCTTGTCCACGCTGGTCACCTTGCCCCGGCGCAGCCGGGCTGCCTCGAAGGCTTTCACGGCGATCCGTTCCACTTCCGGACGGGTGTATTTTTCCACGTCAGAGGCGGTTTCCACCCCGTCCACCAGGGCAGCTTCCCGGTGTTCCCCGAAATAGATGCCCCCGGTGAGCTCCCGGACGATAACCAGATCGGCCCCTTCCGCCCGGTCCGTCTTCAGGGGAGACAGATGGGCCATGTAGGGCCGCACCTGGACCGGACGCAGGTTGCAGTAGAGTCCCAGGGCCTTCCGGATGCCCAAAAGACCCTTCTCCGGCCGTTTGGTCACGTCTTCGATATGATCCCATTTGGGACCCCCTACGGCCCCCAGCAGGACCCCGTCAGCAGCCTTGGCGCTGGCGATGGTTTCTTCCGGCAGAGGGGTGCCGAACTTGTCATAGGCACAGCCCCCCATGAGTTTATGGTCATAGGAAATGTCCAGGCCGAACACTTCCGCCGTTTTCTTCAGGACTTCCAGAGCCGCATCGGTGATTTCAGGGCCGATGCCGTCCCCGGCCAATACAGTGACTTTCATCAGGCATGGACTCCTTTCACATAATTGATGAGACCGCCGGCTTCGGCGATTTTCCGGACAAAGGCCGGCAGGGGATGGGTCTTGATGGTCAGGTTCTTGTTCACCACATGGATTTCTCCCTTGTCAAAATCCACTTCCACCTGGTCTCCGGCCTGGATCTTTTTGGCTTCTTCCCCGATTTCCAGCACCGGCAGGCCGATGTTGATGGCATTCCGGTAGAAGATCCGGGCAAAGCTTTCCGCAATGATGCAGGCGACCCCTTTCTGCTGGATCACAATGGGGGCGTGTTCCCGGGAAGACCCGCAGCCGAAGTTCCGGCCGGCCACCATAATGTCCCCGGGTTTTACATTGGGGGCAAAGGTGGTGTCGATGTCTTCCATGGCATGTTCACTCAGTTCCTTGAAATCGGAGATGTTCAGGTAGCGGGCGGGGATGATTACATCCGTGTCCACATGGTCTCCGTAACGCCATACTTTACTCATTTCAGTACCTCCCTGGGATCAGTGATGTGACCGGTAACGGCGCTGGCAGCAGCCGTCAGCGGGCTGGCCAGGTAGACTTCGCTGTCCACATGGCCCATGCGGCCCCGGAAATTCCGGTTGGTGGTGGAAACGCACCGTTCCCCGGCAGCCAGGATGCCCATGTAGCCTCCCAGACAGGGTCCGCAGGTAGGCGTGGAAACCGCTGCACCGGCTTCGATGAAGATATCCAGCAGTCCGTTGTCCATGGCCCGTTTGTAGATTTCCTGGGTAGCCGGGATGATGATGCACCGGACTCGGGGATCCACTTTCCGTCCCTTCAGGATCCGGGCGGCGGATACCAGATCCTCATACCGTCCATTGGTGCAGGATCCAATCACCACCTGGTCGATGGCAATGTCTTTGCCCTCTGCTGCGGGATGGGTGTTTTCCGGCAGATGGGGATAGGCCACCACCGGCACCAGCTTGTTCAGTTCGATGGTGATGGTCCGGTCGTAGACCGCATCCTCATCGGCTTCCACCGGTTCCCATTCCCGGGTGACTCCCCGTTCCTTCAGGTATGCCCGGGTCTTGTCATCCACCGGGAAGATGCCGTTTTTGGCACCGGCTTCAATGGCCATGTTGCAGATGGTGAACCGGTCCGCCATGGCCAGTTCCCCTACTCCTTCTCCGAAGAATTCCAGGGACTGGTACAGGGCACCGTCCACCCCGATCATCCCGATCAGGGTCAGGATCACGTCCTTGCCGGAAATGTAGTCCGGCTTTTTGCCGGCGAGCACCACTTTGATGGCCTTGGGAACCTTGAACCAGGTCTGGCCGCTGGCCATGGCTGCCCCCAGGTCCGTCTGGCCTACCCCGGTGGAGAAGGCGTTGACAGCCCCGTAGGTGCAGGTGTGGGAATCAGCCCCGATCACCAGTTCCCCAGGAGCCACCAGCCCGCTGTCCGGCACCAGGGCGTGTTCGATGCCCATCCGGCCCACTTCGAAATAATTGGTGATGTTATGCTTCCGGGCAAAATCCCGCATATGCTTGCACAAAGTGGCGGATTTGATGTCCTTGGGAGGAGAGAAATGGTCCGGCACCAATGCGATCTTGTCCTTGTTGAATACCGGACGGCCGATCTTGTCGAATTCGTCAATGGCCGGAGGCCCGGTAATGTCGTTGGCCAGGGTCAGGTCAACCTGGGAAACCAGCAGTTCCCCTTCTTCCACCTCCGGACGGCCGGCATGCCGGGCCAGGATTTTCTGTGTCCTTGTCATTCCCATACGTATTCCCCTCTCTTGCACAAAAAGCCCCTACCTGCTGCAAAGCAGATAGGGGCGAATGGACGCGGTACCACCCTATGTTGGGTCTCATTCAGTTTAACGCACTGTGGACGGCAGGGACTACTGGTCTTTCCCCCCTGCGGCTCCCGGGTGAGAGGAATCCTCGAAGCTTACCGGCTCACACCCGCCGCCGGCTCTCTGGAAGTTTCTGCGATTCCGCTCCCGTTCATTACCTGTGTTTGTTTGAAATGGTATGGTTTACATTATGCCACTGTACTTCGTTTCTGTCAATAGCTTTTTGTAGCCGATTTGAAAAATCAGTCGAAAATTCCAGCCTTGTCATATTGCGGAGAGATTACGACCTTTGCATTTTCATCCACATAGCCCCATTTCTTCTTTTGGGTGTCCTTGTAGGCCGCCCGGTCCGCTGTCAGAGGCCCCAGTTCCCGGAGCTCGGACCGGAAAGGGGCCACCGGATTCCCGGTTTTGTCGATGATCCCGCCTTTTTCCTTTTCCACTGCTGTGGTCCGGTCCTGGAAGAAGTTCTGGACACTGTCGAACCGGTTGGGGACCACCACTTTGTTGGTCTCGTCGATGAACCCCCATTTTTTGTCCGACTGGAAGGCGGCCAGTCCCTCACTGAAGGGCAGCAGGGCATCGTAGGCTGCCGGGATCACCACCTGGCCTTTGGCATCCACCATACCCCAGTGGCCCTCGTCCCGGATGAGGGCCAGTTTCCCGTAGAAGGGGGACACAAAACTGTAGGTGGGGGAAATCACTTCCTGGCCTTGTTTGTTCACATAGCCCCGGTACATACTGGAGGGCATCACGGCTCCCGGAGAGATACCGATGCTGCCGCCCCAGCCGTGATGATGGTGATGATGGTGGTAGCCGTAATCTCCCCAATAGGGGCCCCAGCCCGGGCCCACGCCCCAGTAGGGACCGCCCCAGCCCCAGCCGTCTCCCCAGCCCCAGCCGATGGAGATGTAATCCAGGAAGCTGTGGCTGGCCCGGCGGACACCCACTTCCGCCAATCCATTGTCCTGGAAGTCCCCTACGAAGGAATAAGGCTTCAGTTTGGCGTATTTCTTTCCCTGGGTATCCATGAGCCAGCCTCCGTCCACCACGGCCACCCCCTGGTGAAAGTCCCCGGCCTTTTTCACGCTCATGCTGGGCAGCAGGCTCCCGTCCTTCCGGATATAGAACCACTGGCTGTCTTTTTTCACCGCGGCCAGCCCTTCGCTGAAGCTGCGGACTTCCTTGTACTGGGCGGGGATCACCAGTTTCCCGGTTTTGTCCGCAAAGCCCCATTTGCCCTGGGTTTTCACCGGGGCCAGCCCTTCCTGGAAGGCCCGGGCCTCTTCCCATTCCCCGGGAAGCCTGGCTCCCTGGAGGGTGTAGAAATTCCACTTCTTTTCCGTCACGCCGCCGATGATCCCTTCATTGATATCGGTGATCTTCTTCAGGGTGGGGGCCAGCAGCTGCTTTCCCTCCCGGTCATAAAGGCCGTATTTTCCCTTCAGCTGGACCAGGATCGCCGGATCCTCTTTCGGATCCCCCACTGCGATTTTTTTATAGACCAGGGGCAGGATTTCCTTCCCTGTCCGGTCGATCACGCCCTGCTTTCCGTCTTTCTCCACCACGGCCACATGGTCGGCGGCAAAAGCCGTCTGCCCCAAAGCCAGAGAAAGTCCAACCAGCAGAGCCATCTGTTTTCTGTTCATAGAAAACACCTCCGTTCGCTTGCCTTATTGTACCATAGAACGGGATTCTGTTACACTGGTCCGGATCAGGCCGCAGAGGGCTTCCATGGCCCGGGTCATGTAGGCCCCCTTCCGCCGGGCCAGGTACAGTGTCCGGTCCAGAGGATGGTCTTTCACCTGGAAAAACACCGACTGATCCGTCCGGGCCAGGGTGGGAAAAGCCAGCCGGGGGATCAGGGCAAACCCGTGGTTGGCCAGGGCCAGCCGATGGGCCAGTTCCACGCTGTCCGTTTCCAGGATGATCCGGGGCTGGATCTTCCCCTCCCGGAAGAACTGATCCGCCTTGTACCGGAGC
The DNA here is from genome assembly GCF_052122235.1 of Acidaminococcus sp. HCP3S3_H5. Classification (NCBI taxonomy): domain Bacteria; kingdom Bacillati; phylum Bacillota; class Negativicutes; order Acidaminococcales; family Acidaminococcaceae; genus Acidaminococcus; species Acidaminococcus sp. HCP3S3_H5. The sequence goes on from NZ_JBQKCS010000002.1 coordinate 230,650, forward strand.
CCCCGCCCCGGTTTCAGCAGGATAAAGGGCTGGTTCCGAAGCCGCCCCACATCCTCCAGCACATGGCCGGTACCCGGGGTCCAGGAAAACTGCCGGCTGAAGCCGGGAGGAGCCTCCAGATACACCGTATCCGTCAGCAGCCGGGTGTATTCCAACTCCGGGTCGTCAGGGAAATAGGTCAGGGCCAGGTCCAGTTTTCCCTGCCGGAGGAGGGGATTCAGCTGCCGGATCAGGGTTTCCGTCAATCGGAGTTCCACCTGGGGATACAGGGTGCGGAACTGCTCCAGGATCACCGGCAGCAGGGTCTCACTGGAGATCCGGGACAGCCCCAGACGGATCTGGCCGCTTTGGGAATCCCGCAGGTCATGGATCTCCCGGAGACCGTTCTGGTAGTTTTCCAGCATGGCCTGGGCCATCCGGGCATAGATTTCACCCGCCTGGGTCAGGTAGACTCCGCTGGCTTCCCGGACCAGGAGAGGCATCCCTGCTTCTTTTTCCACCGTTTTCACGATCCGGCTGAGGGCAGGCTGGGACAGGCCCAGCTGGGCGGCGGCAGCGGTAATGTTGCCGTTTTCGCAGACTTTCAGGAAATCCCGCAGGTATTTTTCATGGAACATGGCAGTCCCTCCTTTTGTTATATCATTTTTGCTATATCCCTATTATACTATTAAGATTTTACAGTATAGAGCCCATTGTCTATAATAAAAGTATCCTGCCGGACAGGCGCTCCGGCTTCCAAAGGAGATCTTTCCATGAAACAACGTTTTCCCGCCTTACTGGCATCCGCCCTGCTGGGCTTCCTGCTCCGGCAGCTGGCCATCCCCATTCCCTATTTGCTGGGAGGCATCATCACCGGTTTTGTTGTACGCACTTTTCTGGATAATTCCTTCCAATGGCCCCGGGCCTGGCGGGGGCTGATGCTGGGGGTAGCCGGCTACGGCATCGGCAGCAACTGCACCCCGGACACCTTCCTTAAAATGAGCCAGGAAACCCTGGGGATCCTGGGTGCCAGCCTGTTCACCCTGGGCGTTTCCGTGGCCGTGGCCATCCACATGCACCGGCACACCTTCGCCAACCTGCTCAGTTCCATTATGGGCTGCCTGCCGGGAGGACTGACAGCCATGACCGTGCTCATGGACGATTATGAGGAAGCAGACGAAAACGTGGTGGTAGTCTCCCAGTGCCTGCGGCTGTTCGTGGTGGAAGTCAGCGTGCCCTTCCTGGCCATCAACCTGTTCGGAGGCCAGATCACCCGGGCCGCCGGCGCCAGTCTGTGGGTCACCACCCTGGGTGATTTCCGGAGCCTGTTCCATCCGGGCTGGCTGCTGGTGTTCCCCCTGGTGTTCCTGGGCCGGTTCCTGGCCCAAAAGACCCATATGCCCACAGGGCAGCTGCTGGGACCCATTCTGATCACTTCCCTCTTTGCTCTGTGGCAGGGCAGTGTGCCCCGGGTCCCGGCTCCCGCCATGGCTTTTGCCCAGCTCCACATCGGCCTGTACATCGGCACCATGATGGACCGGGAAAAACTGCTGAAGACCCGGGAACTGATTCCCAACGTACTCCTGGGTTCCCTTTTGATGGTGGCTTCCAGCGTCGCCCTGTCCCTGTTCATGTCCCGGCTCTACGGTTTTTCCACCCTTACCGCCTTTCTGGCCCTGGCCCCCGGAGGCATTGCGGAAATGTGCCTTACCGGCCTGGAAATGCACCAGGATGTAGCTGTGATCCTTACCTACCAGCTGGTCCGGGTGCTCATGCTGGCCATGGGAGTGCCCTTTGTGATCCGGAGGTTCTTCAAGCCGGACAGCGGAAAAAAAGGGGCTGCTGCATAAGCAGCAGCCCCTTTTTGAGGTCACGGGCCGCGAGTCGTGAGTCGCGGCCCACTGGATAGAACCTGTCCTTCGGCCAGGTTCTTCTTATTGTGTATAATCGTAGGGGGCGCAGGCCCGGTGCCCCGCAAAATGCGCAGATAATCGATGATTTGGCGGGCAGCCCGGCGTGCAGCCCCTACGGTACCGATTTACACATCCAAAAATTTGCCTGCAAATTTTATCATTCGGCCATTGACGATTGACCATTGACGGGGATATTGCATACATATTTTTCACGTGCAATATTCCCCCTTTTTCACTGCCAGTTGATCAACAGCGCTATGGCCACGGTCACCATCTGGGTGGCCAGGAGCATCAGGAACAGGGGCACGAACCACTTCCACCACTTCTGGACCTTCACCCCGGCGATGCCGGCACACACCGGGGCCATGGCCGTAGGCCACAGGATGTTGGACAGCCCGTCCCCGTACTGGAAGCAGAGCTCCACTCTCTGCCCGGGAGAACCAGAAGGCGCTGTCGGAAGAACGGGATCCTGCCCTGCAGGATGTCCCCTTCCGGCAGCGCCTTTTTGCGTATCCCGGGGCCTGCCCAGGAAAGAAGGTATGGAGATGATAACCATCAACTTGAAACATTTTTAGAATGATATTTTTACTTTATTTTACATTTTTAAGAACGCTTTTATAACTATTTAAATCATTTTTTAGAACGACACTTGGAAGAGCATCCCCCCAAGAGAATTTTTATACCGCCTTCGATGAAGTAAAACGGAATAAAAAAGGGCTGTTGCATGAGCAACAGCCCTTCAACGTTCAGCTGTCAACGTTCAACGGCCCCAGATACAAAAAATACCCTTGCGGTATCACAACCGCAAGGGTACTGACTTTTCATTTGGTGGAGACAAGGAGGATCGAACTCCTGACCTCTTGCATGCCATGCAAGCGCTCTCCCAGCTGAGCTATGCCCCCAAACGACTTCTTAAGTATACCCCCAAAAGGGGTTCCTGTCAACAACTTTTTTCATGGTTTTGAAAAAAAACCGTTCAAAGCCTGTGCCAGCAGGCTTCCCTCGGCCATTGACAATTGACCATTGGCGGAAAGCGCAGCTTCCCTTACTTCACCAGACTGGTCCACCCGTTTTCCTGGGTGATCTTCCCTTCCTTCATCAGGCGCCCCAGGGCCCGTTTGAAAGCGGCTTTGGAAATGCCGAAGGCGTCTTTGATGATTTCCGGCGGGGTGGCATCGCTGTAGGGCATGGTGCCCTGGCGTTTTTCCAGGAGGGCCAGGATCCGTTCGCTGTCGGTGACCATGGCTTTTTCCTTCACTTCCCGGAGGGACATGTCCACCCGGCCGTCTTCCCGGACGAAGGTGACCCGTCCGGTGACCTTCTGACCGAAGTCCAGCCGTCCGTCAGGCACTTCGCTCCGGTGGATGAAGGCCAGATACCGCTGGGTGGTCAGCAGGAAGAACCCTTCCGGCAGGATGTTGTAGACGGTGCCGGTGAGTTCATCCCCCACCTTCACATCTTTGGCAGGCACGGAAGCCCGGACCATGTCCTCTTCCACCCGCATGGTCACCGCTTGCCGGCCGCTTTTGTCCCGGTAGAGCTTCACCCATACCAGCTGACCCGGAGACACATGGCCCCGCATTTCGCTGTAGGGCAGGAATACCCCCCGTTCGGCGCCGATGTCCACAAAGCCCCCCTGGCGGGTGACGGACAGGACCTTTACATAGCCCAGCTGGCCTTCCCGCATTTTGGGCAGCTTCATGCTGGCGGTCATCCGGCCCTTGGCGTCCAGGTACAGGTACACTTTCACCTTGTCTCCCACTTTCACCGGGCTGGTCTGCTGGTGCTGGTGGAGCAGGATGTCATCGGAGGTGCTGCCGGTGCCCGCATCCAGGAAAGCTCCCGCTTCCCCCACACGGGCCACGGTCATCTCGCACACATCCCCCACCCGATATCGGCCCACAGTCTTGACGGTTACCGGTCCACGCTCTTTTCTCATGCTTCCGTCTCCGTATAACTTTCGCTGGGAGCGTCCGCCCACAGCTGTTCCAGATTGTAGAAATTCCGCTGGGATTCCTGGAACACATGGGCCACACAGTCACCGTAGTCCAGCAGCACCCAGTTCCCTTCGCTGTACCCTTCCTTGTGGGCCGGCAGCTTCCCTTCCTGGGCCAGTTTGTCTTCGATACCGTCGGCAATAGCCCGCACCTGGGTGGTGCTGGGAGCCGAGCAGATCATGAAGTAGTCGGTTACGGAAGACAGTCCCTCCATGTTCAGCAACAGGATATCCCGTGCTTTTTTGTCCGCAGCCGCCGCTGCAATTTTGTTGGCCAGTTCTTTTCCGGTCATAGTATCATCCTTCCTTTCTCATAAAAACTCATATTTCTCGTTTCACAGAACGTTTGTGCACTCAGATGCTGGGGATCCGCCGGTGGGGGATCTTCAGTTCGTCCAGGGTGGCAGCAATCTTGGAGGGAGTGGTGACCCAGTAGCTGACGCCGCCGATGTCCCCGAAATCCCCCTTCAGGCTGGCGCTCTTCACGCCCCCTTCGCCGAAGATCCGCAGGCAGTTGGCCGCCTTCACCAGCTGGATGAAGGTCATGTCCGTTTTCACATACTCTGACGCCGTGCCGATGATCACGGGCAGCTTCACCATGTTCCCCACGGTGAAGGCCTGTTTGGCCAGGGCTTTCATGAATTTCTGCTGCCGTTCCACCCGGCCGATGTCCCCCATTTCGTCATGACGGAACCGGACGTATTCCCCGGCTTTTTCCCCGTTCAGATGCTGTTTTCCCTTCTTCAGGTGGATCTTCAGGTCTGCGTAGGGGTCTTCGTAATCCATGTCCTGTTCCACATCCAGGTCCACCCCGCCCAGCATATCCACCACTTTGATGAAGCCCTGCCAGTCCACCTGCATGTAGTGGTTCACCGGCACCTGGAGCAGATTGGCCACAGTCCGTTTGGCCAGATTCACGCCCCCGTAGGCGTAGGCCGCGTTGATCTTGTCATGGCCCCGCCGTCCGGGGATGGTCACCCGGGTATCCCGGGGCAGACTCAGGACGGAAACCTGGCTGTTTTCCGGGTCGAAGCTCACCAACAGCATGGCGTCCGTCCGTTTGGGCACGTCCTTGTCAAAGTCTTCGCTGTCCCCATCGTCCGTCCCCAGGAGCAGCACATTGATCCGGTTGGAGAACCCTTCCGTAGTCAGGGTATCCTTCTGGGTTTCGGCCACCTGAGCCCGGGGCCGGAAGAAACGGTTGTAGATCCGCATGCCTGCCGCAAAGCAGCTGGCCATGAGGAAAAGGATCATCACCAGGGAAAAGAAGGCCCGTCCTTTCCGCAGCCGTTTCTTGTACCGCCGGTTCCCTGTTTTCTTTTGGTCTGTCATCTTTTGTTCTGCTCCTGTTATTTCTGATTCTTTTTCTCTTTCAGGACAAGTTCATTGTACCCGGCCAGACAGTCGGGATGGATCAGCATCTCCTGGTCCAGGAGATATTCCATGGTATGTGCATAGGCCTTCCGCATACCGTTTTCCAGGCCTTTCTTCACTTCTTCCCGCATGGTGTCCACCCCGGGGAAATCCCGGTTGGGCTCCACCAGGTCCGCCAGGTAGATCACCATGGCCAGAGGACTCATATGGGCTGCCCCGGTGGTGTGGTACCGGATGCTGGACAGGATGTCCGGATCCGTGACCCCGAATTCATGTTGGGCGTAATAGACCCCCAGTTTGGCATGGATCAGGATGGGCTGGTTCTTTTCCACTTCATCCAGTTCAATGCCCAGTTCCGCCGCCCTGGCAATGAAATCCTTTTTGGGGACCTGCCGCCCGCTGTCATGGAGCAGGCCGGCAATGGCGGCTTTCTCTTCGTCCACTCCGTACAGCCGGGCCAGTTCAACGGCCGTCTGGCTGACGGCCAGGGTATGATGGAAGCGTTTGGCCGGCAGTTCTTTTTCCAGCCGTTCTTTCATTTCGTTCAATTCCATAGGTTTTCCCCTCCCAAGAAAAAAACAGAGAAGCCCCTACTGACGGTAGAGGTCTCTCTGTTCGATGTATTCCGCTACTGCCTTGGGGATCATGGTATCCACCGGTTCGCCTTTCCGGATCCGTTCCCGGATCGCTGTGGAAGAAATGTCCAGTTCCGGTGTATCCACCCAGACCAGATTCTTCAGTCCCTGCCGGGCCAGATCCTCGCTGACTTTCTCCTTCTGGGGAGCAAAGCCGGGCCGGGCCGCCGCCACAAAGGTGGCATAGGTCATGGCCTCCCGGATATGGTGCCAGGTGGGCAGCTGTTCTGCCGAATCCGCCCCGATGATGAAGTACAGATCGTAGAACCGGTGCCATTTCCGGTGGAGCTTCCGGAGGGTATCGCAGGTGTAGGATACGCCGCCCCGGTCCAGTTCCATGGAGGAAACCGTGTACCGGGGATTTTCCCCTGCCCCCAGGATGGTCATGGCCAGCCGGTCTGCAGAGGGAGAACAGTGCCAGCCCCGTTTGTGGGGCGGAATGTAGTCCGGGATGAACAGGATCCTGTCCAGTCCCAGTTTGTCCAGCATGGCACGGGCGATCATCAGATGTCCGTTGTGGATGGGATCGAAGGTCCCGCCCAGGATGCCCAGGCGCTGACGGCCCATGTTCTCCACTCTCCTTTGTGATGGTGATACCAGAGTATTATAACAGGGAAAAGAAACGAAAACAAGAATATAGCCGTGACAAATGTATGGAAAATGGGCCCAAAGGCCCATTTGTCAGCAGCGGATCCGCTTCCGTTCTTTGTAGTACACCAGGGTCAGGCCCGCTTCTTCGGCCATCTGTTTCCCCTTGGCGAAATCCCGGCCCACATGTTCCTTGTAATGGGCGTCACTGCCCAGGGTGGCGTATTTCCCTCCCAGTTCCCGGAACCGTTTGTACAGCTTCAGGAGGGGCGGGATCACGCTGTCATCCCCCAGCCGCCGGGTGTTGATCTCCAGGGCCTTGTCCTCTGCGATCAGCAGCCGGAACACCCGGTCCCACAGGTCCGGATGGTCTTCATAATACAGATTGGGATCCGGATAGGGCATGTACCGGCAGATATAGTCGATGTGCCCGTAGGAATCGAAATCCGGCTTCCTTTCCAGGCACCGGACGGAATTCTCCAGGTACCGGCGCACCGCCTGGTCCTTGGTAAGCCCTTCATAGGAGGTGGGTTCGTACATGTCCAGCCCGTCGAAACAGTGCATGGACCCCACCACTTCGTCAAAGGGATGGGCCTGGACCATTTTCCGGTCTTCCTCGATGGCCCGGGGCTGGAGCCCCACCTCGATGCCCAGGAGCACCTGGCTGCTGCGGTAAGGCCCGTCCTTTTTGAAATAGTCGTCGATGTCAAACAGGAACATCTCCGGATTGGTGGGATAGTACAGGTCCCAGTGTTCCGTCAGGATAATCCCGATTCCCTGAGCCCTGGCCGCTGCTGCAGCATCCTGGATGGTCTGTTCCGCATCGCAGGAATAATCTGCATGGGTATGGGTATCAAACAGCATGGGCACGCACCTCTTTTCCTGTTTTTACACGTTGAAACGGAATTCCACTACATCCCCGTCCTGCATGATGTAGTCCTTGCCTTCCAGACGCACCAGGCCCTTTTCCTTGGCCGCCTGTTTGGAGCCGCACTTCACCAGGTCGTCATAAGAGACGATTTCCGCCCGGATGAAGCCTTTTTCAAAGTCCGTATGGATCTTCCCGGCTGCCTGAGGCGCGGTGGAACCCTGGACGATGGTCCAGGCCCGGGATTCCATTTCCCCGGCGGTAAGGAAGGTCTGGAGCCCCAGCAGCTTGAACCCGGCTTTGATGAGACGGTCCAGGCCGGCTTCGGAAAGGCCTTCCATTTCCAGGTATTCCTTGGCTTCGTCTTCCGGCAGTTCGGCAATCTCTTCTTCCACTTTGGCGGAGATCACGATCACCTGGGCGTTTTCTTTGGCGGCATAGTTTTCCAGGGCCTTCACATAGGGATTCCCGGACCAGTCCGCCGCTTCTTCTTCCGCCACATTGGCCACATAGAGGATGGGTTTGGAGGTCAGGAGATCCAGTTCCTTCAGGCCGGCTTTTTCATCGTCGGTCATTTCCACCCGGCGCACCGGGATCCCTTCTCCCAGGGCATCGGAAATCCGCTGGAGCAGGTCAGCCCGGGCGGCAGCCTTCTTGTCCCCGGCCTTGATCAGCTTCTGGGCCTTCACCAGCTGCTTTTCCACGCTTTCCAGATCCGCCAGGCACAGTTCCGTGTTGATGATTTCCACGTCCCGGACCGGATCGATGGATCCTTCCACATGGGTGATGTTCCCATCTTCAAAGCACCGGACCACTTCGGCGATGGCATCGGTCTGACGGATGTGGGACAGGAACTTGTTCCCCAGGCCTTCCCCTTTGGAAGCCCCTTTCACCAGGCCGGCAATGTCCACGAACTTCATCCCCGCCGGTACGATCTTTTTGGAATGGAACATGTCCGCCAGCACTTTCAGCCGGGCATCGGGCACGTCCACCACGCCCACGTTGGGCTCTATGGTACAGAAAGGATAGTTGGCCGCTTCGGCCCCTGCCTTGGTGATGGCGTTGAACAGGGTGCTTTTGCCCACGTTGGGCAGGCCCACGATTCCCATTTCCAGATTGGTAGAACTCATATTGTATCTCTCCTTCATGCAGACTATTGTTTATTATATCATATTCCGGTGTCCATCTTCACCACCCGGAACCGGAACTTTTTCCCTCCGGGCAGATACTTCAGCAGGAACCGTTCCTCTTCCGGGATCCTTCCCAGCACATCCACCCGCCGGTCCGCCGGCAGTTCCGTGAGACAGATCTCCAGTTCCCCGGCATACCGGCCGTAAAGAGGATTGTCCAGCGTCACATCCCCGGCATGGCAGCGGCGGAAAGGCAGTTTGGGAATTTCCACCCCTTTCCACAGGGCCCGGCTGTTTACCGTGCGGATCACTTCTTCCGCCTCGTCCGGACGGGTTTCATACACATGGTGTGCCAGTACCGGGTACAGGGGCCTGTCCTCCCACACCTGGAGGGTCAGTTCCAGCACCTCACCGGATACCCGGGCCAGATCTTCCAGTTCCTGCCGGTCCGGACCGTCGTCCCCGATGTATACAGCGTCCAGGCCCAGGGCCGCCAGCTGCCGGGCTCCCTGGGATACGGTCCGGTGCCGGTCCTGTTCCAGGGTGGGGAGCCCTTCCCGAAGGGGCCCCCGCCGTCCCTTCCGGCTGGCCACAAAGGCCCCTACCGGAATTCCCAGCCGGTGGAACAGGTCATTCTGCCGGCGCAGGTAGCCTTCGGAAAGGCCGGTGTGGGGATGGGGATAGAAATTGTGGAGGGCTTCCATCCGGGACAGGTCCACCCCCTGGCGTTCCAGTGCTTCCAGCAGGTCTTCTCCCACCGCAGAAGCATTGAGCACCAGTTTCCGGTCCGGATACCGGTCCTGGAGGGCCTTCATGGCTTCCGGAGTGTATCCGTCATCCAGCCGCAGGGAAGTCAGCGTTTCCGGTACCGGGCGCCCGGGCACCAGATCCCCTACGGTTTCCATGGACAGTTCCCGGGCCCGGGCCAAAAGCGGTGCCACTTCCCGTTCAAAGGCCTCCGGATCTGTTTCCGGGATGTGGAAGGAAAGGAACAGACGGGTGATCCCCAGTGCCGCAGCCTCTTCCAGCCGCCGGAGACAGTCTTCCAAAGGCCGTCCCAGGCCGGGGTACAGGGAAATCCCTTTTGCCAATTTCGTCATACTCGAACGCCTCCTTGAGGGAATCATTCAGTGGTTAAGTGGTTAAGTGATTAGGTGGTTAAGTGTTTTTTCTCTTCACTCTGCACTTTTCTCTTCAAACCCCAGCACCCAGGTGGCCGCGAAACCGGCTGCGTAGGAAACCAGGAGCCCCAGCAGGTACACGGGCACGTTGGTGGTGCTGGGAGCCAGAGGAAGACCGGAAATCCCCAGGGCCGCCGCCCCCACCTGGAAGGCCGCCTGGACGGCGCCTCCGCAGGCACCCCCGATGCAGGCTCCGATGAAAGGCCGTCCCAGGGGCAGGGTGACCCCGTAGATCAGCGGTTCCCCCACGCCCAGGAAACCCACTGGCAGGGCGGAGGCCACCACTTTCCGGATCCGGGGATCCCGGGTCCTGGCATATACTGCCAGAGCGGCTCCCACCTGTCCTCCGCCGGCCATGGCCAGGATGGGCAGCAGGATGGTGTACCCGTACTGGGCGATCAACTGGGCATGGATGGGGGTCAGTCCCTGATGGACTCCCAGCATCACCAGGGGCAGGAACAGGCCCCCCAGCACAAAGCCGGTAAAGGCTCCGCCCCGGCTCACTGCTTCCGTGGCGGCATAGCCGATGCCTTCCGCCGCCCAGCCTCCCAAAGGCTGGAACACAAACAGGGTGGCAAAAGCCATGATCCCCAGTACCAGGAAGGGAGTCAGGAACAGGTCCAGGGCTTCCGGCACCAGTTTGCGGATCCGTTTTTCCAACAGGGCTCCCAGGGCCGCTGCCAGCAGCACCGCCACCACGCCTCCCCGGCCAGGGATGAGGGCCTGGCCGTACAGGGTGATCCCGGCAAGGCCCGGATGGCTGATGAGAGCCCCCAGGACTCCGCCCAGCACCGGAGACCCGCCGAACTCTTTGGCGGCGTTCCAGCCCACGAACAGGTTCATGGCCCAGAACACAGCATTCCCGGCCAGTCCCAGGATTTGGAAAAAAGCATGACCGGCCAGCTGGGGATCCAGCCGACGGACGATGTTCAGGATCCCGGTCAAAAGACCGCAGCCGATGAACCCGGGGATGAGAGGCACAAAGATTCCGGCGATCCGTTTCAGAAACAATTTCCCGGGGGTGGCGTTCCGGGCCCGGATGGCCTCATGGAGTTCTTTTCCGTCCCCCACTTTTCCGGTGAAATCTCCCAGAACCGGCTGCTCTGTTTCCTTCTTTTCCCCTGGAAGATCCGGTGCTTCCTGGAGCAGAGCCTGGAAAGCATCGGTGACTTGGGCAGCCTTTCCCGGCCCCAGGATGATCTGGAGTTCCGGTCCCGCCTCATTGATCCCCATGACCCCCGGCAGTTTTTCCAGGGCCTGCCGGTCCACTGCCCGGTCCGCCAGCTGGAGCCGGAGCCGGGTCATGCAGTGGCTGGCCTGGAGCACGTTGTCCCGGGGCCCCACCAGGTCCAGGATGGCCCGGGCCAGGTCCTTATTTTCCATGGGCCGCCTCCCATTCCTCCACGGCCTTCCGGGCACTGCCCCGGTTCCGGGCCAGGCTCAGCCGGGCTTCTTCCCGGGAACAGCCGGTGACGGTGCAGACAATATGCAGGGCCCGTTCCAGGAGTTTTTCGTTGGTGGCCTTCACGTCGATCATCAGGTTCCCCCGGACCTTTCCCAGCTTCACCATGGCTCCGGTGGTGATCATATTCAGCACCATTTTGGTGGCGGTGCCCGCCTTCATCCGGGTGGATCCGGTGATCACTTCCGGCCCCGGCAGCACCGTAAGGCACAGATCCGCCAGTTTGGCCATGGGGGACTGGCGGCTGCAGCAGAGCCCCAGTACCGCGCAGCCCCGTTCCCGGGCTTCCTTCATGCCCCCCAGCACATAGGGAGTCCGGCCGGAGGCACTGATGCCCATCACCACATCCAGGGGAGTCAGTTCCTTGTTCCAGATATCGTCCCGGCCCTGTTCCTCGCTGTCTTCCGCCCCTTCCTTGGCCCGGAAGATGGCTTCATAGCCTCCGGCGATGAGCCCCTGGATCTGTTCCGGGTCGGTGCTGTAGGTAGGGGGGCACTCCACCGCATCCAGGATCCCCAGCCGTCCGGAGGTGCCGCTGCCCATGTAGAACAGCCGGCCGCCCCGGCCCAGCCGGTCCGCCACCAGGTCCACGGCCAGGGCAATGGCCGGCAGGATCTTTTCCACTGCATCGGCCACCTTGTGGTCCTCCCGGTTGATGATTTCCACCAGTTCCTGGGTGGATACCTTGTCAATGGCAACGGAAGCGGGATTCCGCTGTTCCGTAGAAAGCTTGTCCAGATCGATCATTGAAAAAAACCTCCAGCCTTTTGCTATGCTATAATAAAGAGTGTTTTGTCGATAGGTACCCCATGGAGAGGATCCCTTCCCCATGGTCAGCAGAAAAAGGAGATCCACCATGAAAGCAATCATCAACGGCAGACTTATTTTACCACAAGAAATCCGGGAGGGACAGGCGCTCCTGTTCGGGGAGACCCTGGAGGGATTCTGTGAGCCGGACCGGCTACCGGCCGGCACGGAGATCATCGATGCCCAGGGAGCCTATGTATCCCCCGGGTTCCTTAATCTCCACATCCACGGCTGCGGAGGAAAAGATGCCATGGACGGCACCCGGGAGGCCCTTGGAACCATGAGCCGGCTGCTGCCATCCACCGGGGTCACCGGCTGGCTGCCCACCACCATGACGTCCAGCGGAGACGCCATCACCCGGGCTCTTTCCGCCATCCGGGAAGCCCGGGGCAGAGCAACCGGGGCGGAGATCCTGGGGGCCAACCTGGAAGGACCCTTCATCAGCGAAAGATATAAGGGAGCCCAGAAGGCCTGCCACATCCAGAAAGCCCACTGGGATCTGGTGGAACCCTTCACCGGTCTGATCCGGATCCTGACCCTGGCTCCGGAGACCCTTACGGACATGGATTTCATTCCCCGGTGCTGCCGGGCGGGGATCATCGTATCCCTGGGCCACAGCGACGCCACCTATGAGGAGGCAGCCCGGGCCATATCTGCAGGGGCCAGCCACATCACCCACCTGTACAATGCCATGAGTCCTCTCCATCACCGTAAGCCCGGCCTGGTGGGGGCAGCCCTGACTCTGCCGGTGACCTGCGAACTGATTGCCGACGGGGTCCACATCCACCCGGCGGCCCTGGAGCTGGCGGTGCGGACCAAGGGCCTCAGCCGGATAGTGCTGATCACTGATTCCATGCGGGCCTGTCTCCTGGGAGAAGGGAAAAGCGAACTGGGGGGCCAGACCGTGTACGTAAAGGACGGCCGGGCCACCCTGGAAGACGGCACCCTGGCCGGCAGCATCCTGACCATGGAACAGGCAGTCCGGAACATCTGGAAATGGGCCCACCTGACCCTGCCCCAGGCCGTCCAGTTGGCCACCGCCAACCCGGCCCGGGAACTGGACCTCACCGACCGGGGCACCCTGGAACCAGGAAAACGGGCGGACATCACCATGTTTGACGAAGATTTCCGGATTTTGCGGACATACGTAAAGGGGTGCTGCGCATTTCGCGCAGCACCCCTGGCCGCGGGTCGCCAGTCACGGGCCAAATGAAAAATTTCCAGGCAAATTTTTGAACGGGTAAACCGGTACCGTAGGGGCTGCACGCCGGGCAGCCCGCCAAATCATCGATTATCTGCGCATTTTGCGGGGCGCCGGGCCTGCGCCCCCTACGGTTATACACAATAAGAAGGACAGGTTCTATCCAGTGGCCTGAGACTCGAGACCCATAGCTCGAGACCCCAAAAAGGGGCTGTTGCTCACGCAACAGCCCCTTTTTCTTACACCGCCACACTCATGGCGTCCATGCCCAGTTCTTCCCGCACTTCCTCCCAGATCACCGTCCGGGCCTTTTTAAACCCGTTGAAGGTGGTGGCGGAAGCGGAGGTGTAGGCCCCGCAGACAGGGACCAGCAGCAGGTCCCCCACTTCCAGAGGCTCGGTCATCTTCCCCCGGAACATAATGTCCAGGGAATCGCAGCTGGGCCCGGCGAAAGTGGCCGGGATCTTTTTCCCTTCCTTGAAGCTGATCAGCTTGAAATCCCACTGGTCGAAGATCACCCCGGAGAAAGTCCCGTAGATCCCGTCATCCAGGAAATACCAGTGCTGGCCGTTCCGTTCATTTTCCCCGATTACCCGGGTGATCAGGTTCACGGCGGTGCCGCACATGTACCGGCCCGGTTCTGCCCAGATCTCCAGGTCGGAGAAGTCTTCCTGGAGCCGGGCAGACACCTGGTCCAGGAGAGCCGTCAGATTGTAATGGACTCCGGTTTCCGGAATGGGGAATCCCCCGCCGATGTCCAGTACCCGCATGGTCAGTCCCTTGGCCCGGGCTTCGGCCATCAGTTCCTTGGTAATGTCCATGGCGTGGAAATAGGGATCCGCCGCCACCGTCTGGCTGCCTACATGGAAGGCAATGCCGGCCACATCCAGTCCGGCCTCTTTGGCCTTCAGCATCAGATCCAGGGCTTTTTCCCGGGGGCAGCCAAACTTCTTGTTCAGGTCCACATGGGCCTTGGCATTGTCGATCCGCAGCCGCAGCAGCACCGTGGCACCCGGGCAGTGTTCCGCGATCTTTTTGATCTCGCTTTCGCTGTCATAGGTCATCCGGTACACCCCGGCATCCCGGCAGGCCTGGAACCCGGCATCCAGCTTGATGGGGTTGGCGTAGATCATCCGGTCCCCGGAAACGCCCAGCTGGCTCAGGGTACGGATTTCTCCGTCGCTGGCCACGTCGAAGCAGGCTCCCTTGTTGATCAGCAGATCCAGGATATGGAGGTCCGGATTGGCTTTCATGGCATAATGTATTTTCAATTGCGGGATATGCTCCCGCAGGATATCATAGTTTTTCTCAACCTGTTCCAGAGACAGCACCAGAAGAGGAGTTCCATACCTTTCAGCCAGGCTGGTGACAGCATCTTGGGTCAATTGGAAAAAGCTTTGTTCGTTCATTATCCATCCCCCTTTGGGCCTGCAGCTGCGTTCCGGCTTTTGCCGGGACAGACGCGGCCTTCCTTAAATTCGTAGTTCATTATACTACGATGAACTGAAAGTGCAAGAGGAAAATAAAGGAAAATCGAGGAGATGGAAGGAGTTTTAAGGAGTTTAAAGAAAAATATTCACCAATCACTTTTGTTCAGCATAACAATGAATAATTCTGTTTTGCTCAATTTGGGACGAATCAGGGAGTATGAGCCCGTATGAGCCCGTCCGGCCTATTGTGAAACAAAAGAAACACCCGCCGGAAAAGGCGGGCGTTGGATAAATATTCAATTGTAGTGAATATCTGCACACTATCAGGAATTGACTCCCGTAATCACATCGCAGCCCATGTAGGGACGGAGCACTTCCGGCACCACCACGGACCCATCGGCCTGCTGGTAGTTTTCCAGGATGGCGGCCACCGTACGGCCTACAGCCAGTCCGGAGCCGTTGAGGGTATGGACGTATTCCGGTTTGGACTTGGCATCCCGGCGGAACCGGATATTGGCCCGGCGGGCCTGGAAGTCTTCCGTGTTGGAGCAGGAAGAGATTTCCCGGTATTTGTTCTGTTCCGGGAACCAGACTTCCACATCGTAGCATTTGGCAGCGGAGAAGCCCAGATCCCCGGTGCACAGGCACACCACATGGTAAGGCAGCTTCAGGGCCTTCAGGATGTCTTCTGCATTGCCCACCAGTTTTTCCAGTTCGTCATAGCTGGTTTCCGGTTTGCAGAACTTCACCATTTCCACCTTGTGGAACTGGTGCTGCCGGATCAGCCCCCGGGTATCCCGGCCGGCACTGCCGGCTTCTGCCCGGAAGCAGGGGGTCATGGCGGTAAGATAGATGGGCAGGTCGTCCCCGTTCAGGATCTCACCCCGGTAGTAGTTGGTCAGCGGCACTTCAGCCGTGGGGATCAGGTACATGTCCTGTCCTTCCACCTTGTACATGTCTTCGTGGAATTTGGGCAGTTGCCCGGTGCCGGTCATGGAAGCGGTGTTCACAATATAGGGAGGGATCACTTCCGTATAGCCGTCCTTCCGGGTGTGCTGGTCCAGCATGAAGTTGTAGACGGCACGTTCCAGACGGGCACCAGCCCCTTTGTAGTAGTAGAACCGGGCACCGGACACTTTGGCAGCCCGTTCCGCATCCAGGATCCCCAGTTTTTCCCCGATTTCCCAATGGGCTTTCGGTTCGAAGTCAAAATAGGTGGGTTCCCCCCATTTCCGTACTTCCGGGTTTTCCGTATCATCCTTGCCCACCGGCACATCTGCCGCCGGCATGTTGGGGATGGTGAGCATCACAGCCTGGAGCCGTGCTTCCACATCCTTCACCTTTTTGTCCGCTTCCGCGATTTTGTCCCCCAGGGCCCGCATGGCGGTGATTTTTTCCGTTGCGTCCTCCCCGTTCCGCTTCATCTGGCTGATTTCAGCGCTTACCGTATTCCGCTGGCTTTTGTCTCCTTCCACTTCCTGGAGCAGGGACCGGCGTTCCTGGTCCAAAGCCTTGAATTCTTCCAGATCCACTTTCGCATGACGGTTTTTCAGAGCCTGGGCAACCTTTTCCGTGTTGTCCCGGACAAATTTCAGATCCAACATAACTATAACCCCCAAAAATTCTATGCAATACTTCTGTCATTATAGCACAAAAGCCCCAGAAAAAGCATCCTTTCCTGCCTACAGGGCAATTCCTTCTTTGGCCGCCAGGGCCCCGAACACCTTGTCCATGTTTTCCGTGATCACCAGGGTGTCCGCCTTCATATGGACGGACAGGGGATCCCGGTTCAGGATCACCAGCCGTTTCCCATGGAAATAGTTGATGAAGGAGGCGGCCGGGTACACGGTCAGGGAGGTGCCGGCGATGATCATCATGTCTGCTTCCGAAATGGCCCGTACAGCATTTTCCACCGCTTCATCCGGGAGCATCTCTTCATACAGGGTAATGTCCGGACGGATCACGCCCCCGCAGGAGCAGTGGGGCACCGGTTCTTTGGATTCGAAGATGTAGTCCGCAGGATAGGTCTTCCCGCAGCTCATGCAGTAGTTCCGCAGGGCACTGCCGTGGATTTCGAACACCTTCCGGCTGCCGGCCTTCTGGTGGAGCCCGTCGATGTTCTGGGTGACGATGCCCAGCAGCTTCCCGGTCTTTTCCAGGGCCGCCAGACATTTGTGGGCCTTGTTGGGCTGGATCTTCCGGGTATCCATTTTCTGCCGGTGGAATTCAAAATAGACTTTCGGTTCATTCACCAGGCAGCTGTGGCTGAGAAGGTATTCCGGCCGGTACTGGTCGAACCGCACATCGTGCTGGTTGTACAGTCCATCCTTGCTGCGGAAATCCGGGATGCCGCTGGCGGTGGAAACCCCGGCCCCTCCAAAGAACACGATTTTCTGAGATTCCCGGATCCATTGATCCAGGGTGTCCACATCCTGCTCAAATTCTTTCTGTTCCATGGCTGTCAGCTCCTTTATTCTCCTCCATATTTGGGTTTCGGTGCCGGGACCTTTTTACCCGCCCGGGCAGGGGGCTCCGGATCCTTCCACTGGAGGCTGTTTACCGAATGGTCGATGACCTTCTGCTGGTCCCGGGCTCCCAGCTGGAAATAATCCAGGGAAAGAAGGGTGCCCTTCCGGAGGAACACGTATCCCAGGCTTTTGCCTCCCGGGGTCACTTCTTCCTCCACAATACAGGTCCGCCCTGCCGCTTTGGAGAAATAGGTCCGGTTTTCCTTCAGGGACAGGCCCGGGTGGCTCTTCTCCCACTTGGCCCGGCGGTTCTCCGTCATAAGCCGGCAGAGATTTTCCCGGTCCTGGTCACACAGATTTTCCAGGCTGTCCGGCAGGAAAGCATAGTCCATGTTTTCCTGGAGAGACTGGAAGATCACCCCGGTGACCAGCTGGTTGTCCAGATGGAGCCGGGACAGCTGGTGGAGATCCCCGGGATCCGCTGCCTTCTGGATGTCCACGCTCCCAAAGGGGATTTCGTAGGAAACCCCGCTGTGGGGCAGGGTGATCCGTTCATAGGCCCCGCCGATTTCCAGCGAATCCAGCACCTGCCGGACGGCCGGTTCCAGGGTCCCGGCCTCTTTTTCAGGAACCAGGAAGCTGAGGCTGTACAGATTCTTCCGGTCCCCGAAAAAGTACCGGTCCGACACCTTCCCGTTTTCCAGCTGCCGGATGTGGAGCCCCTCCCGGCCGGCAAATTCGCCCATTTCCGCAGCCTGGACCGGGATGTCCTTGGCTTTGGCCTCTTCTTCATAGGTCCGCAGGGTCAGTTCCAGCATGATCTTTTCCGACTGGAAAGGTTTGGCTTCCTTCTCACCGTCGGTTTTCATCATGGCCCCGTTGGCCATGTACACCAGCATCGTATCTCCCCGGGAAGCCCGCATCAGGATGTCTTCCTGGTGTTTGCCCCGGCCGTAAAGGCCCTGGAGGGCAAAGCCCTCCGGCAGGGAAAACTGTACATCGTTCCGGGGATCCTTGAATTCCTCCCGTGCCTTTTCCCGGGTGCCGTATCTGGCCAGCAGTTCCGCCTTCAGATCCTTCTGCCGGGAAATACCGGACTCCGCCAGAGGCTGACTGGTTTCCAGATGGCCTCCGGCCCCCTCCGCGGGTTCCTGGGCGGCCGCTCCTTGTTCAGTTGTGTTTCCGCCGGCGGCCCAGGCGGCCGGCAGCAGGCTTCCCCACAGCACCAGCGCCAGGAGCAGCCCCTTCATGGATGGTTTCATATGGACTCCTGTAGGCCCAAGGCCCCTTCTGTTGGATGGATCGTTACAGTTCTTATTATAATCCATACGGGGAAAGGAAAAAAGGGGCTGTTGCATGAGCAACAGCCCCTTAGTCGGAAGTCAGGCGTCTGAAGTCGGAAGCCTCAGGACAGGATCCGCCTGGCTAGACGGATCCTTTTGATTACGTACAACCAGAATCGAAATCAATCTGAGCAATCATTTCGTCTAAAGGTTCTACACATTCAAAAATTTGCATGCAAATTTAACATTCGGCTCCAGACTTCAGACTCCAGACTTGAGCCGCTATGCGGCTCTACAGCTAGGGGGTGTTACACGCAACGTGCAACACCCCCTTTTTTTTACGCCACAAAATCTCCGTTCACATCCACCAGTTTCCCGGGATTCATGATATTGTTGGGATCCAGGGCTTGTTTGATGGCTTTGATCAGTTTTACTTCCCCTTCAGGGGTGCAGCGGGCAAATTCTTCCAGCTTCTTGTAGCCGATGCCGTGTTCCCCGCTCATTTTCCCGCCCAGGGCATAGACCCGGGGGAACAGGTCTGCATGGAAAGCTTTGATGGTCTTGAACCAGTCTTCCGGAGACAGGCCGTATTTGTTCAGAGGCAGTACATGGATGTTCCCGTCCCCGATATGGGCCACGGTCACGGTGTACAGGTTGTATTTCTTTTCCAGTTCAGGGATCTGGGCGGTCATGTCCGCGATTTTGTCCAGAGGTACCACGAAGTCTTCGGTCTGGAACATTTTGTCAATGTCCCGGGCGGCTTCAGCAAACTGTTTCCGCAGGGTCCAGATCCGCTGATCCGCTTCGAATTCATCGATGGAGCCATTGGCTTCCGCCAGGTCGCAGAGTTTTTCCATTTTCCGGTCAGATTCATCCTGGTCGAAGCTTTCCACCGTAACGATCACGTAGCAGCACCCTTCCTTCACATGGGGCATTTCCATGTTGTCCAGGTATTTGCAGGTCATGTCGATGGCGGAGTTGCCCATATATTCAATGGAAGTGGGGTCGATGCCGGCCTTCAGGATCTTGTTGGGCAGGGCAAAGGCTTCCTTGTCCGTATTGAACACGCAGACCATGTTGAAGGAATAGGGAGGCAGAGGACGAAGCTTTACGGTGACTTCCGTGATGATCCCCAGGGTCCCTTCACTGCCGGCAAAAAGCTGTTCCAGACACAGGCCGGTGGAGCATTTCTTCAGCCGGGCGCCCACATCCACAATATCCCCGGTGGGAGTGACCACTTTCAGGGCATAGATCTGATCCCGGGTGGTGCCGTACCGGACGGCCCGGTTGCCCCCGGCGTTGTTGGCCACGTTGCCGCCGATCTGGCAGGATTCCGCACTGGACGGATCCCCGGCGTACATGACACCGGCCTTCTTGGCTTCTGCCTGGAGCTGACCGGTGAATACCCCGGTCTGACAAACGGCATAAAAATTGTCCGCATCCAGTTTCAGGATCTTGTTCATCCGCTGGAGTTCCACCACCATGCCATGATAGATGGGGATGGCGCCGCAGGCCACACCGGTGCCGGCGGACCGGGGGGTGATGGGTACCAGATACTTGTTGGCCAGTTTCACCACTTCTGCCACTTCTTCGGTGGTGCCGGGGAATACCACCACTTCCGGCTTCTTGAAGAAATGGGGGTTCCCTTCTTCATCGGTCTGGTACTGTTCCAGATACTCTTCATCGGTCTTTACATACCGGTCCCCTACCACTTTTTTCAGTTCTTCCACCAGTTCCGGCGTAACCGGGTTATACTTGTGTTCCATTATTATGCCCTCTTCCCTGTATATTGTAATCTATACGTTTTTTCGTCTTTCTCTCACTGACGATGATGTTTCCTAGTATACCATATCCTGTATACAAGTAAAGGGCTTTTTTCTTTTCTTTATGTTATATATACATATCTTTTATTCAATTTATGCATCTTCTGCTGAAAAGTGTAATGTTTTTTATAGAGAAATGGGATTTCAGCGCATATTCATCATATGAATTATTTTTATTTACATTTTTTCATTCCTTGCCTCCCTCACATCCGTTCTGCCTCCGGAGACAGTCTGGAAGCAAAAGAAAACCCGGGAGACAAGCTCCCGGGTTTTCCTGAAGGGAATCGATTTTTTACAAGGGATCAGCCTTGGACAGGTTTGTCTGCAATATCCAGTTCCCCACTGTCCACTTTCTTGGCCCGTTTCCAGAACAGGCAGAAGGCAACGATGGCGAACACAACGCCTACAGGGTAGGCAATGGAAGTGCTCAGCTGCAGCCCTTCCTTGGCAACCAGGATGTAGGTGCAGGATACGGCGCTCATGAAGGTAGCAGGGATAATAGCGATCCAGGCATTGCCCTTGTTGGCGTACAGGTACATGGCACCGGACCACAGTACCAGCATGGCCAGGGTCTGGTTGGTCCAGGAGAAGTATCTCCACAGGATGGTTACGTCTACCTGGGTCAGGATGCCGCCTACAGCGATGATGGGCAAAGCCAGTTTCAGACGGGAAGCCAGGGTGTGCTGGTCAATCTTGAACCAGTCAACAATGGTGTACCGGGCGGAACGGAAGGCCGTATCAGCGGAGGATACAGGGCAGGCAATAACACCGATCATGGCGATGACGGTGCCCAGATAGCCCATCAGGCCGGAGCAGATGTCATATACAACGCCGCCGGCGCCATGGTATTTCACGAAAGCGTCGCTCAGGCCTGCAGTGTTGCCATAGAAGGAAACACCGGCAGCAGCCCAGATTAGAGCAATGATCCCTTCGCAGACCATGGCTCCGTAGAAGATCTTGTGGCAGTCACGTTCACTCTTGATGCAGCGGGCCATAATAGGAGACTGGGTGGAATGGAAACCAGAGATGGCGCCGCAGGCCACGGTGATGAACATGATCGGCCAGATCGGGGTTCCTTTCGGATGCATGTTGGTGAGGGTGATTTCAGGAACATGGTACCCTTCAGCAAAGAGCATGGTCCCAACGCCCACAGCCATGAAGATCAGGCAGAATCCGAAGAACGGATACAGTTTCCCGATCAGTTTATCCACCGGCAGGAAGGTAGCACAGAAATAATAGATCAGTAAGATAACCAGCCAGAAGTTGTAGCTGAGCGGGGTAATCTTGGTCAGCAGGCCGGCAGGGCCAGTAGTGAAGGCAACGCCTACCAGGATCAGCAGCACAACGGAGAACCCACGCATAATGTGTCTCATGGTCGTGCCCAGATATTTGCCGCACAGTTCGGAAATAGAGGCCCCATCGTTCCGTTCGGACAGTACGCCGGAGATGAAGTCATGGACACCGCCGGCAAACACCGTGCCGAAAGTGATCCAAAGGAATACAGCCGGGCCCCACATGGCCCCAGCCAGAGCACCGAAAATAGGACCCAGGCCGGCAATGTTCAGCAGCTGAATCAGGAAAACCCGCCAGTTTTCCATAGGTACGTAGTCAACGCCATCTTCCAGACGATAGGCAGGAGTCTTTCTGTCATCGATAGGAGGACGGAAGCAGCTTTCTACGTATCCGCCATAGATGAAATAACCACCAATTAAAATAGCAAGACACACAAAGAAGCTAATCATTGAATAAAACCCCCTTCTGCGAACCCCTTCAATTCGCAAGTTTTACTGTCGAGTTCATTATAAGCCTTCTTTCACAAAAAATCCACAGGAATTGTGGTAATTCTGTGTATATTTACTATATTGCGTTAAATGAAGAGGGAAGGTGTATCACCTTCCCTCTTGTTGTAAACACATGTGATTTTGGTTGTAGACAATTGCCAAGAAGTTACTTTCTTTTCAGACCCCACTGGCTGTAAATGTGGAGCCCGTCTGCTTCCGGCACCAGTCCGGTGAGCCGCACCAGGTCGAACAGGTTGAAGCCCTTCACTTTCAGCTGGGCCAGTTTGCTCTTCTTGATCACGTCGGTGAAGTCCACCGTCAGGCTCTGATCGCTGAAAGTGCAGATCAGGTCGTCCCGGTTCACCACCGTCATGTTGAAAATGGCGTTCACCAGGCTCATGATGATCCGGGTACCCAGGAGCCGTACCAGCAGTTCGCCCAGCTTGTTGTCCGCAATGGCGAAATCGTGGATCCGGAACCGGGCATAGGAGGCGGTGTTGTTAAGGGCCAGAGCCTCGATTTCCACATCCGCAGTAAGGGTCCCGTATTTTTCATGTTCCACAGTGACTTCCAGCTGATGGTCCCCCTTGTACCGGCATTCCCGGAACTGGAATTCGCTGTCCTTCATGGCTTCTCCCAGGCCCTTGGCCAGGTCCGTATAGGGGACTGCCACTTCGCCCCGGCGCAGCTGTTCGAAGGTCTGGGCGTTCACCCACCGGCTCACCCCTTCCTTGAAGGGAGCCACCAGTTCGTTAAGGTCTTCCACATAGGTGCCCATGTTCCCGGCCACTTCGCTGAGCCGGTCCGCAGCTTCATCCGCCCGGTTCTTCAGTTTGTCGAAAAGGGGTTTGGCCTTTTCCGCCACTTTCCGCCGTTCATCCCCCAGAGGGATGTTCCTGTTCTTGTCCTTGGTAAATTCCCGGAATTTCTCCATGCCTTCCTTCCGGGCCTGTTCATAGAAATCTTTGAACTGGCTCAAGTCATCAGGCCGGCCGGCATCCAGCCAGGCGTTGGCCGCTTTCCCCACGGCGTAGGTGATGCCTACGGCCATGGGAACCTGGAGCGGCGGGAAGGGGATCACCGTGAACACGGTCTGCCCCACGAAGGAAGCCCCCAGGGACCCTACCAGCCCGGCAATGGCCCCGGTTTCCAGTTCCACTCCCCGCAGGTCACAGAGCCGGGTGATCATGTACACCTCGTTGGCCATGAGAGCCAGGCTCCCCAGGAAAGGCGTCATGACAATGACACTGGCCCGGGCAGCCCCCCAACGGATGATCCGTTCCGATTCCCGGGCAATGTCTTCCGGACCCAGGGCCTCTTCCTCGTCCACTTCTTCATCCATGGGACGGGTTTCCGCTTCTACCGCATCTTCTTCCTTTTCCATTTCGTCCCGTTTATCCATTTCTTCTGTCATAGTAATCCCTCCTGTCATTGTCTTCACAACAAACCGGTTTTCTGCCTTTAGTATAGCATATTTCCCCGGGCCCGTCAGTCTCCAGGGCCCGGTGTCTGAAAAGTGTCACACATTCCCCTCAGTCCGGGATCACCGCCACCTGGCCGTCGCCGAACACCCCCCGGCAGCAGTCGGTGTACACTTCCACAAAGGCGTAACCTCCGTACAGGGCCAGGTTCCGTCCCTTCTCCAACCCTTCCGGCAGCGGTTCTCCCTTGTGGAAATGGCGGATCACCTGTCCCTGGAAGTCCAGCATGTGCACATCATAGGAATCATCGATCCGGCAAACTGCCAGGATCCCCAGGAACTGTCCCAGGCACCGGATTTCCGGAAAATCCTTCCGGATGGTTTCCAGTACCTTTTCCAGGAACCGGGGGTCCAGCTTCCCGGTCCTGGCCGGCAGTTGTTCTTCTCCGATAGGCCGTCCGGAAGCGGGTACCGCCCTTTCTTTCCCCCAGTTCCGGATCTGATTGATTTTTTCCGGGCTGGTCTGGGAAAGAGGCACTACATTTTGGAAGGAGGACAGGATCTCGCTCCGGGTCAGGTCCAGCAGCCGCTGGGCTTCCCCGTTGTCTTCGCTGATATCCGGAACTTCCGTCAGGATCAGGGTCTGGTATTCCTTTTGTTCCTGGTGCATCTTTCCGATGAGGGCGTCTCCGGTGCTTTCCCCTCAGCCATTGTCCTTCCCCCTGCTGTCAGTTTGGTTCCATTGTACAACAAAAGAGGGCCTGTGAAAATATTTTCACAGGCCCTGATCACCCTTCAGCGGCTGGCCACCATCTTTTCCCTTTTGTCCTGTTTCACCGGCACCACCAGCTTCTGTCCCGGCTGGATGGCCTGGCGCAGATCCAGATGGTTGGCTTTGGCGATCCGGTCGATCACTTCCCGCACATCCTCTTCCGGATGGGTGTACTTCCGGGCAATGCCCCACAGGCTGTCCCCCCGCATCACCACCACCTGTTCCGTATGATAACTGGTGGGAGCCGCTTCCATCTCCAACACTCCGCGGGAAGAAACCCCCAACAGGACCAGCACCAACCCCAGTAAAAGTTTCTTCATTTTTCTTCCCTCCACTCGAACTTTTGTTTGTTATGTGTATGATATCACGTTCTGTTCGCTTTTTCAATAAGTTTATGAAACTCTGTTCGTTTTTTCTTATCCAACGGGGAATGGTTATAACCGTTCCCCCTCTGTTGGAATCTCCTGAATTACGTTATAATGAAAAAAAAACGGCAAGGGAAGGTGCGATGGAATGGCGCTGATATATTGTGTGGAAGATGATGAAAACATCCGGGAACTGGTCCGTTATGCCCTGTGCAGCCAGAAATTCCAGGCGGAGGCCTTTCCCGACGGAGCCTCCTTCTGGAAGGCCCTGGAGGAAAAGAAGCCGGATCTGGTGCTCCTGGACATTATGCTCCCGGGGGAAAGCGGCCTGGAGATCCTGAAGAAGCTCCGGGACCAGCCGGCCACCAGCAGCCTCCCGGTAATCATGCTCACTGCCCGGACCAGTGAATACGATGTGGTCACCGGCCTGGACGCCGGAGCGGACGACTACATTTCCAAACCTTTCGGGATCATGGAACTGCTGAGCCGGGTGAAAGCGGTTCTCCGCCGGGGTACCCAGCAGAAACCCCAGGACCGGGACCTTTTGGTGTGCGGGGACATTACCCTGGACCTGAAGAAGCACCAGGTGACCACCCAGGGCCAGCCCTGCGAACTGACCGTAAAGGAATTCGACCTGCTCCATTACCTGATGGCCAACGCCGGCATCGTCCTGAGCCGGGACCAGATCATGGAAGCGGTATGGTCCTTCTCCTATGCCGGAGAAAGCCGCACCATCGACATGCACATCCGGAGCCTCCGGCAGAAACTGGGAGAAGCCGGCCGGATCATCCAGACTGTCCGGGGTATAGGGTACCGGATCCAGTAAAGGAGCACGCCGCCTATGAAAAAACAGATCTATCTCCATCTGTTCCTGGTGGGACTGGCCTGTATCCTGATCACCGCCCTGGTATGTGCCTTCGCCTCCTGGCAGACCGCCAAGCGCCAGACCCTGGCAGATCTTCAGCAGGTGTCCCAGGTGATGAGTACGGAACTGAACCACCACAGCGATTCCTATGTGTTTCTCCAGCGCTCCAGCCAGGCGTCCCCGGACCTGCGGTTCACCTGGGTGGACAGCCACGGCACCGTGCTCTACGATTCCTATGAAGAAGCCGGCAGCCTGCCCAACCACCGGGAACGGCCGGAAATCGCCCAGGCTCTGGGAGAAGGCCAGGGCAGCGATGCCCGGCACTCCTCCACCCTCCAGGAAGTGACCCTTTATGCGGCCCAGCGGCTGTCCGACGGCTCCGTGCTCCGGGTGGCCCGGACCCAGACGGAACTGCTCCGGCCTCTGGAAGAGCTCCTGCCCTGGTGGATCATTTCCCTGCTTCTCCTGATCCTGATCTGCCAGTTCACCGTCCGCCGGCTCACCCAGGGGCTCCTGGATCCCCTGGACCAGGCCACCCGGTATCTGTCCCAGGTCGGCCAGGGAGACACCACGGAAGAAGAACGGCAGCTGTTCCACACCTCCTATCCGGAGCTGCTCCCTTTCCTGGCCACCATTGACCGGCAGGGAAAACAGCTGGACCAGAGTCTGCGGAACCTGGAACAGGAACGGAACACCATGAAGCGGATCACCGACAGCCTGAAGGAGGGCGTGATCCTCCTGGACGACCAGATGCGGATCCAGTGGATCAATGCCTGGGGATTCCAGCTGCTCCAGCAGGAAGAGAAACCCACTGCCGGCCGGCCTCGGCTCCTGGGGAAATTCCTTATGCCCTTCCTGCCTCCGGAAGCCCGGATTCCCCAGGGCCGGCTCCGGAGCAGCCAGCCCTGGAGCCAGACGGTAAAATACCGGAGCCGCCAGTACCAGCTGGATCTCCAGCTGCTGAAGCCTCCCCAGGGCCGGGCCACCCGTATGCTGATCATCCAGGACATTACGGAAGCCCGGGAACGGGAACAGCTGCGGAGGGACTTTACCGCCAACGTAACCCATGAACTGAAGACCCCCCTTACCTCCATCAGCGGCTTTGCGGAACTGATGGCCGCCGGCATGTACCAGAAGAAAGAGGACATTGCCCATTTTGGCCAGCTGATCCGGAAAGAAGCCGCCCGGCTGCTGGAAATGATCAACAGCATCATCTTCCTGTCCCGGATCGAGGAAATGCCGGCGGAGGCCATGCAGGAAGCCGTTCCTCTGGGAGGGCTGATCCAGTCGGTGGTGGAATTCATGGATCCCTTCTGCAAGGACAAGCAGGTGACCATCCACTGCCAGCTTACGGAAGACAAGGTCCGGGGCAGCAGCAGCATGCTCCGGGAAATGGCCATGAATCTCATCGACAACGGAGTGAAGTACAACCGGCCGGGAGGCCATGTGTACGTAACCATGAAAAAAGAGGAAGACCAGGTGATCCTTACTGTGAAGGACACCGGCATCGGCATCCCAGAAGACGTCCAGGAACGGGTATTCGAACGGTTCTACCGGGTGGAGGGCAGCCGGAGCAAGCAAAACGGCGGCAGCGGCCTGGGGCTTTCCATCGTGAAGCACATCGTGGAACAGCACCGGGGCAACATCAGCCTCACCAGCCGGCTGAATGAAGGGACCACCATAGAAGTCCAGCTGCCGGGAGCGTGAAAATAGGGGGGGTGAAAAAATTCACACCCCCGGTCACGGGCCACGAGTCACGGATCGCGAGCCTTGACGTTTAAGCCGTTTGTTCTTTTTCTATAGGATGATAAGGCAAAATCCACTGGAATTTGCAAAACGGGATTTTCGGCTTGCACCAACAAGCCCGCGACTCACGACTCGCGACCAAAGGGATCACTGCTAATTCCTTATCTTCTTGCGCATGAGCGGTTTGATGCCCCCGGCTTCCAGGATCTTCATGGCCTGGGGTCCCAGTTTCTCACAGGGATAGGTTTCCCCGGTTTCCTGCACCGTCACCTGATACTTTTCCAGGTCCAGGGTCAGGGTCATCCCATCTTTCACCTTGTCCTTCAATCCCTTGCAGATAATGGGCAGAAGTCCCAGATTGATGGCATTCCGGAAAAAGATCCGGGCAAAAGAATCTGCCAGTACCGCTTTGGCACCCATATTCAAAAGCGCAATGGGGGCATGTTCCCGGGAAGACCCACAGCCAAAATTCCGGCCGGCCACCACCATGCCTCCCTTGGGAAAACTGGCAGCGATGTTTTCATCCACTCCGCACAGGCAGTGGCTGCCGATTTCTTTGGGGTCTACGATATCCAGATACCGCCCCGGATAGATCTGATCCGTATCGATGTTGTCTCCCACTACGATGATTTTTCCCGTTACCTTTGTTTCCATCTCTGCTTCCTCCTTCACCTTACAGATACTTCCGGGGATCCGTGATATATCCGGTCACCATGCTGGCTGCCACCGTAGCCGGGCTGGCCAGGTACATCAGGGCTTCCGTGGATCCCATCCGTCCCGGGAAATTCCGGTTGGTGCTGGTGATGCAGACCTCTCCGGCGGTCAGCACCCCTTCATGGGCTCCCAGGCAGGCCCCACATCCAGGGGTGGAAATGGTCGCCCCAGCCTTGATCAGATCTTGGATATATCCTTTTTCCAGGCATTTCTCCATCACTTCATTGGAAGCTGGGATCACCACCAGGCGGGTATATTCCGGGATATGTCTCCCTTTCAGGATCTTTGCGGCAATGGCAATGTCTTCTTCCCGTCCTCCCGTACAGGATCCGATATAGCCCTGATTCAGCTTCACCGGCCCCTGGGCCACTACGCTGGAGAGAGGATGGACATTTTCCACACTGCTGGGGCAGGACAGTTCCGGTTCCAATTGGGAAACGTCGAAAGTATAGCTTTCTGCATAGGTATACCCTGGGTCGGTGTACTGCACTTCAAAGGGACGGACGGCACGTGCCTTTACATAATCCAGCACGGCCTGGTTCGGCTGCATGTAGGCCGTCTTGGCTCCCATTTCCACAGCCATGTTGCAGATGGTCATCCGTCCTGCCACATTCAGGTTCTCCACATAGCTGCCGGTGAAATCGATGGCCTTGTACACCGCTCCATCGGCTCGAATCTTTCCCAGCACAGCCAGGATCACGTCTTTGGGGAATACACCCTTGGGGGCTTCTCCTTCCAGACGCACTTCGATGATTTCAGGAATCCGGAACCACAGTTCCCCCGTCATCAGGATGGTGGCCATATCCGTGGCTCCGCAGCCCGTGCCCACTGCACCAAAGGCGCCATGGGTTGTCGTATGGCTGTCCGTAGCCACCACAATCATCCCAGGATAAATCAGGCCGGCTTCCGGCATGACCTGATGGCAGACCCCGCAGTTGGTGTCAAAATGGTATTTCAGGTTGTTCTTCTGGGCAAATTCCCGCATTTCCTTATGATTCTGGGCACTCTTGATGGTGGGACAGGGAGCATAATGGTCGAAGACAAAAGCGCAGCGGGTATTGTCCCAGACCTTTTCCCCTCCCATCTCATAAAAAGAGTAGACCGTCTGCAGATACAGATCATTAATCTCCGCGAAATCCACCTTGGCCATCACGATTTCACCGGTTTCTACCGTCTTTTTACCGGCATTCTTTGCAAAGATTTTCTCAATGGCATGCATAATAGCTGTTCTCCTTTCAGCGGTTGGCCTCAATCATTTTTTCTAGTTCCTGGATGACAGTTTCCGGTTTTTCTTCCGGTACAAAGTGCCCACAGCCTGGGATTCCATAACCAGTTACATGATTGGCCAGCTTCTTCCAGATACCCAATACATCCCAATACCTGCAGATATTTCCATTGGATCCCCACAAACAACAGATGGGGGTTTGGATGGTACGTCCCAAATCTGCCATATCCAGATTCCAATCGATCGCTGCACTTGCCCGATAATCCTCGGCAATGGCATGGACTGTAGCCGGTTCAGAATAATACCGGATATATTCGCGTACGATATCTTCCGGAAATTGCTGCTTTCCAATGGTTCCCGGAATGGTTTTCTTGCGGATATTGCTGCGGATGAAATAGGCAGGTTCTGCACCCAAGAAAGTTTCTGGAAAAGGCTCCGGCTGGATATAAAAGAACCAGTGCCAATACTTCGTGGCAATTTCCCGATCTGTTCTGTTATAAACATCAAGGGTAGGGATGATATCTAGCAATAGGCAGGATTTGATTTTCTCCGGATAGTCCAGCATCATACGGTGACATACACGCCCGCCACGGTCGTGTCCGGCAATATGGA
This sequence comes from Acidaminococcus sp. HCP3S3_H5, assembly GCF_052122235.1. Taxonomy (NCBI): domain Bacteria; kingdom Bacillati; phylum Bacillota; class Negativicutes; order Acidaminococcales; family Acidaminococcaceae; genus Acidaminococcus; species Acidaminococcus sp. HCP3S3_H5. Next base: position 260,288 of record NZ_JBQKCS010000002.1, read on the forward strand.
ATTTCTGATACCCCAATTTTTCCATGACAAATACCTGATCCCTAGCCATCGCCCTCTTGGAATACGTAGAATGGTCAGGCAATCCATGTGGCTTGCTACTTTCTCCATAACCTCTCATATCCGGTATGACTACACGATATCTCTCCGCCAGACGGGGGGCTACAGCATACCAAGTCAGATGGCTTTCCGGGTGCCCGTGCAGCAACAATACAGCCTCATGCCCAGTTCCTCCACACCAAGCATGGATTTTCACTTCTCCGGTATCGATGATCCGGTGCTCAAAACCTACAAAATATTTCTCATTGATATCCATATTTTTCTCCTTATGATTGATTCTTGATTTCCCCTCTGTTGTTGCCAGCCTTCAAGCAGATTCTCTCTTTTTCAGGCGGGGAAAAACAGAGGCGAAAGCAGAAACATGATGAGCAGTAATATGATGCTGAGCGGAATCCCCACTTTGACAAAATCTTTAAAGCGAAACCCTCCCTGCATGACGATTACGGTTGTCGGAGATGCCAGAGGCGTAGTAATGGCAATGGCTGTCCCAATGATGACCGGGACGCAAAAATAGAGTACATTGATATTCATTGCCATGCCTAGCGAAAGTGCAATGGGGATGACAATGGCATTGGCCGCAGTGTTGCTCATGAATTGGGAAAGGAACCAGCCGACCAGACCCATTGCGACCATCATCATGGGAAGACTGGCCTCGCTGCCTCCCATCAACTGCAAGAACGCATGGGCAATGACTTTCCCGGCACCACTGGCATCCAGCCCATTGGCCATCGAAGTGACTCCTGCCATGACGATCAGCACGTTCCAGTCACAAGAACGGATCGCCGCTTTCATCGAGATGCAGTGGGTCAGGCAGAGAACAGCCACACACAGCAGCGAAACAATGGCGACATTCCAGATCCCAGAAATGAAGCCTGCAATCATCAAGAAAAATACTACAAGGTTCAAAATCGGTTTCCATCTGGGGACCTGCTTCATATTTACAGCAGGGAGTTCCACCACCGGATCTTCAAAATCAAAACTTTTCTTCATGATCCAATATCCTGCCGTAGCAAAGTAGAGCGTACTGACGGCCAAAAGGATCAGTGTAATCGGTGCCATGGAAAAAAATCCCAGATTTCCTCCCGCTTCATTGACCATAGCTCCAGCCATGGAAACAGCGGCAGCTCCTGACAGAGACAGAGGCGATCCGATGGTGCTCATCATCCCCACAGGCATCAACAGATTTTTGGCTTTGACCTTGCCGTGGGATTCCATGGCAATCGACCGGGCAACAGGCACCATAGTCGCGGCAATGGCGGAATTGGTCGTAAAACCAGTAATCAGCCCTGTAAAAAGAGAAATCGCTGCAACCAGCGCACGCTCACTTTTTTGGGCCATCTTCCGGAACAGCAAATCACTGACCTTTTGGATTGCACCTGTTTCAAACAACCCATTGCATATGATCATCGTCGCCCCACAAAAAACAATCGTGGTATTCCCAAAATAAGCATATGCCTTTCCTAAAGGCTGGATCCCAGTCAGCGACATCGCCAATGCAGCCAGCATGGAAGTCACCGCCAAGGGAATCCGATCATTCATAACCAGCAACATGGTCATCACTAAGATGACGATAGCAATCGTACTTTGCTCCATAACTTTCTCCTCGCTCTCCTTTACTTTTCTCCCGCTGGCCAATCGGAAAGTTTCGTTATGTTGATTATATATTCAGATAATGTTAAAATCTAATTGATGTATTTTATATTTTCATCAATTTTTTTGATGAAGAAAGCAGAGAACATGGAAAACTATTACAAATATATTTATGCCGCTTATAAACTAGGCAGTTTTACCAAGGCTGCCGAAAAGCTCTACGTTACCCAGCCTACCCTCAGTATGGCTATAAAAAAAGTAGAGGATCATTTGCATATGCCGCTTTTTTATCGGGAGGGCAAATCCGTCACTTTGACTCCTGTAGGCAAGCTCTATATCAAAAGTATCGAAAAAATGATGTCGATTGAAACCGACCTGCAAGCCGAAATCCGTGACATCGAACGATTGGAAACTGGGACCGTACGGATTGGAGGCACCCAATACATCAATTCCTGTATCCTCCCCCCTGTCATAGCACAGTTCATCCAAAGATATCCCAAGATCGACATCCAGCTGAAAGAACAGGAGCCCAGTAAAAACCTCACCGATCTTGCGAAAGGAAAAATCGACTTCTGCTGCAATGCAGGCACGATAGATATTCCAGATTTAAAAAAAGTCCCTCTCTTCCAGGATCAAATTTATCTCGCCGTTCCAGACGCCTATAATCAGCCGGACTGGCTGCCATGGGAACTGGATTTAGAGGGTCCGCCTTGGTCAGAGCCAAAATCCATTCCCCTTTCAGATGCCTTGTTCCAGCTTCCCATCATCCTTCTGGCGGCGCCTTCCAATCTCCAGGCCTGTGTCAGGAATGCCTATGCAGATGCCCATCGCCAGCCCCATATCGTTCTGCAGGCAGAACAGCAGGAAACCTCCCTTCAGTTGGCCTGTGCAGGAATTGGTGCTGCCTTTGTGGGAGAACAGATGCTCAGGCATCGAAAGCCCAAGGCAATGCACATCTATAAGATTGATCACCCAAGCCTGCGCCGGACATTCTATCTGCTAACAAACAAAAAGCGATATCTTACCAAAGCCGCATCCGCATTTGTTGCACTGTGGAAAAAAACAGCCGGAGAAACACTCCGGCAGTAACCAAAAGCCGCCGGACATCCATAAAACCAGTTGTGTACCGACAACAAAAAAAGGGTGTGGAAAAACTCACACCCCCCGGTCGCGAGCCGCGGCTAAACGATCTTCCGTTCATAGGGATCACTGCTGATCCCTTTGGCCAGGATCTCCTTGGCCCATTCCTGGGCACAGAACAGGGAATGATCCTTGTAGTTCCCGCATTCCTTTTCTTTCGTTCCGGGCACCTGGTCCCAGGTGGTCTTCACCACCAGTTCCAGGGCTTCCTTCAGGGCTTTGGCCACGTCTTTGGGATCATGGACCCCCCAGCACAGGAGATGGAACCCGGTGCGGCAGCCAAAGGGAGAACAGTCCAGATAGCCCTTGATCCGGGGCCGCAGGTAAAGGGCCAGGAGATGTTCCAGGGTGTGCATTCCCCCGGTGGGGATTTCCTGCTGGTTGGGCTGGCACAGCCGGATGTCATAGTTGGAGACAATGTCCCCATGTTCCCCGGTCTCCTGGGAAATCAGCCGCACATAAGGAGCCTTGACCTTGGTATGGTCCAGGGTGAAACTTTCGATAATGACTTTTTCCATATTCATTCCTCCAATAGCAGGGGGCTGTTGCATGTACAACAGCCCCCTTTTTTACTTCTGCATGGCCGGGTTGTCCCGGTTGGCAATCTTTTTCTGGTACTCTTCCTTCACGAAGTTGGTGGCCAGCATATCGATTTCTTCCACTGTAGCCACCCCATGGCGCAGGTTTTCCTCCAGGAACGGATACAGCAGTTCAATCTGTTCCTTTTTGTCAATCATGGTAATGATCACCGGCAGGTTGATGGCTTCGGAAACACTGATGAACAGTCTCCGTTCCTTCCCCCGCACCCGGCTCCCATAGCCCTGGGTCCCCCGCATCACCGTGCAGCCGGCGATTTTGTATTTTCCGGCAATGTCGAAGATGGCCTTGTAAAAAGGTTTGTCCTTGTAGAAGAAGTCCTCCCCTACATAGATGGTCAGTTTGGTCAATTTCAGAAATTCAGCCATACGTCTTCCCTCCATTTCGGATGAGTTGGTCTTTTTTCAATTTTATTGTAACATAAATTAATTGTTTTCGTAATAGTTAAAAAGGGGTCTGTTGCATGGGCAACAGACCCGCTGACAAACTGGGGCTCACGCTCCAGTCCCCTTCATCCTTTTCCGCTTCCGGTAATAGGCGTTCCCCACGCCGCCCACCACCAGCAGCACCATGAGCCAGCCGGCGGCTTTCACCGGGTTCAGGTAGGTGACGGTGGCATCCATGGTTGTCTCTTCGCCCAGAGGCAGCTTCCAGGTGAGCACTCTCCTGTCGTCGCTGACCTGGGTGGCGTTGGTATCATCCACCGCCGTAGGCAGCACCAGGGTGAACCGCAGGTCGAACTGCTTCATGATGCTCTGGAGCACCGCCTGGGCATCCCGGTTCTTCAGTTCTTCCTTGGGAGCCATGTTGATCCCGGTGTGGACGCTGATGGTATCGAACAGCAGCCCTCCCTGGAGCCGGACCACCGGCTCCTTCTTTTCCCGGGACACCTGGGCCGGTTTGGCCTTTTCCCCGTTCTGGGGCCCGGCAGCATCCTGGGCTGCCTGTTCCCAGGTCCGGATATCGAAGGTCTTCAGCACCTTGGAATCCTTGATGTCCTTTACCTGGTTGTAGTGTTTGGTGGCTACAAACCCTTCATACTGCCCTTCCTTGGCCGGCCGGACTCCGTATCCGTCCTTTCGGAAATCCTCCTCAAAGGCATCCACGGTGGGTTTCAGCACCGGTGCCGTTACCAGTTTGCAGGTCAGGTCCGCCGCCCCCAGACGGGTGATTTCCATGGTAATATGGCCTTTGGCGCAGCCGCTGAACAAAAGGCTCAGCAGCAGGCACCCAAGGATCATGATCTTTTTCATAACGCCCTCCCGGCTGTCTTGTATCTTCCCCTCGCTTCCCTTCCGGTTCCATCCTGAGGAACCGGCACTGACTTCTTGCCTTTCCCGGGAAAAACGAGTAAGATTGAATTGTCAAAATTCTAAAAGAGAGAAGTGGATATCATGAAAGAATTCCGTATCGGCGCCGTAGGCGAAGCCACGGACACCGTCCTCCACACCAACACCGCCGCCGCCATGGGCAGCGGCTCCCTGGATGTCTATGCCACCCCGGCCATGCTGGCCCTGATGGAAAAGGCCGCCTGCAATATTGTGAATCCCTGCCTGGACGAAGACACCACCAGCGTGGGGATCGGGGTGAACCTGTCCCATGACGCCGCCACCGCCGTAGGCAAGACCGTAACCGCCAAAGCGGTGCTGGTGGGCGTGGATGGCCGGAAACTGACCTTCAAGATCACCGTGTCCGACAACTACGGCACCATCGGCCAGGGCACCCATGAACGGTTCCTGGTGAACAAGGCCAAATTCCTGGGCAAACTGGCGGCCAAGGATCAGAAATGATCACAGCCGGCGGGTGAGGGTCTCCATGACCATCAGGTTGCTGACCACTCCCACTCCGCCGGGAACCGGGGTATAGGCGGAAGCCCTGGCCTGTTTGGCGGCTTCCGGAACATCCCCCACCAGTTTCCCGTTCTGGGAATTGATGCCCACATCCACAACCACAGCTCCTTCCCGGAGCATGTCTTCAGTGATCAGGTTGGGTTTTCCCACTGCGCTGATGACCATATCTGCCTGCCGCACAATGGCAGGCAGATTTTTTGTGCGGGAACGGCAGACGGTGACAGTGGCATACCGGCCCATAAGCATCAGGGTAAGGGGCCGGCCCACCACTTCTCCATACCCCACCATGGCCACATTCTGGCCTTCCAGAGGGATCCTGTAGTAATCCAGGAGAGCCATGCAGGCCCGGGGAGTACAGGGGCCCCAGGGGGTGATCCCCAGGTACAGCTTGCCCCCGTTGATGGGATGGATGCAGTCCATGTCCTTTTCCGGGTCCAGCTGGCTGATCAGCTGCATCCGGCTGATGTGCCGGGGAAAGGGCACCAGGGGCAGGATCCCGTCCACCTGGGGATCCAGGCTCAGGTTCCGAAGTGCCAGGTCCGCCTCTTCCTGGGTGGCATTTTCCGGAAGTTCCACATCCCGGGTATGGATGCCCAGGCTGGCAGCGGTTTTCAGCAGGCTCCGTTTGTACACATGGGCCGCTTCATTGTTTCCCACCAGGAAGGTAGCCAGGGTCAGGGTCTTTCCGGCGAACCGGTCCCGGAGCTTCCGGCGGATTTCTTCTGCGACCGGTTTCCCGGCCATGATGATCTGTTCCATACTCCCATCCTTTCCTTACCGAAAATACACGGTCACCGTATCCCCGCTGTGGAGGACGGTCCCCGGTGCCGGGTTCTGCTTCCAGCTGGTGCCGCTGCCCACCGGGATCAGGGACAGTCCGGCGCCGCCCAGGGCTCCGGCCACTTCCCGGATGGAATGGCCGGCCAGGTTGGACAGCTTCACCGCTCCGTTCCCGTCCGCTTCCAGGGTCACCAGAGGCGCCGCCTCCTTGGCGGTTTTGGCCAGGAGGGATTCCACCGTGGGAATTCCGTCCCAGTTGCTGGGCTGGACCCCTTCCGCCACCAGGATCTGCTGGAGGGTATCCCGGAAAATAGGTGCGGACACCTGGGAACCGTAGAAAGCCCCTTTGGGGGAATCCAGCATGATGATCATGGCATACCGGGGAGCATCGCTGGGCACAAAGCCCACAAAGGAGGCAATGTACACCCCGGGGATGTATCCCCCTTTGGGGGACAGTTTTTCAGCAGTACCGGTTTTCCCGGCGATCTTGTACCCTTTGATCTGGGCGGTCTTGCCGCCCCCTTCGGAAACCACTTTTTCCATCATGGTCCGCATTTCTTCCGCCACTTCCGGGGTGATCACCGTCCGGACCACTTCCGTCTTTCCTTCCTTCAGCACCTGGCCGTCAGGACTGGTGACTTTCTTTACGATATAGGGCTTCACCAGGTTCCCTCCGTTGGCAATGGCGCAGATGGCCCGGAGCATCTGGAGAGGAGTCACCGCGATGCCCTGGCCGATGGCCATGGTGGCCACGTCGGAAGGCACCATATCCTTGGGATTGTACAGGATCCCCGCTTCTTCCCCGGGCACATCGCTGCCGGTGACACTGCCGAAGCCAAAGGCCTTGGCATATTGGGTTTCCCGTTCCCCGCCCAGCTTCAGGCCCAGGTCGGCCATACCGGTGTTCAGGGAGAACTTGATCACGTCGGTGAAGGTCACATGGCCCATGCCCTTCCCGTCCCAGTTCCGGATCCGCCGGCCTCCCACGTCAATGGACCCCTGGTCGTTGAAGGGGGTATTGGGGGTGATGACCCCTTCCATGAGCCCCGCCGACCCCATAATGGGTTTGAACACGGATCCTGGTTCGTAGACGATCCCTACTCCCCGGTTCATGTAGGCCCCTTTGGGAGCATTCCCGAAATGGTTGGGATCGAAGGTGGGCCGGCTGGCCATGCCCAGGATCTCCCCGGTGTTGGGGTCCATGAGGATGGCGGCGGCACTGGCTGCATGGGTCTTTTTGATGGCCTCATCCAGGCTCTTTTCCAGGATGAACTGCATCCGGGCATCGATGGTCAGCTGGACCGTGTTCATCCGCCGGACCTGGACCTGGTTCAGGGCGCTGCGGCCCACCAGTTTCCCCTTGGCATCGAAGAAGCTCCGTTTTTTCTGTTTCCGGCCCTTCAGTTCTTCATCCATGGAGGCTTCCATGCCTTCCAGGCCCTGGTCGTCGGTGCCTACAAAGCCCAGCACCTGAGCGGCCAGGTCGTTTTTCGTATAGAACCGTTTGCTTTCTTCCTTGAAGTGGAAGCCGCTGAGTTTCTGATCCTTCAGGATGGCTTCCACCTGGTCCGCCTCATGGGGATCCAGGGTCCGCTTCACCCAGATGAACCGCCGGTCCGGCTCGCAGAATTCCTTATACAGCTGGTCCGCTTTCAGATCCAGCACCGGAGCCAGGGCATCAGCGGCCACCCGTTTGGGATCCCGGCTGGGCATTTTCCCGGCCGGCCACCGTTCCGGATTGTCCACCAGTTCCTGGGGATCCACATAGAGAGACTTGCTCACCACGCTGACCGCCAGTTCCTCCCCGTTCCGGTCCACGATGCTGCCCCGGGGAGCGATTTCCGTATGTTCCCCGGTGATCTGGTCGTTGGCCTCCTGGGCCAGGGTGCTGCCCTGGATCACCTGGAGCCAGAACAGCCGCAGGATGATTGCCAGCACCGCTACCCCCAGGACTTTCCCCAGGATCACCGCCCGGAGCTTCCCTTCGTGAAGGACAGCCTGATGGGTGGGATCCAGCTTCAGCACCGGTTCCCTGGGAGCCTGCGGTGTGTTTTTCTTTTTTGGGCTGAAAAAGGACGGCCGCTTCACCGGGACCACCTCCCTGTTTCCTTCCGGACCGGCCGGGAGACCGGCTTACCGGCAGCAGGCGCCGGCTGCCTTTTTCCTTCCGTTTCCATCCGGTACACTGACAGCACCAGGCCGATTCCCACCAGGGTGATGATCAGGGAAGTGCCCCCGTAACTGATGAAGGACAGGGGCACCCCGATGACCGGCAGGATGCCGCAGACCATGGCCATGTTGGCAATGGCCTGGCCCACCACCAGGAAGTTCACTCCGCTGACCAGCAGGAATCCCCGCCGGTCCTGGGTGTTCTGGCCGATCCGGTAAAGAGACAGGCCCATGAGCAGGAACACCAGGATCAGGAACAAGGCTCCCACAAAGCCCCATTCCTGACAGAAAACGGCAAAGGCAAAGTCCGTATGGGCTTCCGGCAGGTAAAAGAACTTGCTGGTCCCCATACCGGCGGATTCTCCGAAGAACAGGCCCCCGCTGCCAATGGCCATTTTGGCCTGGACTGCCTGGTACCCGTTTCCCTGAGGATCCAGTTCCGGAGTCAGCCAGATCCGCACCCGGTTCATCCGGTAGGGAGCCTGGATCACCGCCGCCACAGCCCCGCCCAGAAGGCCTCCCAGCAGGATGCTGAAATCCTTCCAGGGCAGACCGGCCAGGAGATACAGCACGATCATCAATGTCAGGATGATGGCCGCCGTCCCCATATCCGGCTGGATCAGCACCAGGAAGGACATGAAGGCCGCCTCCAGGAAGGCCTTGCAGGTTTCCTTTTTGTGGAGGCGGGGCGGTATGCCCTGTTCCATCAGCCGGCCCAGGCAGTCGGCCCCCAGGAGGATCACCGCCAGTTTCACGAATTCCGACGGCTGGAAAGAAAAAGGCCCGATGATCAGCCAGCGCTGGGCACCTTTGATGCCCTTGCCGAAAATATCCACGGCGATGAGAAGGGCCGTGCAGCCGGCGCAGAAAATCTGATTATACCGGAAGACCTTGTGGTAGTCCCATTTCCGTCCGATCCAGTGCATCAGCACAAGCCCTACGGCCCCGTAGATGAAATACCGGATCAGATAGTGGTAGCCGTTGCCGAACATGTCCCCGGCCGCCACGAAACTGGCGCTGAATATATTCACACCCCCCAGGAGCATCAGGAAATAGGTGAGATGCACCAGGGCATCCCGGGGATTGCTCCAAATCAAAAACCGCTTTCCCATGGTCCGCCTCAGATCCCTTAAAAGGCCACTTCGCAGAAGTTGATGTTCTTGCCCCGGGCGCTGAACTTCTGCTCATATTCCGTCTGGGCTTCGTTGAGGATATCCGTATGATGGAGGTCCGTGGTAAGTGCCACGATTTCCAGTCCGAATTCTTTGAACTCCTCTACAGAAAAGGCAAATAAATCATCATTGTCGGTCTTGAACCGGAGATGACCCCCCGGCTTCAGGATTTCCCTGTACTGGGCCAGGAAGGTCCGGTAGGTGAGCCGCCGTTTGGCGTGCCGGGCTTTGGGCCAGGGATCGCTGAAATTCAGGTAAATCTGGTCCACTTCCCCGGGAGCGAACCAGTCCAGGAGATGGGCAGCGTCTGCATGGACGATCCGGGCGTTGGGGATTTCCCCCTCCCGGAGCTTCTTCACCGCATAATAGCACACTTCCCGCTGGGTCTCGATGCCCAGGTAGCCGATTTCCGGATGGAGTCCGCTCATGGCCGTGAGGAACTGGCCTTTGCCGCAGCCGATTTCCAGCTGCACCGGCCGTCCCCCCAGCACCGCCTGGGACCAGTTCCCCTTGTATTGTTCCAGCTGGTCTTCCAGCAGTTCCTTTCCCCGGAAATCTTCCAGAGCCTGAGGGATCCAGGGTTTCTTACGTAAACGCATCTGTTTTTCTCCTTATTGTCTGAACAAGAGGGTGGTGCTGCACATACTGTGCAACACCACCTTTTTTATTTCTCTTTCTTTCCCCGATTCTTCTTCTCTTCCGGTCCCAGGTTGAATTTCTTCAGGTACCGGTACAGGGTCACCCGGCTTACGTCCAGCATCAGGGCCAGTTTGCTGATATTGCCCCCGGCGGCTTTCCAGGCGGCCACAAAGGCATCCTTGTCGTGCTTCCAGGATTTTTCAATCCGGTGTTCTCCCGGCAGTTTGATGTGGGAGGCTTCGATGACGCTTCCGGAGGTGTGGAAGAAGGCTTGTTCGATGACCCCCTGGAGCTGTTTGATGTTCCCGGGCCACTGGCAGCTGTTCAGCAGCTGGAGGGCTTCCTTGGACAGGGTCTTGCCAGGCATGTTGTGCCGGGCGGCCATTTCCGTCAGGATGTGGTTGGCGATCACTTCCACGTCTTCCACCCGCTCCCGCAGAGGCGGTACCCGGATCACCGTCCCGATCACCTGCTCATACAGGTTCCGGGAAAACAGTCCCTTGTCGGTCAGCCGTTTCAGGTTGGAATCGCAGGCGGCGATCACCCGCACATTGTATTTCCGGCGGGTGCCGGTTTCCCAGTTCAGGACCCCGTTCTTCAGGGCGTCCGCCAGGGCATCTTCCAGTTTGGTGGGGAATTTTTCAATTTCGTCCAGGAACAGGGTGCCTCCGTTGGCCAGTTCCAGGGCCCCGGCGGTTACATGGCCGGCTCCGTCGTCGCTGCCGAAGAATTCCGCTTCCAGTTCCGCTTCGGACCCGTCATGGCCCCGTACGGTAATGAGCGGTGCCGCCGCTCTGGGGCTGGCCTGATGGATCCCGTGGGCCAGGCGCTGTTTGCCGGTACCCGGTTCCCCCTGGAGCAGCAGGTTGTTGTCCCCCCGGGCCACCCGGGCGGCCTTGTGCTGGAGGGCCAGGAACTCGCTGGAATTCCCCACCATGCTGTACAGACTGTACCGGGAGCTGTACCCGGTGGCATGGGCGATGGTGGTCTTCAGGTCTTCAATGGCCATGGTGATGATCACCACACTGTCCACCTTCCCCCCGGTCTTCACCGGCAGTACGCTGGTCACATCTTCATAGGTCCGGTCCTGGGTGATCCAGGTGATTTCCTTCCGGATGGTGCTCTTCCCGGACAGCCCTTTCTGGATGGGGATGTGCTCATAGTTCAGGAACACTTCATCCAACCGGTCCTTCCCTTCCATCCGCTTCCGGCCATTGCTGTTGGCATACCGCAGGGTTCCGTCCGGGTTCACCCAGTAGACGGAGGCGGGGATCTCTTCGGAGATCAGGCCGCAGACCTTCCAGTAGGCCAGCATGGTCAGGAAGTTCTCCACGGAATATTTCATGGTCATGAGCAGGCTCAGCAGGATGTCATAGGGCAGATCGTTCTGGTCCAGGGAGAACAGAGACAGGATATACCGGCCCTGGCCGGCCACATCGATGGGAGCCGAGCAGGCATCCCCGGAATGGCTTTCCCGGATCCACATTTCCGGGCCGAACATCAGGAAGGGCACATTGTGGCTCCGGGCCACACAGATGCTGGAAGTACCCACATCCTCCTCCAGGACCCGCATGCCCTGGATATCCTCGATGCTCCGCTGGAAAAAGGGCAGGGCATAGTTCTTCAGTACATACCCGTCCTCATCCACCAGCAGCATGCTCAGGTTGTGAGAATTGAAATACTGTTTGTTCTGTTCAAAGAGCCCGTCCACATACTTCACCACATCCTCATGGACTTCCAGGGCCTTTTCCAGCTCCTGGGGCGACAGGCGCACCCCGTTGGACGGCATGGTCTCATGGTTCAGTTTCCGTGCTTCGCACCGGCGCCAGGACTCCGCTACCCACGGATGGACGTTGGGGTCTATAATGCCCTCCTCCACGAATTTGTTGTAGTAGCTGGTCAGTTTTTCCTTATTGCGTCGTTCCCTAATCATCGATTTACCCCCTGATTCGCTTTAGCGATATGATTTGTGCACCGGGACCAGGACCCGTTTTGCACCGTAATATCTGGATTTCCAGTAATCGTCGGACAGACTGCACAGCCGTACCCCCCGGGAGGAGGTGGCATTCCAGAACAACCCGTTCCCGGCATAGATCCCCACATGGGATGCCCCGGGCTCGTAGGTGGAGAAGAACACCAGGTCCCCGGGCTTCAGCTGCCGCTGGGTCACAAAGAGGCCCTTCTCGAACTGCAGGTCCGCCGTCCGGGGCAGCTGGGCCTTGTGCTGCCGGAACACGTACTGGACATAGCCGGAGCAGTCAAAAGCCCGTGGAGTGGTCCCTCCGAAGCTGTAGGGAACCCCCTTGTACCGGGAGGCGGTCCGGACCACATCCTCTCCCTTCACCCCGTGGATCCCCTCCTTTTCAAAGGCGGCCTCCTGAATCCGGAAATAGGTGGTGTCGTCCACTTTCCCGGTGGCCGGCAGTTTGTGTTCCTTCTGGAAGTTCCGGACCTGGGTTTCCAGTTCCCGGGTGTATTTCCCCGTCTGGGGGGTCTTCATGCCGATGGCGTTCAGTTTGATCTGCACCGTTTTGACTTTCCAGCCTTTGTCCCCCACCTTCAGAGGAGCCGCCCGATGGGCAGCCGCACCTGCCGAAAGGGGCAGAGCCAGTACAGCCAGGACCAGCGCTGTAACGAGCTTATGCAGTTTCATAGTGGTGCCTCTTTTCTTGTAACCGGAAAAATCCCTTCAGAATATCAGAAATGATACACTCTCAATACTCCATATTAGTATAAACTTCCCAATCCGTCAATTTTGAAAGTTTCTCCATGGAAACTTCCAGCTCCCGGAGCAGCCGGTCCCGGTCCTGGGGCAGGGTTCCGGCCAGGGGCACGTAGTTGGAAATGTGGTTGCTCCGGAACAGGGTGTGGTTCCCGGGCCGGATCTCCACATGTTCCAGCATGGTATGGACTTCCCGGGCCAGTCCCGCCGGAGACAGCAGTTCGAATTCCCCGGCTTCGAACTGCCGGAGCATCTCCGTTCCCTTGTACAGCCGCAGGGTCAGCACGCTGAGCATGTTGGGCTGGATGGCAGTGACGGCTTTGCCGGTTTCCACAGCATGGCGTTCGCTGCCGTCTTTGCCTCCCAGACCGGCGATTACCATCATGGACAGCTTCATGCCGCAGCGGACCACTTTCTGGCCGGCAGCAACGGCTTCTTCCCCGGTAACCCCTTTTTTGATCCGGGCCAGCAGCTCCGTGTCCCCGGTTTCCAGGCCGAAATACAGCATCTTCAGGCCCGCTTCCTGGAGCCGGATCATGTCCTCATCGCTTTTCCGCAGGATGTCCCGGGGACCGGCGTAGGACGTGACCCGCTGGAGGTTGGGGAAGGTCCGGTAGAGCACTTCCAGGATCTTCAGCAGCTTTTCCGTAGGGAGCACCAGGGCATCCCCGTCCGCCAGGAAGATCCGCTTCACCTGGTTCCGGGCATACTGGGCCGCCAGGGCGATCTGCCGGGAGATCTCCTCGTCCGGGCATACAGTGAACTGCACGTCCTTGTACATGGCACAGAAGGTGCAGGTGTTGTGGGCGCAGCCCCGGGTCACCCGCAGGATGAAGCTGTTGGCTTCGCTGGGGGGACGGAACACCGGCGTATCATAATCATCGAAATAAAGTCCAAACATGGGTATTTCCTCCAGAGTTTTAAAAAATCGCTTCCTAAAATATATATGGCTATATAGACAGTGTTTTCACAAGATTTTTTCAATTCTTTCAGCTGTACAAAAATCCACCTGCCACGCTCATTATTATAAACTATTTTACAATTTTCTGCATGAGTTTTTGTAAACTTTTTGAGAAGAAAAATTTTGCGTAATTTTTTTCATCTTCTCTTGACAGGCCTCTTTCACCCCTTGTTTTTTGCGATTTAACAATATATAATTTTTACTTGAAGTTGACACATGAAAGGTTAGAGGTGAACTGAATGTCTGCACAAGAAGCAAGTTTCATGGGCGGTGTAGAAGTACCCCCCAGCAAGTCCTTGACCGACAAAGTGGCCATCGAAAGATGCCCGGCTCCGGACGTGGTGTACATTCCGCTTTCCCAGCACATTGGTGCTCCGGCCAAGCCGGTGGTAAAACCAGGGGATAAGGTCACGATCGGACAGGTGATTGGTGAAGCAGGCGGTTTCGTCAGCACCAACATCCATGCCAGCGTCAGCGGCATGGTCATGAAACTGGAGAATCGGTATATGCCCAACGGCATGATTTCCCAGTGCGTGGTCATCAAAAATGATGGCCAGGACACCCTGTGCGAGGATATCAAACCCCGCAGCGAGGAAGAAATCACCCCGGATCTGATCCGTCAGGTCCTGCGGGAAAAAGGGATCGCCGGCATGGGCGGCGCCACCTTCCCTACGGCAGTGAAGTATGCTCCTCCCAAGGAAGGCCACTGCCCCATCGACACGATCCTGCTGAACGGGATCGAATGCGAACCCTTCGTCACGGCTGACCACCGTACCCTGCTGGAATACGCCGACGAAATCATCCAGGGCCTGAAGTACTTCATGCTGGCCTCCGGCGCTGCCAAAGGCGTCATCGGCATCGAAGACAACAAGCCTGACGCCATCGAACTGATGCAGAAGAAAGTGGCCGGGGAAGCCAACATCGAAGTCTGCGTCTGCAAGGAAAAGTACCCTCAGGGTTCTGAAAAACACCTGATCTATGCCGCTACCGGCCGTACGGTCCCTGACCGGGGTCTGCCTGCGGATGTAGGGGTGATCGTGGACAACGTGGGCACTGCGGTGGCAGCCTGCCGGGCCGTCAAGAACAACATCCCCCTGTACGAAAGAGTCGTAACCATCAGCGGTGACGGCGTAAAGAAACCGGGGAACTATATCGTCCGTCTGGGGACCCTCTACAGCGACGCTGTGGAAAAAGCCGCCGGCGGTCTGGAAGGGGCTCCCGGAAAGATCATTTCCGGCGGGATGATGATGGGCTTTGCCGTCAACTCCCTGGACTACCCCATCACCAAGGGTTCCAGCGGTCTCCTGATCTTCAATTCCAACTCTCCTTTTGCCCAATATCATGAACCGGATCCCTGCGTGCACTGCGCCCGCTGCGTGGATGCCTGCCCCATGAAGCTGGAACCCACGGAAATCGTCCAGGCTGTGAAGAAACAGAACTGGGATGATGCGGAACGGTTCTTCTGCCATGCCTGCATCGAATGCGGATCCTGTGCTTTCGTATGCCCTGCCCACATTCCTCTGGTGCAGTACATCCGGATGGGCAAGCAATTTATCAGAGGGAAAGGTGACGGCGGTCACAACCCCTTCTATAAATTCGACAAATAATTTCGCGAAAGGACTGGATATTGATTATGGAACCTATTAAAGAACCGAAACCGCTGGTTCTCGTTTCCTCGTCTCCCCACATGCACTGTGGGCTCACCATCAGCAAGTCCATGCGGGAAGTCATCCTGGCACTGGTACCGGCTGTCCTGGCTTCTGTCTATTATTTCCGCGTGGATGCGGTCCGGGTGATCGTATGCTGCGTGCTTTCTGCCATTATTTTTGAAAAACTGGCCAACAAGGTTATGGGCGTGAAGAAGGACACCATCAAAGACGGCTCTGCTGCTCTGACCGGTCTCCTGCTGGCCCTGTGCCTGCCTGCTTCCCTGCCCAGCTACATGGCTGTCCTGGGGGGCATGTTCGCTGTTGTGATCGGCAAAGCCATTTTCGGCGGCTTGGGCAAGAACATCTTCAACCCGGCCCATATCGGCCGTGCCATCCTGCTGGCTTCTTTCCCCCAGCAGATGACCACCTGGGTCATCCCCGCCACCAAAGCGGCTGCCGTAACAGCTGCCACCGCCGGGGCTGACGCCACCACTGCCGCCACTCCGCTGGCCGTAATGCGGATGACGGAAAAAGTATGGCAGGCCGGCGGTGCCGCCGCCTCCCAGCTGCCTTCCCTGTCCGACCTGTTCATCGGCAACGTGGGCGGCTCCCTGGGTGAAACCTGCGTCCCTGCACTGGTCCTGGGCGGCCTGTACCTGATCTGGAAAAAGCTCATCGACTGGCGGATCCCTGCCTTCTATCTGGGCACGGTGGTTGTGATCACCGGGATCTATGGGGCTGTGATGGGTTATCCCTCCACTTTCCCTCTGTACCATCTGTTCGCCGGCGGCCTGATGATCGGTGCTTTCTTCATGGCCACTGACTGGGTCACCTCCCCCATCACCAAAAAAGGCAAGATCATCTATGCCATCGGTCTGGGCGTCCTGACTTCCCTGATCCGTCTGCGGGGCAGCTACACGGAAGGCGTGTGCTATTCCATCCTGATGATGAACATGGTCACTCCCATGATTGACCGGTTCGTTCGGAACGTATCCTTCGGAGGAGGTCAGAAAAAATGAGCAACCTCTTTGTGAAATATACCGGCATCCTGGCAATCATCTGCGGCGTCAGCGTAGGTCTTGTGGCCGCCGCCCATGAAGGGACCAAGGATACCATTGCCAAGAAACATGAAGCCGATACCCGGGCCGCCTACAAGGTGGTGCTGCCCGATCTGGGCAATCTGAAAAAGCTGCCGGCTCCCGGCGGACTGATCACTGATGTACAGCAGTCCTCCAAGAACGGCAAGCCCAACGGCTACATCTACACCGTGACCCCCAGCGGGTACGGCGGAAAAGTGACCCTGATGGTGGGCATCTCCAAAGATGGGGACAAAATCACCGGGATCAAAGTCATGAACCACAGTGAAACCCCTGGCCTGGGCGCCAAGAGCACGGAACCTGCCTGGCAGGCCCAGTTCAAGGGCAAACCCCTGAAGGATGCCCTGGCGGTCACCAAACAGGAACCTGGCAAGCCCAATGAAATCAAGGCCATCACTGCGGCAACCATCACTTCCAGAGCTGTGGTCACCGGCGTCAATGCCGCCCGGGAAGACTACATGAAGAATCATGCCAATGGAAAGGACTGATCGAGATGCTGCATGAATTGACCAAAGGTATCATCAAGGAAAACCCACTGTTCGTCCAGCTGCTGGGTGTATGTCCGTCGCTGGCCACCAGTACTTCCATGACCAACGCCATCGGTATGGGCTGTGCCTTTACCTTCGTGCTGGTTTTCACCAACATGATCATCGCTGCCATCCGGAAACTGATTCCGGACCAGATCCATATTCCCTGCTACATCGTGGTTATCGCTTCCGTGGTAACTGTGCTGGAAATGCTGATGAACGCTTTCGTACCGGCGCTGTACGCAGCCCTGGGCGTATTCGTTCCTCTGATCGTGGTTAACTGTATCGTTCTGGGCCGTGCAGAAGCCTTCGCCTGCGACCACGGCGTGATCGAATCCGCCCTGGACGCCATCGGCATGGGCATCGGCTTCACCTTCGCTCTGAGCTGCATCGCCTTCTTCCGGGAACTGATCGGTTCCGGCAAACTGCTGGACCACGCCGTTCTCCCTGCTGCTTATCAGCCGGTACTGATTTTCATCCTGCCGGCCGGAGCCTTCCTGACCATGGGCTTTGTATTCGCCACAGTCAACTACTTCAAAGAAAGAGGTGCTCACAATGCATAGTACTTTCGGCATTCTCTTCAGCTCCATTTTCGTTTCCAACATCATTTTGTCCCGGTTCCTGGGAATGTGCTCCTTCCTGGGGGTTTCCAAGAACTTCAAGAACTCCGTGGGCATGAGCGCCGCCGTATCCTTCGTTATGCTGCTGTCCACCATGCTGTCCTACGCCTGCTATCATCTGCTCCTGGTGCCCTACCACCTGGAATACCTGAAGACCCTGGTCTTCATCCTGGCCATCGCCACCCTGGTACAGCTGGTTGAAATGTTTATGAAAAAGGCCATGCCCTCCCTGCACAAGGCCATGGGTATCTACCTGCCTCTGATCACCACCAACTGCGCCATCCTGGGGATTGCGCTGATCAACGTGGAAAGCAACTACAGCTTCCTGGATTCCTGTGTGAACTCCATCGGTACGTCCATCGGTTACACCATGGCCATCCTGCTGTTCTCCTGCATCCGTGAACGTCTGGACGAAAAGGCTCTGCCCAAATGCCTCCAGAACCTTCCCATTGCCTTGATCACCGCCAGCTGCATGTCCATTTCCATGATGGGGATGAGCGGCATCCATTGAGTTAGGAGCTGAAAATTATGATTACAACTGCTGTGATTCTGGTCGCAGTGCTGGGCGGCGTATTCGGCCTGGTACTGGCTACGGCCAGCAAGAAATTTGCCGTTGAAGAAGATCCCCGGATCGGGGAGATCACCAACCTGCTGCCCGGCGCCAACTGCGGCGGGTGCGGGTTTGCCGGCTGCGGGGCCATGGCTGACGCCATTGTTTCCGGTCAGGAAAAAGACGCCACCAAATGCGTGGTCTGCAGCGCGGAAAACAAAAAAGCCATTGCCGCCATCATGGGGGTGGAATCCAACGATGACGAAAACGCCGTCCGCAGCATCCCCCGTCTCCACTGCAACGGCTGCACCGCCAACCGGACCCCTGTGGCCAACCGGGAAGGCATCAAGAACTGCTATGTGAAGGCTGCCAACGCCGGCGGCCCCGGCCAGTGCAACTTCGGCTGCTTCGGGGACGGTGCCTGTGTGGACGCCTGCAACTTCGGCGCCCTGAAAATCGGGAAAAACGGCCTGCCTGAATTCGACTACAACAAATGCGTCAGCTGCGGTGCCTGCTCCAAGGCCTGCCCTCAGCTGCTGATCGAAATGATCCCGGCCAACGAAAAAGTCCTGGTACAGTGCAACAACCGGGAAAAAGGCAAAGCCGCCATGACCGACTGCAAGGTGTCCTGCATCAGCTGCGGCATGTGCGTACGGAACTGCCCACAGAAATGCATTACCCTGGAAGATACGCCCAACGGCAGCATCCCGGTCATTGACTACACCAAGTGCGATGGCTGCGGCATCTGCGTACAGAAATGTCCGCGGAAGTGCCTGGTTGACATCGTACCGGTAGAAGGCGATCCGGAGGCCCCCAAGAAGGCCGAACCCACCGGCTGTGCCTGCTGCGCCATGGCCGCTCAGTGCCCTTCCGCCCAGGCCCAAAAGCAGGAATAATGCAGGGAGCCTTCATGAAAAAACTGTTAGCATCGCTTCTGGTTTTCAGCAGCCTGACTTGTGCAGGCTGCTTTTTTCAAACCGAAAAACAGGAAGACACCCGGTTCATGATGGACACCATCGTCACCATCACCACCACCGGGAACAACACCGACGGTCTGAAGGCAGCCACCAATGACGCCTTCCATCTGTTCCAGACCATTGCCAACCAGACGGACCCCTATACGCAACAGGGGCCGGAAGACCTGTACGCCGTGAACCAGAGTGCCGGCCAGGGCCCCCACAAGGCCTCCCCCTATCTCATGGACATCCTGAGCCAGGTCCGGCCCATGGGGAACCGGGATCTGGATCTGACCCTGGGTCCGGTGATCCAGGTGTGGAATGCCCACAAGGAAACCAAGACCGTCCCCAGTGAGGGAGAAATCGCCCAGGCTCTGGCCAAAACCGGCCCTGAGAAGTATACTGTAGACACAGCCGCCAATACGGTGACCCTGGCTCCCGGCACCCAGCTGGATCTGGGAGCGGTGGCCAAAGGCTACGCAGTGGAACAGGCCGCGGACCTGTTGAGCCGGGACAAAAGGGTGAAGACCGCTCTCATCAACGCCGGCGGCAACATCAAGGTGCTGGGCACCAAGGAAGACGGCAGCCCCTGGAAGATCGGGGTCCAGGATTCCCGGAATCCCCAAAAGATCATCGGGACCCTGGCGGTGAAGGATGGTACAGCCATTGCCACCAGCGGGGACTACCAGCGGTATTATGAGGTGGACGGAAAACGGTACCACCATATTCTGGATCCCCGAACCGGCTGGCCTGCCTGGCATGCCCGGTCCGTTACCGTGGTCACCCGGTCGGCCTTCTGGGCGGACTACTATTCCACCCTGCTGTTCGTACTGCCGGAAGACCAGGCCATGGCCCTGGTGGAGAACAATCCCAATCTGGAAATGCTCTATGTGGACCTGGACGGGAACACCTACCTGTCTTCCGGTCTGAAAGACATCTATACCCCGGAAAAGTGAGGAGACCCTATGCGCAAGAATGATTTTTGGCTGATCCTGGTGCTGGCGGTGCTGGCCCTGGGAAGCTGGTTCCTGTTCCATTCCCGGACCGCCGACCGGGACAAGGTCCTGGTGGTCCGGAAGGACCAGCAGGTGATCCAGCGGATCGAACTGAAAAAAGTCACCTCGGAAACCAAACTGATCATTCCGGTGGACCATGGGGAACTGGTGGTGGCCTACGACCGGGAAGGGGGCCAGGTGGTGTCCTCTCCCTGCCCGGACCAGGTCTGCGTCCGCCAGGGCAAGATCACCCGGTCCGGCCAGACCATCGCCTGCGTACCGGAAAAAGTCCTGCTGACCCTGACCACTGCTGCAAAGGAAAATGATCATGATGCCATCCTCCGATAAACTGTCCATCCACGAAATCACCCAGCTGGGAGTACTGCTGGCCGCGGCCATCGCCCTCCGTCTGGCGGAAACCAGCCTGGCCTGGCTGCTGCCCCTCCCCGGGGCCCATCTGGGCCTGGCCAATACGGTGACCATCATCGTGCTGTACCTGTACGGACCGGGGAAGACCGCCCTGTTCCTGACCTGCCGGATCCTCCTTACCGGTCTTTTGTTCACCGGCCTTCTGACCCCCGGGTTCCTGATCGGCCTGGGAGGTGCCGCCCTGAGCTTTGGAGGCATGGCCCTGGCCCGGAAGCACCAGTGGTTCTCCACAGTGGGAGTGGGACTCCTGGGAGCCTTCCTCCACAACTGCGGCCAGATTCTGGTGGCCGTGGCCATTATGCGGACCCCGGCCCTGTTCTCCTACCTGCCGGTGCTGATCGCCATCGGCATCCCCACCGGCCTGTTCACCGGCTTTTTGGCCGGGTTCTTCCTGGAGAGGATGAAGGAGAAGGGGTCTGCTGCCTGAGCAGCAGGCCGTTGACCATTGACCACTGACAACCATACAACAAGGAGCATTCAAATCCATGGAACCTGCCACTACCTTTGAGGAACTGAAAAAACAGCTGGAGGACTGTGCCTCCTGCCCCCTCCGCCGGGACTGCCAGGCCCCGGTGGGCTGGTTCGGCAGCCTGGAAAGCCCTCTCATGATCGTGGGCGAAGGCCCGGGCGGAGTGGAGGATGACTACGGCTGTCCTCTCATCGGCCCCAGCGGCCAGCTGCTGGACAAGGCCCTCTGGTCCGTCCGGATCACCCGGGACCGGGTCTACACCACCAACGTGATCAAATGCCGGCCCAAAGGGAACCGGACCCCCACCGTGGAAGAAGGAGCCTTCTGCGCCCGGATCTGGCTGGAACAGGAGATCCGGCTCCTTCGGCCCAAAGTGATCCTGGCCCTGGGCAGTGTGGCTCTCCGGTACTTCAAGGGACCGGAAGCCCGGATCACCCGGGAACGGGGCCAGTGGTTCACCACAGGGGAAGGGCTCCCCTGCCTGGCCACCTTCCATCCCTCCTACCTGCTCCGGCTCACCGGCCAGGCCCAGATCGCCGCCAAATGGGACGTGTTCCACGACCTGGAAGCGGTGAAGGCCAAGGTGGAGGAACAGTGTCCCGGCTACGGCTGGAATTCCGGTGCCCCGGTGCATCTGTTTGAATTGTTTCGGAAAAGAGGCTGAAAAGGCTGCCGCAATGCGGCAGCCTTTTCTGTGCTAAAATAAAGGAAAGAGAGGTGTTTCCTATGACAATCCTTGCTTCTTTTGCGGTCCCCCATCCCCCCATCATCCTGCCGGAAGTGGGCCGGGGGGAGGAGAGAAAAATCGCCGCCACCACCGCTGCCTATGAGGCAGTCATGAAACAGGCGGCGGAGCTCCATTCGGATACCCTGATCATCACCAGTCCCCATGCGGAAATGTACCTGGACTACTTCCACATGGCCCCGGGCCGGAAGGCCCAGGGGAACTTCGCCCAGTTCCGGGCCCCCCAGGTGGAGATTTCCGCAGCCTATGACCAGGAGCTGGCATCCCTGATTGCCGACGAAGCGGAAAAAGCCGGGATCCCGGCGGGTTTTGAAGGGGAACGGAATCCGGACCTGGACCACGGCACTATGATTCCCCTGTATTTCTACCGGAAATACGGCTCCCTGGACCAGGTGAAAGTGGTCCGGATCGGCCTGTCCGGCTTCGGCCCTGATGTCCATTACCTTTTCGGCCGGTGCATCCGGGACGCGGCGGACAAGCTGGGCCGCCGGGCGGTGTTCATCGCCAGCGGGGACCTGTCCCACAAACTGAAGGAGGACGGTCCCTACGGCTATGTGCCGGAAGGTCCCGTCTTCGACCGGCAGTGCACGGAAGCCCTGGGCCAGGGGGACTTTTTCCGGCTCCTGACCCTGGACCACTCCCTGTGCACCCGGGCGGCGGAATGCGGCCTCCGCTCCTTCTGGATCATGGCTGGTGCCTGGGACGGCCGGGACGTGGCCTCCCGTCTCCTGTCCTATGAAGGACCCTTCGGGGTGGGCTACGGAGTGGCTTCCTTCCTGCCCCAGGGACCGGATCCAGCCCGGCAGTTCCTTCCTCCGCTGCTCCAGGCGGAGAAGCAGCAGCGGGAGGACCGGATCGCCCGGGAAGATCCCTATGTGAAGCTGGCCCGGCTGTCCGTGGAAACCTGGGTGAAACACCGGGAAATGGCCTCCCTGCCGGCCCATCTCCCCCCGGAGATGCTCCAGACCCGGGCAGGTGCCTTTGTCTCCCTCCATCTCCATGACCAGCTCCGGGGCTGCATCGGTACCTTTCTGCCCACCCAGGCCAATGTGGCGGAAGAAATCCTCCGGAACGGGATCTCCGCCGCCTCCCGGGATCCCCGGTTCCCGCCGGTACGGCCGGAAGAACTGCCCTTCCTGGAATACAATGTGGATGTGCTCAGCACCCCGGAACCGGTTTCCGGACCTGAAGGGCTGGATCCCCGGAAGTACGGCGTCATTGTAAAAAGTGCCCGGGACGAACGGAGAGGCCTTCTGCTGCCGGATCTGGACGGAGTGGATACAACGGAGGAACAGATTGCCATCGCCCGTCAGAAAGGAAATATAGCGGCCACAGAGCCTGTCCAGCTGTACCGGTTCCAGGTGGTGAGACACAGATGACGGAAACAGACGCCCTGCTCACCTGCCCTCTCTGTCCCCATCACTGCCGGCTGGCCCCGGGGCAGACCGGCTTCTGCCGGGCCCGCTCCAACCGGGACGGACGCATCCTGCCGGACAATTACGGCTTCCTCACTTCCCTGGCCCTGGACCCCATCGAGAAAAAGCCCCTCCGCCGGTTCCATCCCGGCAGCCAGATCCTGTCCCTGGGCAGCTGGGGCTGCAGTCTCCGGTGTCCCTTCTGTCAGAACGCCTCCATTGCCCAGGCCGGACCGGAAACCGCCCGGCTCCGTCTGGATCCGGAGCAGCTGCTGGCCCTGGCCCTGGAATACCGGGAAAAAGCCGGCAGCATCGGAGTGGCCTTTACCTACAACGAGCCCCTGGTGGGCTATGAATATGTCCGGGACTGTGCCCGTCTGCTGAAAGAGTACGGCCTTGCCACGGTCCTGGTGACCAACGGATTTCTGTGCCGGGAGCCCTGGGAAGCCCTGCTTCCCCTGGTGGACGCCGCCAACATCGACCTGAAAGGGTTCACCCCGGAGTTCTACCAGTGGCTCCAGGGGGATCTGGAAACAGTGAAGACCAATATCCGGCTGGCAGTGGAAGCCGGCTGCCATGTGGAAGTGACCACCCTGGTGATCCCGGGGAAAAATGACGGAGAGGAAGACATGGAAAAGGAGGCCCGATGGCTGGCCTCCCTGTCCCCGGATCTCCCCCTCCACATTTCCCGGTACTTCCCCCGCTGGCACCTGGACCTGCCCCCCACCCCGGTGGAAACGGTGTACCATCTGGCCGCTCTGGCCAGGAAATGGCTGAAGTACGTGTATGAGGGGAATTGCTGAAAAAAGGAGGCTGTTGCCTGGGCAACAGCCCCTTTTAGTCGGAAGTCAGGAGTCGGGAGTCGGAAGCCTCAGGAAAGGATCCGCCTGGTTGGACGGATCCTTTCGATTATATAGAACCAGACTCGAAATCGACCTGGGATATCATTTCGTCCAAAGGTTTTGCACATTTAAAAATTTGCCTGCAAATTTATCATTCGGCTCCAGACTTCAGACTCCCGACTTGAGCCGCTATGCGGCTCTATAGCTAGGGAGCTGTTGCACAAAACGCGCAACAGCTCCTTCTTCTTTATCTCCCCCACCCTGCCTTCTGCTGGATGGGCGGACGTTTTTTATCCTGATTCTGCTGACGGTGTCTCCGTTCTTCCTCTTTTCTTCTCCGTATCTCCGCTTCCCGTCTCTTTCTGGCTTCCGCATCCCGTTTCTTCTGGATTTCCTTCTGACGTTTTTCGAAAGCCTTCTGGTTCCCGTTGTCCCGGCGTTCCATCCGGGGGCCCTGGTTGTCCCAGGGGGTGGCGGCTTCGGCTTTGGAGCTTGCCATAGCGCTGGCTCCCAGCACCAGGGTCACCCCCAGCAGGAAGACGCTGGTGATTTTTTTGAAACGGTTCTTCATGGTCTCATAAGGTTTGGCCATGGCATAGGTCACGATTTTCGTCATAATGGTTCCTCCTTCAGTCCAGCAGCTGCTGGATGGGATTCAGTTTATGGACCTGTCCGTGCAGGACCTGTCCGCTTTGGGCATCCACCAGGAACTGGTAGCCCATGCCGTCTTTTTCACACCGGGCCAGATACACCCCCGGGAAAGCATTGGCCGCCTTGGCCATTTCCGGACGGGGCATCCCCGGCTGCCGGGAAGTGGCTCCGGTCCGGCTGTCATTCCGGTTTTCCCTTTCTCCGTTCTGCCCGGGCTGGCCATCCGGACGCTGTCCCTGGACATCCCCCTGGCCGGGACGGCCGTTCTGGCTGCCAGGCTGACCGGGCTGGCCATTCTCTCCTGGCTGACCCTGGCGGTTTTCAGCCTGCCGTCCGGCTCCTTTCCGGTCTTCAGACTGGCGTTTGCCGTCTTTTTTCTCCTGTTTCTTTTCCTTCCTGCTGTCCTTCCGGTGTTCCTTCTTTTCTCCCGGTTTCCGGTCATCCAGAGTAATGCTCTGGAAAGTGATGGAGGAAGGATCCGTTCCCAGGGTGCTGGCAATGCTTTCCTTCACCGCATCAGTGGACACCAGGGTAATATTCTGCTGGGCCGCCATGTTCTGGAGCATCCGGGTCTTGGCCTGGGCTTCCTGGAGCCTGGCTTCCGCCTTGGCCTTGTGCATGGCGAACTTGCCTCCCCCGGCCACAATGGCCAGGGCCACAAGGCACCCGGCGCCTTTCTTCAGCCGCTGAGGGGTGATCTGTTTCCGGCCCCATTGTGCTGCTTCAACCAAACGTGCTTTGCATTGTTCCATTTTTTCCTTTTCCATAACAAACCCTCCTCAGATGGATGCTGTGTTTTCCTTTTGATGGTTACAGTATAGGGGAGGAAGATGAAAAAGGAATGAAAAGCCAGAAGGTGCTTCCCTTTCCCACCTGGCTTTCGGCGCCGGCTTTGCCTTTCATCAGTTTGGCGGCGGCGGCCACGAAGGAAAGCCCCAATCCCAGGCCTGTGTTCTGTTTCTTGTTCCGGGAAGGATCCGCCTGGTACAGCCGGTTCCAGATCTTATCCAGTTCCTCCCGGGGCAGGCCGTTCCCATCATCGGTAATGGAAAGCCGGACGCCTCCCTCGACTTCTTCCAGTCTCACCTGGATCCGGGTCCGGGTGAACTTCAAGGCATTGTCCAGATAGTTGCTGAGGATCCGGTTTAGCAGCGGTTCATCCCCCAGCACCTGAAGATCCGGAGCGATCCGGGCCTCCCACTGGAATTTCCCCGCCTGGGGCAGCTTCTGATAATCCTCCAGGGTCTCCCGGACCAGCCGGCTCAGGTCCACCGGCACCAGTTCCAGATTCTTCCGGTTCCCCAGCCGGGACAGTTCCAGCAGCTGGTTGATCAGCTGGCTCATCCGCCGGGACTGCTGGAAAATATGCTGGAATTCCTCCCGGGCTTCTTCCAGATTGTCCGTATAATCCTTGCCGAATTCGCTTTCCGCCATGATCACCGCCGTGGGAGTCCGCAGTTCGTGGGACACATCGGAAGTGAACCGTTTCTCCCGTTCCAGGAGTTCTTCGATCTGTCCCAGCATCCAGTTGAAGGTCCGGCCCATCTGGTGGATCTCATCCCGGCTGTCGTCCAGGGGGATCCGCTGGGACAGGTCCCCGGTTTCCCCAATGGCCCGGGCCGCCTCGCTGATGGCCCTGACCGGAGCAAAACTCCGTTTGATGATCTTGTAGCCCCCCAGGGTCACCAGGATCAGGAACAGGGGCAGGGCAATCAGCGCCCCCAGCAGCATGGCCTGATGGTACCGGGCATACACCGTATCCGCCAGATAGCCCCGGATGAACCGGCCCGGCCCGTGGTATGTCCCTTTCCGGAATTCCTCCCGATCCGGCCGCAGGGGCAGATCCAGATAATGATAGGGCACCCCATTGATCACCACCGGCTGAGGTCCCCGGCCAAACACGGGCTCCTTCGGATGAGGCGCGTTTTCCGGTTCCGTCCCCTGAAGCAGATTTCCCCGATCGTCCCGTAAGGCCAGATACACATTGTCATCATAGGCCCGGAATTTCCCCCCTTTTTCCATATACCGGTCCCCGGCTTTTTCCACCGCTTTGGTCAGGCTCCGGGTGGCGGTCCGTTTTTCATAATCCGCCCCCATTTTCAGGATCACCCCGGTGAAAAGCAGCAGGATGATGGACAAGAACAGGGTGTACCACAAAGTGACCCGGAGGGAAACCGGGAGACTCTTCAGCTGCTTCCACCTTTTTTGCAGCCAGTGACAGACGGCTGTTTTATACTTTAAGGACATAGCCGGTGCCTCTTACGGTGTGGAGCAGTTTGGGTTCGAAATCTTTGTCGATTTTTTTCCGCAGGGTCTTGATGTACACATCCACCATATTGGAATACCCTTCATAGGAAAAATCCCAGGCGTGTTCCAGGATCTGTTCCCGGGACAGGACCGTCCCCTGGTTCCGCAGGAGATAATCCAGCACGGAGAACTCCTTGGGAGTCAGAGAAATCTCCTGGCCTCCCCGGGTCACCTGATGGGTCCGGGTATCCAGGGTGAGATCCGCCAGGATCAGCTGGGTCCGGGCTGTCTGCTGGGCATTGCTCCGCCGGAGCAGGCTCCGGATCCGGGCCAGCAGCTCATCGAATTCAAAAGGCTTCACCAGGTAGTCATCTCCCCCGGCATCCAGGCCGGTGACCTTGTCCTGGGTGCTGTCCAGGGCCGTCAGGAACAGGACGGGCACCCGGCTGCCCTTTTCCCGGATCTTCTTCACCAGGGTCAGCCCGTCCATTTCCGGCATCATGATATCCACGATCAAAAGATCGTATTCCGCGGCGTCCAGATACTCCAGGGCTTCCTTCCCGTTGAAGGCGCAGTCCACGGAGTAGGCTTCGATCTTCAGCCGTTTGGCGATGATTTTATTCAGCGTGGGTTCATCTTCCACCACAAGGATTTTCATGCAGCATCCCTCCCATACTTCTACATTGTACAGGATAGCAGAGGAAAATGAAAAGCCAGTGAAGGGTGGATCTGCAGAAGAACTCCTATTGATTATAGTTAGTGTAACCTAAAATATTTTCACCAGGTTATAAGCCGCATTTTTCCTTGTTTTTTAACAGAAATAGAGTACAATATCTACAGGGGAGAAACAGTGGCAGAAAAATTTTTAAAAGTTTTTTCGAAAAAAGCTTGCATCCCTAGTGGATGTATGCTAGAATTGCTCCTGTAAGTAAAGACTAACCGCATTGTCTTTATTTTTTTCAAGGCTAATGGTTATGATTTCCTAACCATTAGCCACTCCCCTTGCTTATTGTCTTTGAGGACCTTCCTACCGATGGTCTTCAGCTCATTGTCATAAAGGAAACACCGGGTTGTGTGCCCCGGTGCCTCCACTCCCTCTCTGGGAGGGACCGCCACTCCTCAGGCCCTCCCCAACCGACCCTTTTTTATTGTCAACCTTCAAACAAAAACAGCGGCAGAGAAGCGCAGCTCTGCCGCTGTTTTTGTTGGGGCTGTTGCATGCGCAACAGCCCCTTAGTCGGAAGTCAGGAGTCTGAAGTCGGAAGCCTCAGGACAGGATCCGCCTGGCTGGACGGATCCTTTTGATTATGTAAAACCAGAATCGAATTCAATCTGAGCGACCATTTCGTCTAAAGGTTCTACATATTCAAAAATTTGCCTGCAAATTTAACATTCGGCTTCAGACTTCAGACTCCAGACTTGAGCCGCTATGCGGCTCTACAGCTAAGGGGGTGTTGCACGGAACGTGCGACACCCCCTTTTTTTTACATCTGGAACACACCCATGATCCCGGCAGCAAATACGGTGATGATGCTGAGGATCCACAGATAGGGAGCGGAGAATTTCAGCTGTTCCTTCAGGGATACCCCGGCCATGCCGATCAGCAGCCAGGTGGTGGCGTTGTGAGGAGTCACCATGATGCAGAAGTCTTTCCCGATCAGCATGCTCATGGCAATATCGTGAGCGGCCACCCCGAACTTCTCCGCCACCCCGATGCACAGAGGCATGAAGCCGAAGAAGAAGGAGTCGGTGCCCAGCATCATGCCGAAAGGCACGGACAGGCAGCCCATGACGGTGGCCAGTTTGGGCCCCAGGGCATCCGGCATAATGTAGATCAGGATATTGGCCATGCTCTTCATCATCCCGGTGCCGTTCAGGATCCCCAGGAAGATCCCGGTGGTCAAAAGGATCATGGGAGTCAAAAGAGCCGCGGAAGCATGGCGTTTCACCGCGTTGGCCTGCTCCTTGGCGGAACGGAAGTTGATGATCAGGGCAGCGGCCAGGCCGATCATGAAGGCGCCGTAGAGAGGAATCTTGGTGAAGCACATGAGCAGGATGACCACCAGGGTCACCAGCCAGTTGATCCACACCAGTTTGGGCCGTTTCAGGCTGGGATCAGCCGGCGCATCGTTCCCGGCCATGCTCAGGTCTTCACTGAGTTCCGCAGCCTTCCCGGTGGGGTTCAGGCCGGCGCCCCGTTTCTTTTCCAGGAGGCCCAGGTAAATGCAAAAGGCCAGCACAATGATCAGGCCCACACCCTGGAGAGGCAGCAGTTCATGCCACAGGATGCTGGCATCGGTTTTCAGGATAATGGCAGTACGGGCCACAGGGCCGCCCCAGGGGGTCAGGTTCATGATACTGATGGCGGCGGAAATGATGCAGCACAGCACCACAGGACGGATGTGGAGCTTTTTGTACAGGGGCAGCATGGCAGGGACGGTGATCAGGCAGGTCCCGGCAGTAGTGCCGTCCAGGTGGGCGATGGTGGCGATGATCCCGGTGGCGATGGTGACCAGGACAATGTTGTTCCCGGCTTTCTTGGCCAGGAAGTTCATGAGAGGATCGAACATGCCCACATCATTCATCAAAGCAAAGTAAACAATGGAAAACAGGAACAGGATGGCGGTGGACATGGTGGTGCCCACGCCTTTTTTGATGAAGGCGAATACTTCTGCAGGGGCAAAACCGCAGAGCAGGGCAATGATAATGGGGAATGCCACGAAAATGGGGATGGCATTCATCTTGGAGGAGATCAGACAGTACACGACCAGTCCGATCAGGACGAAACCAGCAATACCTAACAACATGTTGTACTCCTTTCTGCCAGGAAGCAGGAGAAGGAAGGGCCTGTGCCCGCCTTCTCCTCTTCAGGTTGGACGGCAGATCTTATTTTTTGCTGCCTGCGTAGTAGTTGATCAGACAGCCTGCAGCCAGGATGTCTTTCTGGGAGGGTTCCACACTGCCCAAGTGCAGGGTGATCTCCCCGGTCTTCTTTCCGTCCCGGATCAGGAAGCCCTTGTATTCATCCTTGTCACTCAGGAGGATTTCCCGAACATTGGGGACATAGACCAGATCCCCCACCGCCAGTTTCCGGGAGTCTTCATAGGAAGTCAGGAACGGCAGCATTCCCCAGTTCATCACATTGCTGCGGTACCGTTTGGTGGCATATTCCAAGGCAATGTTGGCTGCCCCGCCCAGTACCCGCTGGCAGGAAGCCGCCTGTTCCCGGGCGGACCCATCACCCGGTTTGTTGGCATAGACCACCGAACCTACAGAAGTATCTTTCTCCATCTGGTCCACAGATTCCTGCAAACACAGAGCATTTTTTACAGAACTGTACAGATTGTTCAGTTCTTCACAGTTTTCCCCGTCCTGCCGGGCTTTTTCCAGGGTCCGGACAGCTTTGGCCCGTCCCACATATTCCGGCACCTTCCGGCTCAGGGCAAATTCGCTGAGGGCATAGGGATCGCTCCGGTAGGAAGAGGTTTCCCCGGAGGGGATCAGTTCGTCGGTGGTGGTCACCGGATCATCGATCCAGGCAGCCACTTTCAGCAGCAGGTTCTTGTTGAGCTTTTCAATGGAAGGCCAGGGTTTGATGGAAGGTCCGTACACCAGCTCTTCCTTTTTGTCCGGCTGGCCGATGCCGTCGAACACCTTGTGGTCATAGGGCAGGCTGTCGTAATGGTAAGCCGGCACGCTGTCGTCGTAGTCCACCTCCGTGGCCGGGGTCAGGGCCCCATGGTTGGCCGCCGTGGCTGCCACGCTCAGGGCATCCATCAGGGCTACGGAAGCGATCTGTCCCTTGCCAGGCTTGCTCCCTTCCCGGTTGGGGAAGTTCCGGGTGGTGTGCCGGACGCTGAATCCCTTGTTGTTGGGAGTATCCCCAGCGCCAAAGCAGGGGCCGCAGAAAGCGGACCGGACCACGGCGCCGGCGTCCATGAGATCTGCCAGGGCTCCGTTGCGCATCAGTTCCATATAGATGGGATGGCTGGAGGGATAGACGCTGAAGGCGAACCGTTCGCTGCCGATGCTCTTTCCTTTCAGGATATGGGCGGCCGCCACCAGGTTTTCGTACAGACCGCCGGAGCAGCCGGCAATCAGACCCTGGTCGCAGTGCATCTTCCCGTCATAGTATTTGTCCGCCAGACCCAGGGACAGTTCCTTGTTGTCCAGCATGTTCACTGCCTGTTCTTCGATTTCCGCCAGCAGGTCTTTGCCCCCTTCGTTCAGTTCCTTGATGGTGTACACATGGCTGGGATGGAAGGGCATGGCAATCATGGATTCCACCTTGTCCAGATCTACCACCACGGCTCCGTCGTAGCAGGCCAGATCTCCCGGTTTCATTTCCTTGTAGGCTTCCGGACGGTGGTGGAGTTCCAGGTAGTCCTTTACGGTGGTGTCCGTGGACCAGATGGTGGTCAGGCAGGTGGTTTCCGTGGTCATCACGTCGATGCCGTTCCGGAAGTCCATGGACAGGCCGGCGATCCCCGGTCCCATGAATTCCATCACCTTGTTCTTCACGAAACCGTTTTTGAAAACGGCTTTTTCAATGGCCAGAGCCACATCCTGGGGCCCTACCCCATGGCGGGGTTTCCCTTTCAGATAAATGGCGATCACCTGGGGCCGCTGGACATCGTAGGTATGGCCCAGGAGCTGCTTCACCAGTTCCGGACCTCCTTCCCCGATGGCCATGGTGCCGAAGGCCCCGTACCGGGTATGGCTGTCGGACCCCAGGATCATCTTCCCGCCGCCGGCCATCCGTTCCCGCATGTATTCATGGATGACAGCCATATGGGGCGGTACGTAAAGACCCCCGAACCGCTTCACGGCAGACAGGCCGAAAACATGGTCGTCCTCGTTGATGGTGCCTCCTACGGCGGCCAGGCTGTTGTGGCAGTTGGTCAGGATGTAGGGGATGGGGAAATGGTCCAGGCCGCTGGCAATGGCCGTTTGGATGATCCCCACATAGGTGATGTCATGGCTGGTGAGAGCATCGAACTTCAGATGGAGGTCTTCCATCCCGCTGCCCTGCTGGTGGGCTTCCATCACCTGATAGGCCAGGGTCTTCTTTACCCCTTCCGCCCGGTCGGCTTTAACCCCCTGGGCAGCCAGTTCCTGCTCCGTCAGCAGCTGTCCATCTCTGTAATATACATTCTCGTGGATCAGTTCAACCATTTTTGTCCTCCTCCAAAATTCCGATTCAATTGTGCACAGCCTTATCATAGAATTCTCTGTGAAATAACACAAATACGTGTTTATTTGTATCAGCCATCAAATTATTCTATGGTTATTTTGAAACCACCGGCAGGCGGTTTCAAGGTTTTCCACAATTGGGAGACCCGGGACAGGTTCTTTCCATGGGCCTGAGACTCATGGCTTGAGACTCGAGACCCCAAAAAGGGACTGCTGCTCATGCAACAGTCCCTTTTGGGTTTGCTGGTTTCCAAGAGGCGACGCTCTCTTTCGAGATCTGCCCGCTGTCCCCTCTTTCCCTTTCAGTGTACCTGTTCCCGACCTAAAAAACAAATAGGATTTTATTCGGTTTTGCGATAAAATATATTTATCCTTTTAAGCCCTGAAGGAGGCCCCCTTATGGACAACAAAGACATCCTGCTGCTGAAGACCCTCTACGAAGAAAAGAACATCACCCACACCGCCAAGCGGCTGTTCCTGTCCCAGCCGGCCCTTACCGACCGGCTGAAACGGCTGGAGGCGGAATTTGGCTGTACCCTGTTCCTCCGCCAGCCCCGGGGGATCCAGTTCACTTCGGAAGGAGAACTGCTGTACCGGTTCTTCCTGAAAACTGAAGCCTCCTACCTGAAGATCCGGGACACCCTGTCCGACGCCAGGGTCCACCCGGCCGGCACCCTGTCCATTGCCTGTTCCAACGTGTTCGCCAAATACCATATGCCCCGGATCCTGACCCAGTTCCGGCAGACCTACCCCCGGATCGAAATCCACATGAAAAGCGGGTTCAGCCATGACCGGTACCGGGACTTCCTGGAAGGGAAATACCATGTGTGCATTGTCCGGGGCGGCCACAACTGGAACGAAGAAAAACGGCTCCTGTGGCAGGATCCTCTCTGTGCCTTCAGCCGGGACCCTCTGAACATGGATCTGCTGCCCAGCTATCCCTACATCCATTACATCACCGACCCCATGCTCCAGAACGTGCTGGACGAATGGTGGTACGCCCACTACCGGAAGCCCCCCTTCACCATCATCGAAACCGATGCCATGGACACCTGCCTGAAAATGGTCCAGGAAGGACTGGGGTTCACCCTGCTCTCCCGGAGCTGCGGCCAGGACACTCCCCAGGTCCACCCCACCGTGCTCACCACTGTGGAAGGCCAGCCCCTGATGCGGGAAACCTGGATGTACTACCGGAAAAACTACCACCTTCTGGCCAGCGTCCGGGCCTTTGTGGATTTCATGAAGGAGAAGTATTAAAGGAGGTGTCGCACGTTCCGTGCAACACCTCCTTAGCTGTAGAGCCGCATAGCGGCTCAAGTCTGGAGTCTGAAGTCTGGAGCCGAAGGTTAAATTTGCAAGCAAATTTTTGAATATGTAGAACCTTTGGACGAAATAAACTCTCAAATTGATTTTGATTCTGGTTTTACAGAATCAAAAGGATCCGTCCAGCCAGGCGGATCCTTTCCTGAGACTTCTGACTTCGGACTCCTGACTCCCGACAAGGGCGTTACCGCTGGAAATTCCAGCCGATATTCCAGCAGCGGCCGGCCACAGCTCCGGTTTCCAGATACAGGGCATTCCGAAATTCAAACAGGATGGGTTTCATTTTTTCATAATCCGGTTTGTTCTGTTCGTTCAAATATTTTTCTTCCACATAAGTGTGTACCGGTTCCAGGATATAATTGTTGAACTGCCCCACTTCCACCTTCCGGATCACACGACAGGTCATCACCAGCGGAGCATTGTCCGGGATGGGCGCTCCCTTCACCTCATCGAAATGATGGGGGAATACCTGGGACTTATCTTCAGCAGCTCCTTTATGCATGCCACAGTAATCAGCTGCTGCCAGGATTTCCCGGTTCACCAGACTCACCGATACGGTGCCGTTGGTTTCGATTCCCCGGACAGAAAATTCATGAGCCTTGTCCACACTGATCAGGAAACGGGTATGTTCCACGACCCCTACATGGGCAATGGTCAGCCAGTTCACCCGTCCTTCCACAACAGTTCCCACTACAGTCACTGGCGTGGGGTACAGCCCCATAACCGCACCAATCTCTTTTTGCATATGATTTTCCTCCTGTTTTCTTGTATTTCGTGATTGACTGTGCTAATATTATCCCCAATCTTTCTAAATCACAAGAATGCACTTTTAAGTGATATACTATCTTTTAAGAAACCATAAGGAGACCCCCATGAACGAAAAAAAATACAACTGTCCCGTGGAAGCGGCCCTGAGCCAGTTGGGAGGCAAATACAAGGCCATCATCCTCTATTATCTGCTGACGGAAAACGTCCTGCGTTTCAGCCAGATCCAGCGCCATATCCCCCGGGCCACGGCAAAAATGCTCACCCAGCAGCTCCGGGAGCTGGAAGGAGATGGACTGATCCACCGCACGGTCTATCCGGTGGTCCCGCCCAAGACGGAATATACCCTGACATCCCGGGGAGAATCCCTCCGTCCCGTTATTTTCGCCATCTGCGACTGGGGGCGGGAATACATGGCCGGGACCTTTTAACTCCAGCAGTTCCCTTTTGGAAACTTATATACAAAAAAGTACATACTTTCCATCGAAACCTTTTCTGTCTACAATAAAAGGAAAAAACAAGGAGTGGATCATATGAACCGTTTTGTCAAACTTTGTCTCACCGCTATGCTGGTTCTTCCCCTCGGTATACTGTCAGCCCAGCCTGTTTCGGCAGCCTCTGCCAAAGGAAAGATCCTGCTGATCGCCTCCAGCGAAAATACGCTGGAACTGGCCAACCATACAGCCATGCCTACCGGCTTTTTCCTCAATGAACTGGCCGTACCCGCCGAATATCTTACGGAAAAAGGCTGGCAGATCGTCCTGGCCACCCCGGAAGGAAAGGCCCCTGCCATGGATCAGGGATCCAATGACAAAAAGTTCTTTCAGGGCAGCGAGAAAGAACGGGCCAAAGCGGAAGCCTTCGCCCAAAGCCTGCAGCCCATCTCCTTCCAGCAGGTACTGAAAAACGGACTGGATCAATATGATGCCCTGTTCATCCCTGGGGGCCATGCTCCCATGGGCAGTCTGATGGAAAACCGGGAACTGGGAACCATCCTGAAAGATTTCCACGCCAAACAAAAGCCCACTGCCATGATCTGCCATGGACCCGCCGCTTCTCTGGCAGCCCTGCCGGATCCCGCCGCCTACCGAAAGGCCCTGGTGGAACGGGACGTAAAAAGCGTCCTTTCTCTGGGCAAGGGTTGGATCTATGACGGCTATGCCATGACCGCTCTTTCTGATGCGGAAGAATGGCCGGGCGAAATAGCCAAAGGGACGGAAATGCCCTTTCATCTGGAGCAGGCCCTCCAGCTGTCCGGTGCCCGTATCCAGGTCCAAGGCATGAACCAGAGCCATGTGGTAAAAGACCGGGAACTGATCACCGGCCAGAACCCGGCCTCTGATCTGGAACTGGCCAAAGCACTGGAAAAAGCGTTGGAAAAATAAAAAAGGGGGTGTTGCCTGGGTAACACCCCTGTCAACGGTCAACAGCCAAAGAAAGCCAGCATCGCTGGCTTTGAACTTCGGCAAAATGAGTTTGGCCGGTCAGTGTCTTTATAAATTCAAAATCAATTTGGAAAAATTGATTTCCACCGGCCGCTG
Organism: Acidaminococcus sp. HCP3S3_H5; assembly: GCF_052122235.1. Taxonomy (NCBI): domain Bacteria; kingdom Bacillati; phylum Bacillota; class Negativicutes; order Acidaminococcales; family Acidaminococcaceae; genus Acidaminococcus; species Acidaminococcus sp. HCP3S3_H5. Next base: position 295,979 of record NZ_JBQKCS010000002.1, read on the forward strand.
ACAGCTGACCGTTGGCCGCTGACAAAAAAAGACTGTGAAGAAATGTCTTTTCCATTTCTTCACAGTCTTTTTTACATATGCTGCATCCCGCCCATCTGATGCATTGGAGCGGGCATAGGCTGCCAACCGGTAATGGTGGGATCCACCATGCCGAACACCATGGCCACGTGGCTCACCACCAGGAACCCGATCAAAAGACCGAAATGGCGCAGGGTCCGCTGCTGATCCGTGAGATGCTTCCCTGTGATTCCCAGTTCCATGAGAGCAATGGCCCCCAGGGGAACGATTCCCAGCAGATAGGCCACGATGGCCAGCTGGTCCGCCCAGCCCTTCCAGTGGATTCCGGGCACAACGTTCACCAGAAGATACAGCACTACCAGAGCGAAATACACTCCGGCAGCAATTCCCAGCCAGTGATTCCAGGTCTTCCAGCCCGCCGCTTTGCCGTTGTAATAGGTGGTGTAGAATTCCGTGGCCACCAGGGATTCCGCCAGCACCACCGGGATCACCATAAACAGGATCAGGTTCCAGGGCTGGTTGGCCGCCAGCAGATCCATATAATTCGTCATAACCATTGCACATCGCTCCTTTTCAGCAGTTCCTTAAAATCATAGTTGTATTATAGGGATAGAATGTGCAGATGGTGGGAAGAGAATATGAAGAAAATATGAAGGGGTTGTTGCCTAGGCAACAGCCCGGTCAACGGTCAGCTGCCAACGTTCAACGGCCGCTGACCATGGACCGCCAACAGGCCGGCAGCCTATGCAGCCGGCCCTACAATTCCACCACAAACTCCGCCCCGCCCTCTTTCCGGTTCCGGGCAGTGATGGTCCCGCCCTGGGCTTCCACGAAGCTTTTGGCCAGAGAGAGCCCGATACCGCTGCCTCCAGAAGCCCGGTTCCGGGATTTGTCTCCCCGGTAGAACTGTTCGAACACATGGGGCAGGTCTTCCGGGGCAATTCCCGGCCCTTCATCGGCAATGGTCAGCCGCACCCGGTCTCCTGCCGGTTCCGTTTTCAGCAGGATGGGGGTCCCCGGATGGGTGTACCGGATGGCGTTGGTGATCAGGTTGTACAGAATCTGGTTCAGCCGGTCCGGATCCAGCTGCCGTTCCGGCAGACCGGGTGCCAGTTCCTTTACGAACCGGAGCTTTTTTTCTTCCAGCAGAGGTTCCAGCATGTCCGCCGCCCGTTCCACTTTTTCATCCAGATCCACCGGCTGGAGATGGAGTTCCAGACGATGAACCTGGGCCAGGGACAGATCCCGGAGATCTCCCACCAGCCGGGTCAGCCGCATAACCTCTTCCTGCATGGAGAACAGCTTGTCCGGAGCCGGTTCCTCCACTCCGTCCAGCATGCTTTCCAGGTGGCCCTGGAGCACCGCCAGCGGGGTTTTCAGTTCATGGGCGATGTTGGCCAGAAGCTCCTGCCGGTTGCTTTCATTGGCCGCCAGTTCCGCGGACATCTGGTTGAACACTTCCGCCAGCTGGCCCACTTCATCCTGGGTATCCACCGGGACTTCCTGTTTCAGGTCCCCCTGACGGATCTTTTCCGCCGCCTGGGACAGCTGCCGGAGAGGCCGGGTGATGTTCCCGGACAGGAAGTAGCTGACCACCAGCCCCACTCCTGCAAACAGGAAGCCAACCCACCACAGGGACTGGTGATAGGATTCCACAAAGGTCCGTTCCGCCACCCCCAGCATCATCCGGTGGTGCATGCCTCCCATGCCCATGCCGCCCCCCATCATCCCACGGCCCATGCCCCGGCCATAGCCGCCGGCTCCCTGCTGGCCCGCCAGGGCGGAAGGATCCTGGAGATACTGGAAAAAGTGGGTTTCCATCTGTTGGCTGCAGATGGAAATCACAATCAGGGCACAGACCAGGATCAGCAGGAAAGTGCTCACCATCATTTTGTTCCGTACACTGTGAAAGCGCATGGCCTCAGCCTCCGAATTTGTAGCCGATCCCGTACACCGTCAGGATGTACCGGGGATTTTTGGAATCCGGTTCGATTTTCCGCCGCAGGTTCCGGATGTGGGCATCAATGGTCCGTTCATAGCCGTCAAAGGCAAATCCATGGCTGTTTTCCATTAATTGCAGCCGGTTGTAAACATGGCCAGGGCTTTTCATAAGGACTTCCAGCAGGCTGAACTCAATGGGAGTCAGTTCGATGGATTTCCAGGTGCCGTCCCCTTCCTGGCGCAGCAGCAGATGCCGGTCCAGATCCAGCTCCAGATTCCCGGCCCGGATCACTGTTTCCGGTTTTTCCTGCTTCTGCTGGCCATAGGCTCCGTAGGTCCGCCGGAGCAGGGCCCGGACCCGGGCCACCAGTTCCCGCATGCTGAAGGGTTTGGTCACATAGTCATCCGCCCCCAGTTCCAGTCCCATGAGCCGGTCGAATTCCGCATCCCGGGCCGTGAGCATGATAATGGGCACAGTGCTTTTCTGCCGGATGGTCCGGCACACGTCCCGGCCGTCAATTTTGGGCAGCATCAGGTCCAGCACCAGCAGCTGGGGCTGTTCCTGTTCAAAGACCCGGAGGGCCTCCTCCCCGTCCCGGGCGGAAAACACCGTAAATTGTTCTTTTTGGAAATAGTTCACCAGAAGATCCAGCAGCTTGGGATCATCGTCCACCAGCAGTACAGAGTAGTTGTCCATAAGCGCCTCCTTGTTGGAGACATTATATAAAAAGGGGGTGTTGCTGTGCAACACCTCCTTTTTTCAGCTCTGCTGCCCCTGGCCGTTGTCTTCCCAGCAGGGGGGCCGGTCCTGGTTCCAGCAGCCGCCCCGGCGGCCGGCTCTCCGATGATGTCCGTTCTGCTGATAGTAAGGGCATCCAACCTGGTTGTCCAACGTTTGTACAACCGGCTGATTTTCCGTTACCGCTTCCGCTGCATGAACCGGAGATACCGCCAGCAAACGGGGTCCGGCAATGCTTCCTGCTGCAAAGAATGCTGCTGCCACTGCCAGAGTCTTGAATTTGGTTGTCATGATGGATCATCCTTTCTTTCTCATCCAGGAGGGTGGGTTTCTTTTTCCTTTGTCTTTATTATACCCGTTCCCTGTGCAGGAGTTGTTGGGGAAATATGAAGAAAATATGAAGAGGGAGGCACGGAACGTGCCCCCTCTGTCAGCGGCCCCCTACTTCAGGCTTTCGTAGATCCGTGCCAGATTCTCTTCCATCTGGACCAGATAGTCTCCTTCCCCTTCTCCCCCTTCCAGGGTGTGGATGGGCACCACTTTGGCTCCCACTTCCCGGGCCAGGGATTCACTGGTCTTGGGGCTTACCGCCGCTTCAGTGAAAATGGTCCGGACCTGATGGGCCCTGCAGTATTCCACCAGGCTGGCCAGCTGCCGGGCATTGGGTTCTCCGGAGGCAAAGACGCCTTCCACGCTGTTCTGTTCCAGGCCGAAATCCCGGCACAGATAGGCAAAGGCTGCATGACCGGTGACGAATTCCTTCCGGGGGAGATCCTGGAATTTCCCTTTGTAGGCAGCTTCCAGCTGCCGGAGACGGCCGATGAACTTTTCTCCGTTTGCCTGGTAATAGCCGGCGTTGACCGGATCCGCCTGGGACAGGCCCCGGACAATGGCCGCCGCTTCCACCTGAGCACAGGCAGGGCTCAGCCAGGCATGGGGATCATACTGGCCGTGTTCCCTGGCTTCCTCGGCATCCTCATTGGCAATGGGAGTCACTTCCCGGGCCGCCACCACCTGGACCAGGTCCCGGTTTTCCGCCGCCTTCACCATTTCTTCCGCCCAGGGTTCCATACCCAGTCCCTGGATCACCAGGACCCGGGCCCGGCTCAGGTCCTTCATGCTTTTGGTGGTGGGCTGGAATTCATGGGGCTCCGTCCCTTCCGGGATCAGGGTGGTCACCGCCACCTTGTCCCCTCCGATGGCTTCCGTCATTTCCTTCATGGCATAGAAACTGGCCACCACCGGCAGTTTCCCCTCTTTCGTCTTTTCCGGGGCCGTCTTTCCCCCGCATCCCGCCAGCAGCACCAAAGCCCCCGCCAGCAGCAAAAATAAAATCCGTTTCATTGATTGTTTCCTTTCCTTTTGCATATCCCTGTAATGGCTAAAGCAAAATCGTGGGGAAATGCAAACCATTTGCATTTTCGCGAAAGATATCATATCATATAGAGTATCGTCCGTCAATAAACGCAAATGATTTGCATTTGCGCCATTATACTGGAAAGAGGTCGTACCATGCTTCAAATATCCCATCTGTCCTTTGCTTATGAGCAGGGACCCTATCTGCTCCATGACCTGTCCATGGAAATCCATGACGGGGACTATGTGGCCATTGTAGGAGAAAACGGCAGCGGCAAAAGCACCCTGGTAAAGCTGATCCTGGGGCTCCTGTCTCCCAGCAGCGGCACCATCTCCTGCACCTTCCGCCGGCCCGCCTATGTGCCCCAGCCTACGGACATGATCAACAAGCAGTTTCCCATTACTGTCCGGGAAGTCCTGGACTATACCCGGAAAGTCCTCCAGATCAAAGACCGGAATGCGGTGGACCGGGCCCTGGACCGGATGCACATCTCTTCTCTCCAGGATCATCTCATCGGTGCCCTCTCCGGCGGTCAGTACCAGAAGGTGATGATTGCCAAAGCCCTTTTGGGAAAGCCGGATCTGATGATTTTCGATGAACCTTCCACCGGCATGGATCTGAAAAGCCAGGATGACCTGTATCCCCTGATCCATCATCTCAACGAAGAACGGGGGATCACGGTGATCACTGTAGAGCACAACCTGCGGTATGCCGCCCACAACGCCTCCAGCTTCTTCCATGTGGTCCGGGGCCAGGGGCATTTCTGCACCCCCCAGGAATACATCCGGGAATACCTGGCAGAAAACGGAGGTGACTGCGCCCATGTTTGATTACGCCTTTATGCGGAACGCCCTGGCGGTGTCCCTGCTGATTTCCCTTATCTGTCCCCTGATCGGCACCTTCCTGGTGCTCCGCCGGTACTCCATGATCGGAGACGCCCTGAGTCATGCGTCCCTGGCAGGGGTGGCCACCGGTCTCCTGTTCCATGCCAACCCCATTATCAGCGCCTTCTGTGTCACTTCCTTCTTCGGCCTGCTGATCGAAGTGCTCCGGGAAAAATTCCGCCGGTATGCAGAACTGACCCTGGTGATCGTCCTGTCCCTGTCCGTGGGCATCGCCATTACCATCATCAGCTCCGGCCTGGTCCACGCCAATGTGGATTCCTTCCTGTTCGGCAGCATCCTGACCGTAACCCAGGGAGAAGTGACCACCGTGGCCATCCTGACCGTGGTGTCCCTCCTGGCCATTTTCAGCCTGTTCCCCCAGCTGGTGCTCCTTTCCTTTGATGAGGACGGCGCCCGGATCCTGGGCGTGAAGGCCCGGGCCATCAACTATGTGTTCTCCCTTCTGGTGGCTGCCACCATTTCCGTGTCCATCCGGATCGTGGGGATCCTGGTGATCAGCTCCCTGATCGCCCTGCCGGTGGCCACCGCCCTCCAGCTCCGTCAGGGATTCAAGAGAACCATGGCCCTGGCGGTACTCTTCAGCTTCCTGGACGTTATGGCCGGTCTCTTTGCCTCCTATTACATCGGAGCCGCCCCAGGGGGAATCACGGCCATTGTGTCCGTCCTGCTCCTTCTGCTGGTCCTCTGTTTCCAGACCCGGCGCCAGAAACGGCAGGTGCGCCATGGATAAGAACGGATCTCCCCTGGACGCCCGGCAGCTGATCCGCCGGGCCGGCCTGAAATGCACCCAGGCCCGGTGCCAGGTGCTGGAACTGCTCCTGGAACAGCGGGAAGTCCTCAGTGCCGACGATATTTATGAAAAACTCCTCCAGGCCGGAGCCAGCCTGAATTTTTCCACCGTGTACCGGATCCTGGAAAGCTTCACGGAAAAGAAGCTGACGGAAAAGGTCCTGCTGCCCCAAAGCCGGAAATACGGGTTCCTGCTGTACACCCTCAGCCACACCCACCACCTGATCTGCCTGGGCTGCCACAAAGTGGTGAACATCGACGGCTGCCCCCTCCACGGCTTCGAAGAAGAACTGGCCCAAAAGACCCGGTTCGAAATCGTGGGCCATTATCTGGAGCTGTACGGATATTGTGAAGAGTGCAGGAAAAAGGGGCGCTACTGAGCAGCGCCCCTTAAAGCCGTTCTGCCCCTTCAAGCGGCAGAACGGCTTTTTATCAATCCCCACACCGGAAGCAGAATCAGATACACTCCCAGGACCACGGAGCTGTGAGGGGCTCCGGTGGTGTCCAGGATGGTGGCGCAGGCAATGGACCAGGGAATCAGAGGAGAAATCACCACCGCCGTGTTCTCCAGGTCCAGGGCCAGCTGTTCCCGGTCCTTCACAAAGGGACTGCACAGCTGGTGGGTGAGCACGATGCTCAGGGTCTGGTTGCAGGACACCATGCCGGTAAACAGGGCGGCCAGGATGATGGCCGGATAGGTCCCCGCCTTCTCCTTCAGCTGCTGGAACAGTCCCTCGATGCCTTTCAGCAGCCCGGTGCCCTTGAAGATGCCTCCGAAAGAAGCGGACAGACACACAATGGAGGCCACCCGGACCATGGAGGTGATGCCCCCGCCGCTGAGCATCCCTGCGTATTCCGGGTCTGACAGATGATAGCCGGTGGCCAGGATCCGGACCAGATAGGCCCAGGGCCAGCCCTGGACAAAATGGCACAGGAGCAGGGCAAGGAAGATGCTTACGGCCATGTTCTTCTTCACGGACACCCGGAAGAAGCTCAGCACCAGGATGCTCACCGCCGGCAGTACCAGCCAGGGAGTGAAATGGTAAATGTCATACAGACCGCTGACCATGGCGCCCACCTGGCCCATACCCGGCAGCCACAGGCCCAGCCCCAGGTAGAACAGGCTGGCCAGGGCAAAGGGGACCAGGGCAAACCGGGCCATGTTCCCGATGTTTTTGTAGATGTCCGTTCCTGTAAGCACGCTGACCAGAAGGGCACTGGTGGAAACCGGAGACATCCGGTCTCCGAAATAGGTGCCGGACAAAATGGCGCCCCCGCTGTAAAAAGGAGAGATCCCCAGGGTCTCCCCGATGGACAGGGTAATCACCCCCATAGTGGCCGCCGTGCCAAAGGACGTCCCCAGCAGGAAGGATACGGCGCAGTTCAGCCAGAAGGTAAGCAGCAGGAACACGGAAGGCCGGATGAACCGGACCGCCAGGGCAATGATGTAGCCGATGGTGCCGGAAGCCCGCCAGGCCGCCGTCAGCATGCCAATGAGGATGAACACCAGGAAAATGGTCTTCACTGACAGGACTCCCTCCCAGGCCATTTTCAGCACGGCCCCGAAAGAGTGCCCCCGGTACAGTCCATAACCGAAAAACAGCAGGAACCCTACAAACAGCGCCCCCAAAAGGGGCAGTCCCGTAAAAATAAACAAAAAAAGCACGAGGCAAAAAGCCCCCAGGATAAGATTTTCCATAACTTGTGATAACTCCGTAAAAACTGTCAATGGTCAGCGGTCAATGGTCAATGGCCATTGACAAAGGGTGTTGCCCAAAGGCAACACCCTCATTATATCACGTAATCGGTGCCGGATTGAAGATGCACAGATCGTTGTGGAAGCCGTACTGATCGCTGTAGGGCTTCTTCTTTCCGCTGGCCACATCCAGGATGAACCGGAAGATCTCCGTGCCCACTTCCGGGATGGTGGCTTCCCCGGTGGCCACCCCACCGGCAGAAATATCGATCATGTCGAACCAGTTGTCCTTCATTTCGTTCCGGCTGCACACCTTGATCACCGGGGCAATGGCCAGGCCGTAGGGGGTGCCCCGTCCGGTCATGAACACCTGGAGCCCGATCCCCGAAGCCAGCTGGCTGGGGCCGCACACAATGTCGCTGGCAGGAGTGGCTGCATAGATCAGCCCGTGTTTGGTGGGTTTTTCCGCCGGGGACAACACTTCCACAATGGGACTGGTGCCGCTTTTGGCAATGGACCCCATGGCCTTTTCCACAATATTGGCCAGGCCGCCCTTTTTGTTCCCCGGAGTGGGGTTGGCATCCCGGTCCACACCCCCATCAGCCAGGTAGTCGTCGTACCATTTCATTTCCGCCGCCAGTTTGTCCCGGACTTCCCGGTTCACGCACCGGGCCGCCAGCATGGGCACCCCGTCCCGGACTTCCGTCACTTCACTGAACATCACCGTGGCGCCGCCTTTTACCAGCATGTCCGCCGCGTAACCGGCACTGGGATTGGCGGTGAGCCCGGAAAAGGCATCGGAGCCGCCGCACTGGAGCCCCACCACCAATTCACTGAGAGGCAGTTCTTCCCGCCGGCGCTGCTCCAGTCTTTGGAGCTTCTTTTCCGCCATGTCCAGGATGGCCTGCATCATGGCGTCATGGCCGTGGCAGTCCTGGAGGGTCAGGCAGTTGTCCGGATTGATTTCTTCCGGTTCCAGCAGCCGGTCATAGGTGAGCTTTTCACAACCCAGGCCGATGAGCATGATTTCCCCGCCGAAATTGGGGTGCCGGATCAGGTTCCGGACCGCTCGGATGGGGATCTTGGCCATGGGAGCATTGATGGCCACCCCGCAGCCATAGGGATGGTTCACCGCCACCACATCATCCACATGGGGATACTTGGGCAGCAGTTCCCGGCGGATCCGGTCCACTGCCACATTCACCACCCCGGCGGCACACTGGACGGTGGTCACCACCCCCAGCAGGTTCCGGGTGCCTGCCGGACCCTTTTTGTTCCGGTAGCCCCACCAGGTGGTCTGGACCGGATCCGGCAGTTCTTCCGGCGGAACGATGTGGGTGGCATAGGGCAGATCATGGAGGGCCGGACTTTCCGGCAGGTCCAGCATGTGTTCGTTGATCCAGCTGCCCTTGGGGATGGCGTCCTTGGCATAGCCCAGGACCACCCCGTAGCGGATGATCTCTCCCCCTTTGGGAATATCCTCCAGGGCGATTTTGTGGGCCTGGGGAATGGGCTGGAGGGAAACCACTCCCGGCAGTACTTCCGTGCCCACCGGCAGGTCATGGACGGCAATGGCCACATTGTCCTTGTCCTTGACCTTGATTACAAGAGGTGCAGTCATAGGATTTCTTCCTTTCTCAGATTTTTGTCAGCAGGGTCCCTGCTGCATCGAATTCCAGGGCTTCCGGTTCATCCAGGGCTTCCAGATGAGGGTACTGCCCGGCCTTTACGGCTTCATAATAGCTTTCGCTGAGCATCACGGTGCCGATGTGGGAAGTATTGGGGATCCGGACCACCCGGACTTTGGCCGGGTCCCGGTCCACCCCGTTGGTGGTACGGATGCACAGCTGGATGGCTTCCTTGTCCGTGGGCACCACAAAGGGAATCATCCCGGATTTGAACACCGTGTTGGTGACGATGTTGGGATACATGGCATCCATGTCGATCTTGTTGAACAGCCGGGCGGTGATGCAGTTGGCCAGGCCGATGCCCAGGGCGTTCCCGTGGGAGGCTTCCGACAGGTCCAGGAAGCAGGTCCGCTGGACCTTCAGGCCTCCGTGGGCGTATTCGGTGGAGAAGGTCCCGGCAATGTTGGGGTCCACCCCGGTGCCGGAATAGTTCTTCCCGATTTCATCCACCACCAGCACATCCGCTTCCTTCACCAGCAGGGAGGGCATGTTGGCAAAGGCGAATTTCAGCCACTCCGCCTCTTCCTCGATCATGTGCGGGGTATCGATGGCCACGATTTTGCAGGTTTCGTCGTAGGCGTTTTCAATGGAGGGGATGGCAAACAGGATGGGGGCTTTTTCCAGGAACACTTTGGCCATGGAAGGGATGTGTTCCGCAATCTTTCCCATACCGTCGGCGTGAACGTTTTCCGCCCCTTTCTGTTTCCCCAGGCCCACCGCCATCATTTTGCAGGGACCGCTTTCCACCTTCCCCCGGAAAGCATTGTGCGGCTTCAGCCGGCAGGAGAGGATGATGCCGTCCGCCTCATAGGCGTTCTTGTCCATGTACACCGGCCGGCCGGAACCGCTCATGCCCAGGTACACCGTTTCCATGCTGCTGCGGATCTCACAGCCCATGGCTTCTTCGGTGATCCCGTAGCCGGCCAGGATTTCCAGCTGGCCTTCCGCCGTGGCCCCGCCATGGCTCCCCATGGCCGGGACGATGAAGGGGCGGGTGCCCCGTTCTTTGCAGAATTCCACAATGGACCGGGTGATCAGGGCCACATTGGCAATGCCCCGGCTCCCGGCAGTAATGGCCACGGACATCCCCGGTTTCAGCTTGCTCACAAAAGGTTCCCGGCTCATTTCACTCCGGACCGCCCCGGGAATCTCCTCCGGGGTCAGCACCGGCCGGGGAAAGGTCTGCCGGGCCCGGAACATCCGGGGCAAGGGTACATTTTCCAGCAGTTGGGAAACGACCCCGCCTCTGGTGGTGATTTTCATAACATCCAACCTCCTTCAACCTCAGGCAAAGCCCGAAGCCCATCCGCACAGATTTTTCTGATACCTTTATTGTACGGTCCGGGGAAGTATAAATCAAATTCATTGTTTTTAGATGATTCATTAAATATATTAAGAGAAAAAAAGGGGGCTGTTGCATAAGCAACAGCCCCCTTTTGGAGGCCGCGGGTCTCGAGACCTGCGACCCGGCTGCGGCCCTGGCAGCAGCCGATCAGCAAAACGTCTTGTCCGCATACTCCTGGAGTTCTTCCCGGAAATCCGGATGGGCTACGGCGATCATGGCCTGGGCCCGTTCTTTCAGGGAGAAGCTGGTGAGATGAGCCACCCCGAATTCCGTGGCCACGTTCTGGATCAGGGCCCGGCAGCCGGCAATGGAGCTTCCGGCGGCAATGGCCGGGACGATGTTGGAATGACGGACCCCTTTCTTGTCCACCCGGGAGGATTCGATGCAGATGTAGCCGGCGCCCCCATGGGACAGGAAGGCCCCTTCCAGGAAGTCCAGCTGGCCTCCTACCCCGGACAGCTGCCGGGTGCCGATGGATTCCGCATTTTCCTGACCCATAAGATCCAGCTGGACCCCGCCGTTGATGCTGATGTAATTGGAGATCTTCTCCATCACCCGGGGATTGTGGATGTAGTCCACTTCCGCCGGATAGAACAGCTCCGGTTTTTCCTGGAGCCAGTCATACAGTTCCTGGGAGCCGCTGGCCAGGTTCCAGGAGGCCAGGCCGGTCTTTTCCTCTTTCCGGGCATTGGTCAGCTTCCCGGCCTTGTACAGGGCCAGGAAGGCGTCGCTGATGGTGCCGGTGTGGCATCCCAGGTCTTCCCGGTCGGACTGGGCCAGGATCTGGGCAATGGTAAAGGGAATGGTCCCCACTCCCAGGCTCAGGGTGGCCCCGTTGGGGATCTCCGCCACCACGTTCCGGGCAATCTGAAGATCCGCTTCTGATGGAGTCCGGTAGCCGGAAGTGCACAGAGGGGCATGTTCCCCTTCCACAATGATGTCCGCGTCATCCAGGGACACCCGGTGGGACCCGTCCACCCCCTGGAGGGTGGGCATGTGTTCATTGATTTCAAAGATCACGGTCCGGGCCTTCTTCATGATGGTCTTCCAGCAGTAGCTGGCCAGGCCCAGGCCGCAGTACCCGTTGGCATCGGGACGGGACACGGGCACTACCGCCACGTCCACTTTCAGATAGTCCCGGTACATTTCCGGCAGCAGCCGCAGCAGCATGGGGACGAAATGGAGCCGCCGGGCGGTGAACATCTTCCGTTCATAGGCTCCCAGATGCCAGCTGTAGTACTGGAAATGCTTCATTTCCGGGTCGCAGTCGATGGTGTGGATAATGGGACGGTACACCAGTCCGCCCCGGATCTTCACATCCGTCAGTTCGTCCTTCCGGGCAGCCAGGGCTTCGTCCATCAGTTCCGGGAACCCGTTCCCGAAGCCGAAGTCCACCCAGTCCCCGCTTTTTACCGCCTTGGCCGCTTCCGCCGCCGTCATCACCTTGTTCCCATATTTTTCCAGCATAGTCTTCCTCCCAGCTCTTCGCTCTTCACTCTTCACTCTTCACTCTTCACTCTTCACTCTTCACTCTTCGCTCTTCACTCTTCACTCTTCACTCTTCACTCTTCACTCTTCGCTCTTCACTCTTCACTCTTCACTCTTCACTCTTCACTCTTCACTCATAATGATACCACGAAACGCCGGAGTCCCCGTTGGCAAAGGGGCTCCGGCGTCATTCATCAGAGGGGTTGGTTTCTTACCATTGAGGGATGGTCGTTCACGCTTTTTATTTGGTGAGATGGAAGGAAAAGCCTCCGATATCCCCGTCCAGATAGACGAAGATGACCTTTCCGTCAGCATCCCGGCGGATGGTTTCCTCTTTGAAGGAAATCCCTTTCCTGGCCAGGTCCGTCATGGCCAGTTCCACATCGGGAGTCTGGAGGGCGATGTGCCCGCATTTCCCCCGGGTGCTGTCCTTCATCACTTCGAACATGCCGTCAACGAAGATGTGCGTGTCATTTTCGTTGCCCGGCTCCAGGTCAAACAGGCTGCATAAGAGGGATACCAGCTGTTTGGCCTCTTTTTCGTTTTCACAGTTGATGCCCACATGCTTCAGCTTATAGGTGATTTTCTCTGCCATGGATTCTGCCTCCTGTAAAGTGGGAGACGCTGTTATGGGAACGCCCCCCGTTTTCTTTCTATTTTACCTGAAGGACAGCCCCTTTGTCAGCAGAAGATACCAAAGCTGCATATTTTTTCAGCATGGGGGAAGTGGCCTTCACCACCGGTTTGAAATGTTTCTTCCGTTCCGCCAGTTCTTCGTCGGATACATCCATGGTCAGGCTCCGGTTGGGGATGTCGATATGGATCACATCCCCGTCCTGGATCAGGCCAATGGGGCCGCCGGCAGCAGCTTCCGGAGAAACGTGGCCGATACATGGCCCCCGGGTGGATCCGGAGAAGCGCCCGTCGGTGACCAGAGCGGTGCTTTCGTCCATGCCCCGGCCCACCAGGAGGGCGGTGACCAGGAACATTTCCCGCATGCCCGGACCCCCTTTGGGCCCTTCATACCGGAGGACGATCACCGTACCCGGTTTGATTTCCCCGGCTTCGATGGCTTTCATGGAATCTTCCATGCTGTCGAACACCCGGGCAGTCCCGGTGAATACATGCATGTTGGGTTTCACTCCGCTGGCCTTCACCACGGCTCCGTCAGGAGCCAGGTTCCCCCGCAGGATAGCAATGCCCCCTTCTTTGTTCTTGGGCTTGCTCCGGGGGAAGATCACGTCATTTTCCACCAGAGGCTGGGCGGCGATGTTTTCCTTCAGGGTGTGGCCGGTGACAGTGATATGGTCATCCAGCTTGTCTTCGATGGCCTTCAGTACGGCCGGCACCCCGCCGTTGGCATGGAGCACGTCCACTGCATACTGGCCGGAAGGCCGCAGGTTGCACAGATAGGGGACTTCCCGGCTGATCCGGTCGAAATCTTCCAGGGTCAGGTCCACATGGGCTTCATGGGCAATGGCCATCAGATGCAGTACCGAGTTGGTGGAAGCTCCCATGGCCATAACGGCCTTTACCGCATCCAAAAGGGCGGTACGGGTCAGGATATCCTGGGTGGTGATGCCTTCCTTCACCATGGCCACGATCCGTTTGCCGCTGGCCCGGGCCAGTCTCCGTTTTTCGGAAGAAACCGCCGGAGAGGTGCCCATCCGGGGCAGGGTCAGCCCCAGCACTTCCGCCAGGCAGCTCATGGTGTTGGCGGTGCCCATCATGGAGCAGGAGCCCACCGTAGGCAGGGAAGCCATTTCCATCTTCCGCAGTTCTTCATAGCTCATTTTGCCCACCTGATACTGGCCCACGAATTCCCGCAGGTTGCTCAGGCAGATGTTGGTGTACCCGTCGCAGTTGCCGGCCAGCATGGGGCCACCGGTAACGATGATGGCGGGGATCTTCATCCGGGCTGCAGCCAGGATCATCCCGGGGACGATCTTGTCGCAGGAGGCCAGCATCACTACCGCATCCAGCTGGTTCCCTTCCACCACGGCCTCCACGGAGTCCGCGATGATTTCCCGGCTGGGCAGGGAATACCGCATGCCGCTGTGACCCTGGCACAGGCCGTCGCACAGGGCGATGGTGTCGAATTCCCGGGGAATGCCCCCCGCTTCCAGGATGCCGTCGCTCACATCCCGGGCCAGTTCCCGCAGGTGGATATGGCCGGGCACCAGTTCACTGAAGGAATTGGCGATCCCGATAATGGGTTTCCGGAAGTCGTCTTCTTCCAGACCCATGCTGTACAGCAGAGCCCGGTTGCCGCTCCGGCCCACCCCGTTGACCATGATTCCGCTGCGGTTGTCCTTGTATTTCAGTTCATTTCCGCTCATGGATTCTACCTCAATTCATTTGTTGGTACGTTCTTATTCCAGGGTCAGCCCTTTTTCAAAAGCTTTCCGGTTGCTGTCGATGACTTTCTGCTTGCCGGCGAACCGTTTGGCAATGCCCTGTTCCACGCTTTCCGGCTTCAAAAGGCCGGTCTTTTTCATCATGGCCCCCAGGGCGATGAAGTTGGCACTCTGGATGCTGCCCAGTTCCACCGCCAGTTTCCGGAAGGGATAGCCGATGGCAGTGCCTTTGGCCCCTTCCTTGGGGGTCACTTCGTCAGAATCATAGAACACCAGGGTGTCAGCGGTGAATTTGTCCACATACCGGTCATAGGCCACCTGGGCCAGGCACAGGATCAGATCCGGCACCGCCACGTTGGGATAGCCCACCAGTCCGTCGCTTAAGACCACGTCGGTTTTGGTGAAGGTCCCCCGGGCTTCCGCCCCGTAGGAGGCACTCATGGTGGCGTTGATGTTCTCTTCATTCAGGGAGGCAAGGCCCATGACTTCCCCAACGGAAACTACGCCCTGGCCGCCGACCCCAGACAATACGATTTCTTTTTTCATGGTTATCCCTCAATTCTGTTGGCATCGATGATCTTTTTGTAACTGGTGTAGTAGTCTTCCCGAGGTGCGTTCTTCATGCACCCTACCACAATCTTGCCCTTGAGCTCTTCTTCGCTCATTTTGGCTGCCTGGGCCACAGTTACGCTCTGTTCGTTCATCAGCTGCATCATGTGGGCAGCTGCTCCCAGTTTGTTGAATTTCCCGTAGTGGGTGGGGCAGGCGCTCATCACTTCGATCAGGGAGAACCCTTTCACCTGCATCCCTTCCTTGATCAGCTTCCGGAGCATCACCGGGTTGTAGGCCGTGGCCCGGCCCACATAGGAGGCACCGGCGGCAATGGCCAGCTTGCATACATCGAAGTTCTGTTCAATGTGGCCGTAAGGAGAGGTCTGGGTAATGCTGTGGGTAGGGGTGGTGCCGGAGTACTGGCCCCCGGTCTGGCCATAGTTGTAGTTGTTGGAGATGATGGCCGTCACGTTGATGTTCCGGCGGGCCGCATGGATCAGGTGGTTGCCCCCGATGGTGGTGCCGTCCCCATCCCCCATGGTTACCAGCACGTGGAGGTCCGGATTTCCCAGGGCCACACCGGTGGCGGCGGCCAGAGCCCGGCCGTGGGTCACGTGCATGCAGTTGATGTCCAGATAGTCATCCACCCGGCCGAAGCAGCCGATGCCGCTGACCAGAGCCATGTCATGCTTGTCCACTTCCAGTTCCGCCATCACGGCAGCAATGGACTGGAGTACGATCCCGTGGCTGCACCCGGCGCACCAGGTTTGAGGCAGTTTGTCAAACAGCATATAGTCCTTGTAAGATTTCATTATTTTTCACTCTCCTCATAAACATCCACGATCTGCTGGGGGGTAATCAGGATCCCGTCGGTCCGGTTGGCCTGGAGTACTTTGCAGCCATAGTCGTTGTATTTCCGGACTTCCCCGGCCAGTTGCCCCAGGTTCAGTTCCGGCACGATCACGGTTTTGGCCTGCTGGAGAGCAGCCCGGATTTCTTTTTCCGGCATGGGCCATACGGTGACCAGCTGCAGGAGACCGGCTTTCACGCCTTTTTTCCGCAGGATTTCAATGGCGCTGAGGGAGCTGCGGACGGAGCAGCCGAAGGAGATCAGGACCACATCCGCATCGTCCATCTGATATTTCCGGGTGATGGTGATGTCGTCCACATGTTTTTCGATCTTGTCCACCAGGTAATGGGTCACCCGGTCGATGTTTTCCGGAGAGGGGCAGAATTCTCCTTTTTCGTCATGGGTGGAGCCGGTGGTCCGCATGAGCAGGTCCCGATCCCCTACAGCCACCATGGGAGCCACTTCCGTGCCGCTGTAGTCATAGGGACGGAATTCAGACTGTTTCTTGGTGGCAGGAGCCTTCCGGTTGATGATTTCGTCCGGTTCCGGTTCCCGGATGGTCAGGGTTTCCCGCAGGTGTCCCACCACTTCATCCGCCAGGAAGATCACCGGAGTCCGGTATTTTTCCGCCAGGTTGAAAGCGGTGATGGACAGGTCATAGCAGTCCTGTACGGAAGAGGGGCTGAGGGCAATGATGCTGTGGTCCCCATGGGTGCCGTACTTGGCCTGCATCAGGTCTCCCTGGGCCGGTTTGGTGGCAGCCCCGGTGGAGGGGCCGCTGCGCTGCACATTGTAGAGGACGCAGGGCAGTTCGGACATGATCCCCAGACCCAGATTTTCCTGCATCAGGGAGAAGCCCGGTCCGCTGGTGGCGGTGAAGGCCTTTTTCCCGGCCAGGGAAGCCCCCAGGAGGGCCGCCATGGAGCTCAGTTCATCTTCCATCTGAATGTAGATCCCGCCATGACGGGGCAGTTCCTTGGCAGCGGCTTTGGCCACTTCGGAACTGGGGGAAATGGGATAGCCCGCGAAGAAACGGGCGCCGGCGGCAATGGCCCCAGCGGTCATTGCTTCATTGCCTTCCATGAATTTCTTTTCTACCTTAGCCATTATTTGACCTCCACTTCAATTGCAAAATCAGGGCAGCGCAGTTCGCACAGCTTGCAGCCGATGCAGGCATCCGGGTGAGCCACCTTGGGATAGCTGCCGTAGCTTTGTTCCAGCACCTGTTTGGGGCACAGGGCAGAGCAGATGCCGCACTGCTTGCACAGTTTGTCATTGATGTTGATGGTGATTTCTTTGCTCATTGTCGATCCTCCCATATACGGGCTGCAGCCTTCCTGCAGTCTCACTCAGTCTTTTTTCGGATGGTTGATGATAAATTTGGGTTCCCGGCCGTTCAGCAGGTCGTCAATGGCCTGGGCGCAGTTCATGGCCACCGCATCCACCGCCTCTTCCGTCAGAGCCGCCGTGTGGGGGCATCCGATGTAGTTGGGCAGGCTGAACAGGGGCATGTCCGGAGCAGGTGGTTCCGTTTCGAACACATCCGCTCCCGCCGCTGCGATCCGGCCTTCCTTCAGGGCCTTGTACACGGCTTTTTCATCCCAGATGGCGCCCCGGGATACGTTCAGCAGCACCGCCGTGGGCTTCATGTGGGAAATGGCTTCCTCATCGATGATGTGAAAGGTCCCTTTGTTGAGAGGCAGGTGGGGAGAAACCACATCCGCCTGTTCCATCAGTTCATCCAGGGTATCCACGAATTCCACCCAGTCCGGGAACTGGCTCCGGTCCACGAACTTGTCGTACACCAGGGTCCGCATCTGGAATCCGAAATGGGCGATCTTCACGGCTTCCAGGCCGATGGGCCCAATGCCGATGCTGCCGAAGGTCTTGTACCGGGCTTCGTGGGTCTCGATGGCATCCCGGCTCTTCCAGTTGCCCTTCCGGATTTCCGTATTGAACTGGGGGATCTGCCGGAAGCAGGCCAGCATCAGAGAAATGGCATGTTCCGCCACCGAATAGGTGTTGCAGCCCCGGGCCAGGGTCACCGTGACATTTTTGGCGTCACAGGCCTCCAGATCGATGTTTTCGTAACCAATGCCGTACCGGGCGATGATCTTCAGGTTCTTCCCGGCATCCACCACAGTCTTGGTGTATTTTTCCGTCCGGGCGATGACCCCATCCACATCGGCAATGGCTTTGGCCAGGGTGGCTTCGTCCGTTGCTTCCGGGCTTACCAGTTCATACCCTTTTTTGGTCAGGAACTCACGGGCCACCGGTTTCAGGGCCTTGGGCACCAGGATTTTATACATGCTTACCCCTCCTATACATTCTTGCAAGGTCATGAGATTTCAACAGGGAAGATTCCTCTGGGAAAACCAGGGAAGGATCTCTGGCTTTCCCAGAGGAGCTGCCTTTGGCAGCTCCGGTTGAGCAGTCTGGAGTCAGAAGTCGGAAGACCCTGGAAAGGAACTGTCTGCCAGTTCCTTCTGAGGATAAAAACCTTCCAGTCTTTCCAGCTTCAGAAAAATTTGCCTGCAAATTTTATCCAGCGGCTCCAGACTCCAGACTTAACCGCTTATCAAATGAAATACTGGGCCACCAGCAGTTCCAGGAGACCGACGCCGGCCATGATCATGGACACAGCGGTTTTGCACTGGAGCTGTTCTTTCAGGTCGCTGACACCGAACATGCCGTTCCAGACCCAGAACCCGGAGTCGGTGAAGTACCCGAAGGAAATGGCACCCACGCAGCAGGACAGAGCCATGAGCAGCGGGCTGATGGTCAGCTGGCTCATCAAAGGCATGGTCAGGGAGGCGGAAGTTACGATGGCCACCGTAGCGGACCCCAGGCAGATCCGCATGAGAGCGGCGATGCAGAAGGGAATCAGCACCGCAGGCACCGGCCAGGTCACAACCATCTGGCCCAGCACATTGCCGATGCCGGAAGCCCGTACCACATACCCCAGGGAACCGCCCACACCGGTGATCAGCATGATGATGCCGGTGTCTTTGATGCCGTCATCCATCATCTTCAGCACTTCTTTGGTATCCCGGTTGGGCACCAGGCCATAAATGGCGATCAGGGTCCCGATCATCAGGGCCACAATGGGGCTGCCAAAGAGAGCCACAAAGTAGTAGTACCCGGCACTCTTGTCCGCTCCCATCAGGTCCAGCACCGTCTTGGTCAGGATCATGATCAGAGGAACCACAATGGGCGCCGCGGAAATGGCCAGCCCGGGCAGATCCGTCCGGTTCAGGAACTGATCCAGCAGTTCCGTGGAAGCCAGTTTCACCTGTTCGCCCTGCTGAGGACGGACGTATTCATCATCTGTATTGACCACCTGGTAAATCTTCTTGCCGATCCATTTGCAGTAGGGGACGATCACCAGCAGCATGGGGATACTGAGGATGGCACCCCCGGCGATCATCTGCCCCACATCGATGCCCAGCATCCCGGCTGCGGTCAGAGGGCCGGGGGTAGGAGGCACCAGCACGTGAGTCAGCTGGAGCCCGCAGGCCAGGGACAGCCCCAGGCCGATGACGGATTTGCCGGTTACCTTGGAGATGGCTTTGCACAGGGGGCAGAGCATCACCACAGCGGAGTCAGCGAACACCGGGATGGAAACCACCCAGCCGGTGACCCCCAGGGCCCATTCTTCATTGCCCTTCCCCACCAGTTTGATGAAGCTGATGGCCAGTTTTTCCGCAGCCCCGGATTTTTCCAGGATGGCCCCCATCATGACCCCCAGGCCGATGATGATGCCGGTGCTGGACAGGGTGTTGCCGAAGCCGGTGCTGATGGCGTTGATCACGCCCACAGTGGTTTTGCCCGCCACCTTCACGGTAAGGATGGGCATGCCTCCGATGATCCCGGTGATCAAGGCGGCGATCAGCATGGCGATGAAGCTGTGGACTTTTGTTTTAGCGACTAAGATTATCATGACCAGGATGCCCAGGCCCAAGCCCAGGACCATCCGTGTGGATTCTGCCATTTTCTATTCCTCCGATTCGTGAACCCTGTCCTTACCGTACCAGGCAGGGAGATTTTGCATCGAATTTCCAGCCGGGGATCAGGTACTGCATGGTGATGGCATCGTTCCGGACACCCAGGCAGTGTTTCTTGTACAGCTCGTGAGCCTTCATCACCTGTTCCCGGTCCACTTCCACACCCAGACCCGGTTTGTCCGGCACTTTAATGCCGCCGTCCACGATCTGCATGGGTTCCTTGGTCAGCCGTTCCCGGCCTTCCTGCCAGATCCAGTGCGTATCCAGGGCATTGTAGAAGCCCGGCACCGCAGCCCCCACCTGGACGCACATGGCCAGGGAGATGTCGAAATGGTTGTTGGAATGGCTGCCCCAGGTATAGCCGAATTCATGGCACATCTGGGCCACCCGTACGGACCCGTTCATGGTCCAGAAATGGGGGTCAGCCAGGATAATGTCCACCGCCTGGCTTTCCAGGGAATGGCCCACCTGCCGCCAGTCGGTGGCGATCATGTTGGTGGCGGTGGGGAAGCCGGTACGCCGGCGGAATTCGCTCATGATTTCACGGCCGGAATACACCCCTTCAGCCCCGCAGGGATCTTCACAGTAGGTGAGGATGCCGTGCATGTCGGACACATACTTCACTGCATCTTCCAGCAGCCAAGCCCCGTTGGGATCCAGGTCCATCCGGGCATCCGGGAAGGCTTTCTTCATGGCCTTGATGACTTTCATTTCTTCGTCACCGGGCAGCACGCCGCCTTTCAGCTTGAAGTCCTTGAACCCGTATTTTTCCTTGGCAGCCCGGCACAGAGCCACTACGCTGTCCGCATCCAGGGCTTCTTCGTTCCGCAGCCGGTACCATTCACAGTCGGAATCTTCTTCATGGTCGTAGGGCAGATCCGTTTTGTTCCGGTCCCCTACAAAGAACAGGTACCCCAGGAACCGGACGAAATCCCGCTGCTGCCCGTTGCCCAGCAGCCGGCATACCGGCATGTCCAGGAATTTCCCCAACAGGTCCAGGCAGGGGGCTTCGATGGCGGTCATTACATGGACCCCGGTCCGCAGATCGAAGGTCTGGTTCCCACGGACATCTTCTTCGCCGTTCTTGTCCAGATGGGCTTTCACCGCCAGCAGGGTGTTCCGGTAATCAGAAATTTTGGTCCCCACCACAATGTCCTTCACCTCTTCCAGGGCATTGGTGATCTTGGGGCCTCCGGGGACTTCCCCCACCCCGGTGTTTCCTTCAGAATCCGTCAGGATTACAATGTTCCGGGTGAAATAGGGGGCGTGCCCGCCGCTCAGGTTCAGCAGCATGCTGTCCCTGCCGGCAACCGGGTAAACTTCCATTTTGGTAATTACGGGTGTCATTGATTTGCTCCTCCTTGATCATAACCAACAGTATCCAACAATGTCACAGGCCCTTGACGATCCAATCCGACAGCTTCCCTGAAATTGCGCGTTTTCAGTCTATTGTGAATAGCGTCCGGATTCAATGTTTGACTTTATTGTAATTTTCATGCTACTATAAATCAAATTGTTTATTTTTAGTTCTAAAATAAGTTTTTCTAAGTGAGGTGTGCCCGATGGATCTAAAACAGATCGAATACATCGTGAAGATTGCGGAAACCGGCAGCATCACCAAAGCCGCCGAGCAGCTGTTCATTACCCAGTCCGCCCTGAACCAGCAGCTGCTGAAGCTGGAACAGCAGCTGGGGATCAAACTGTTCGTCCGGCACAAACATGACCTGACCCCCACCAGTGCCGGCCAGGTGTATCTGGAATATGGCCGGAACATGCTCCGGGAAAAACGGGAAGCCTACAACATCATCCACGACATGGCCCAGAGCAGCCTGGGAGATCTCCGGCTGACCTTTTCCCGGGAACGGGGCATCGACATGCTGGTAGCCACCTATCCCCAGTTCCACCGCCGGTTCCCGGGGATCACCCTCCGGCCCCATGAAATGTTCGTGGTGGACCAGCTGAACTGGCTCAGCCGGGGAGATACGGACCTGGGGGTGGTGACGGTAACGGAGAAACAGAAGACCCCGGACCTGGAATTCGAGCTGATCCGTCGGGAACCCATGCTCCTGGCCATTCCCCGGGAAAGTCCCCGGGCAGTGGACCCGGCCCGTCCCGGCACTCCTTTGGAAGACCTGCCCTACCTGCCGGTGGACCAGTGCAAGGACAGTCCCTTCGTACTCATGTTCCCCAAATCCACCATGCGCCAGATCATCGACCGGGTGCTGAAGGAAGCGGACTACCATCCCTATGTGCTGTTCGAAAGCGCCAGCATCCGGGCCCTTCTCACCATGGTGAAGAACAACATGGCCTGTACCATCGTCTCCGCCGGCTACTACAAATACCAGGACAAGATCGCCTACTACCGGATCCCCGGAGACCCTTACTGGGAAATGTGCATTACCTATAAAAAAGGAGCCTACCTGAACAAGGCCATGCTCTACTACAAAGACCTGATCCACGAATATTTCCAGGTAAAGGCCCCGTTAATCACAAAGAAATAAGGGGGATGTTGCACGTAAAAAATATGCGTGCCACATCCCCGTCAATGGTCAATTGACAAAAAAGCAGTGGCACGCGTGTGTTTTTTACGTGTGCCACTGCTTTTTCATTCCCCTTTACTCTTCGTAAACCGGTTCGCCGCTGCGGTGATGCAGAAAGCGCAGAAGGCGGACAGAAACATGCAGAAGGCGAAGCCCAGCACGTTGTTGGACAGGGTGGGGGCCACGATGCTGGGCACATAGGCGGTACCCCGGACATTGAAGTACCCTACGGCCACTCCCCCTACCCCGGCAGACAGGATGGCTCCGGCCATCACCACTTTATTGGAAAACATAAAGGGATAGGCCGCTTCCACAAAGGTCCTGAAGGCCATGTTGATGAACAGCCCGGGAATGGCCAGGGCCCGGTCGTCCTGCCGCCGGGGCGCCAGGATGTTGGCGGCCATGATCCCGGCGGACACCATTACCAGGCCCACCATGTCGATGGCTCCCAAAAAGGAGTTCCCGGTCTTTTCCATTTCCAGCAGGATAATGGGCAGGATGGCCGCATGGTACATGCCCCCCATAATGGCCGGCCAGATCAGGAGTCCCGCCAGGCCTCCGCAGAGCACCGGATGGATGGAGAAAGCCCAGTCGATCACGTAGCGGATCCCGTTGCCCACCGCTTCCGCCAGCGGCGCAATGAACAGGTAGATCAGGAGCCCGGCGGCCAGGCCTGCAACGCCCCCGGCCACAATATTGGCAGTGGTGGCAGGGAAGTTCAGCTTCAGGCATTTCAGCAGCAGGAACTGGACCAGGATCCCGGCGATGATCCCGCCGATGATGCCCCCGATGAGCCCGCCCTTTACGGACAGGATCCCGGTGACCACCCCGGCCACAATGGCCACATCCCCCATGCCGGATACCTGTTTGGCGGCCACCGTGGCCACGATCACCGGCAGGGCGTCGATCATGATGTTGAAGATCTTTTCAAAGTATTCCAGTCCCGGCACCTTGCTGAGAATCAGGGTGAGAGCCATGGCAATGAATCCGGGGAGGGACGCCATCAGGATCCCCCGGACGCTGATCCGGGACAGGAGGCTCCCCTGTTCCCCGGCGTCCCCGGCGGTGACCCCGCCGTTCATGGCCGGCCGGTAGCTGAGCTTCCAGAATTTGGCCAGGGCGAACACATTGGCAATGGCCCGGGTCCGGTTGGTGGTGCCGGTGGTACCGGAAACCGCCACCACATTGAGACCCATGGACTGGGCCAGAGCCATGGAAGTGCCCCCGGTACCGGTGGCTGCCAGCTTTTTGTCCGCCGCCGCTTTCAGGGCCGCCCGGTTGGCGCCTTTGGGGTCGCAGCTGGCCAGGATCAGCCCGTCCACCTTGTCTTCATCGATGAGCCCGGCGATCCGTTCGTCTTCCAGCACTGCTTCCCGGTTCACTTCTTCCAGGGTCCCCCGGAACACCACCTTCGGTTCTTCCCCGTTCCAGGTCCACAGTGCCGCTTTGGTGTCCGGTTTGGCCGTATCCATGGAGGCTTCCGCCCCGATGAACTGGATGGCGGTCAGTTCCATCCCCGCCCCTTTGATCTGCCGGACCATTTCTCCCAAAAGAGAAGCCGGATCTTTCCCGCCCAGGTTGTACAGGTTTCCCCCGCTGCTCCCCAGTATCGCCACTTTTTTCGTCATCCTCAGGACCCCCTCAGAAACCGAAACGGTCCGCCTTCCTCAGCCGGACCGTTCAGTTGTGTTTTGCTTTACTCCGCTAGTGTACTAAAATACAGGAAGTATGTCAAGATTTTCTCCCCCACACCTCCGGATTGGCCACGCCCTTCCATTCCCTGCCCTGACATACGGCGTAACAGCCTTCCACGGCGGCGCAGGCCATCCGGGCCCAGGAATCGGGGGTCAGGGCGGCGCTGTGGGGGGTGCAGAGGATCCGGGGCGCCGTGAACACCGGGTTGTCCAGATCCGCCGGTTCTGTCCCATACACGTCCACGCCGGCCCCGGCAATGACGCCCTGGTTCACCGCATCCGCCAGGGCCTGTTCATCCACCACCGCTCCCCGGGCCGTGTTGATGAGAAAGGCGGTGGGTTTCATCATGGCCAGTTCCCGGGCTCCGATGAAATGCCGGGTCTCTTCCAGCAGAGGTACATGGAGGGACACGAAATCGCTTTCCCGGAGCACTTCCTCCAGGGTGTCCCCATACCGGCAGCCCGCGTCCTCCACCCGGGCCCGGTTCCGGGAATGGCTCCAGCCCAGGCAGTCCATGCCCAGGGCCCGGCACAGATGGGCCAGCAGGCTGCCGATGCCGCCTACCCCCACGATGCCCACGGTTTTCCCGGCCAGTTCCATCTGTTTTCCCTGGGCCCGGATCCCCCAGTTCCCTTTCCGGTTCTCGGCGTCCATTTCCTTCAGATCCTTGGCACAGGCAAAGATCAGGGCCAGGGCATGTTCCGCCACGCTCCGGGCATTGGCCCCGGGAGCCAGCACCACCGGGATCCCCCGCCTGGTGCAGTAGTCCACCGGCACATTTTCAAAGCCCATCCCCGGGCGTCCCAGCACCTTCAGGTTGGGGCACCGGCGGAGCACGGATTCCGGACATTTTTCCAGCCGGACAATGAGAGCATCAGCACTTTCCAAAAGGGCATCGGGGTATTCTTCCCAGTTTAAGCCGGGACCCACTTCCCACTGGATCCCCAGTTTTTCCATCATTTCCATCCCCGCCGGGGCCAGGGGCAGGCTCAGTACGAATTTCATCAGGCACCTCCCTGTTTACTCGATCCACCGGATCCATTCTTCCTGGAACCGGTCATGCTTCCTGGTTTCCTCTCCCGGATACCCCAGGGAGAACATGGCAAAAGCTTCTTCTTCCGCCGGCAGGCCGGCAATCTTCCCTACAGCCGCCATCCTTTCAGGCCGGGGATAGACCCCCATCCAGACGCCTCCCAGTCCCTGGGCATCGGTTTCGATCCAGAGATTTTCCAGGGCCGCACTGGTGTCCACCGGAGCAAACTCCGGCAGCAGGCAGTCTTTCCGATAGCTGATAACCAGAATCACCGGAGCCGCTGCAGCAAAAACGGAATACTGGCTGACGGCCGCCAGTTCCCGGATCTTTTCCCGGTCCGTCACCACGGTAAAGCGCCAGGGACGCTGGTTGCAGGCAGAAGGAGCCGCCATGGCCGCCCGGAGGATTTCCAAGATCTTTTCTTTTTCCACCGGTTTGTTCAGATATTTCCTTATACTGATACGATGAAACAAATTTTCCATAGTCAGGATCTCCTTTTCCCATATTCGTAAGCCTACTATACCAAAGCAGTAGGTTTCCTGCAATAGGGGCCGCACAACCAGCGGCCCGCCGGCTGTACTATACTTTCACCCTGGCGGTCCCAAAGCCCGCCCTGGGAAGGGTATAAGCAGGCGCCCGACACTTCGGCAACGTTGGCGGTCGCTTATGCCGCGGCTGGGGTCTGTGCGGAGCATGGTGGTGGGATTCGGCCAGAGGCCTTGTACTTTCTCTATATAAGAAAGGTGTATCCCCGCCTGGGGAGAACCCTCTACCCGCTAACGCGGGTCCTTTCCCCCTTGCTCCACGGGACTAGGTTGCTCCTATTCGTCGCATCCGTCGCAGGGGGACACATCTGGACCACTCCTGCAGGACGGATTTGGTCTCCGGCCTTGCTGGCACTTTGCACGAGTATACGTCGATTCTTCGGGAGCCGGGAGGGCAGGCCCAGGAGGAGTCGGCGGGACAACGCCGGGTGTCGTCGCTCCTGGGGTGGAGCACGCGGGCGATAGGGTCCGGCTTCCTGGTCCGTAGCCGCTGCCTTTGACCGTCAGGGCAAGGCGATAGGCTGTGAGCCTCCCGCCAGGGACGAACGGGTCTGCCCTCCCGGCGGAGAGCTTTCGCGGTTGAAAGAGTATAGACGCTTCTGCCCTCTGGGCGGCCATGCTCCGTTGCTTTTGTAATGTTTTTTATTTGCAAGTTCATATTTCTATTGCAACCGTAAACATCCATCAGTGAACAATGGATAAATGTACCTGAAATTATTGACTTCCCTGCCGCCACGTGTTAAAATTTCATTCATATTTTCAGTTTGCTCAGGTAAACTGCCGTATTCTTTTATCCGGGGCGGGAAACTCCTTCACCGCCCTCATTTTATTTTCGGGGGGTATGTTTTTATGACCATGTGGACTGCACTGCTGATTGTCCTGGCCGTTTTTGCTTTCGGGGATCTGATTTCCCAGCTGACCCGGGCCCGGCTTTCTTCTCTTTTCGTCATTATGATGACCTTTCTGGTCCTGTTCATTTTCAAGATCATTCCGGCAGACATCATCAAACAGGCCGGTCTCACCACCCTGGGGCCCATTTCCATGGTGATGCTGCTGCTGAACATGGGCACCACCATTGACCTGGCCATGCTGAAGCGGGAATGGCGGTCCGTGGCCGCCAGCTGCATCGCCATGGCCATTGCCATTGCCTCCTGCCTGGTGCTGATTCCCTTCATCGGCCGGGCCAACGCCTTGGCTGCGGCACCGGTGATCAACGGAGGCATCATCGCCACCACCACCATGGTCAAAGCCGCCACAGACCAGGGACTGGCCATGACCGCCGCCCTGGCCGCCTTCCTCTATGCCACCCAGAAATTCGTGGGCACCCTGCCCGCCTCCTACTTCGGTCTGAAAGCCGCCCGCCGGTATGTGGAAGAATACCGGCAGCAGAAGGCAGCGGATCCGGACAGCGTCCTGACCCGGGAAGAGATTCCCCAGGACAGCCCCCGGCAGAGCTGGGCGGAACGGAACACCCGCCGGTTCACCATCTACATCAGCCTGTGCATCGGGGCCGCCAGTGCCTGGCTGGGCACCATCGGCGGCAAACTGACCCACAACTGGGTGGGGATGTTCCTGTGGTGCATGATCATCGGCCTGGTGCTCCGGAACCTGGGGCTGGTGCCTGCCAACCTGATCAAGAAAAACGCCAACGCCAGCGGCTTCTTCATTTTCGGGGCCCTTACCGCCATCGTCCCCTCTCTGGCCAAAGTGGATTTCAGCATGCTGGGCCAGCTGGGGATCACCGTGGTGGCCGTGTTCGCCGTAACCGTAGCCGGCATCGTCCTGGCCTTTAAGATCCTGCCTCTGTGGAAGATCGTGGGAGACAAGGACCTGTGCATCGGCATCGCCATGTGCCAGATGATCGGTTATCCCGGCACCCAGCTGATCAGTGAGGAAATCGCCAAAACCGTGGGAAAGACTCCGGAAGAAATCGACTACCTGGAAAAACGCATTGGCACTGCCTATGTGATTTCCGGCTTCACTTCCGTAACGGTGCTTTCCATTGTAGTGGCCACCATTATGGCCAAGATCCTGTAAAAAAGAAGGGAGAAACCTATGGATATTGTTGAAGAGTTCAAAGAGCTGGTACAGATTGATTCCGCTTCCGGCAAGGAACGGGCCATTGCGGACACCCTTGCCGGAAAACTCCGGGCCCTGGGCTTTACGGTAACGGAAGACCGGGCAGGGGATACCTTTGGAGGGAATACCGGGAACCTGGCGGCCTTCCGGGAAGGGGACCGGCCCGGTTCCATCCTGTTCTGCAGCCATATGGACCGGGTGGCCAACGGCTTCCACATCCGCCCTCAGGAAAAAGACGGATACCTGGTGTCCGACGGCACCACCATCCTGGCCGCCGATGATGTAAGCGGCCTTTGCGCCATCCTGGACGGGGTCCGCCGGGCCCTGGCCTCCCGCAAGCCTCTGCCCCGTCTGGAAATCGCCTTTACCGTGGGGGAAGAAGCCAACCTGTGGGGCGGCCGGGCCCTGGACCTGTCCCAGTTCCAGAGTCCTTTCTGTTATGTAATGGACAGCCCGGGCACCCTGGGCCGGCTGATCAACGGAGCCCCCGGTCTGGCCAAGCTCCAGGCGGAAGTCCGGGGCAAAGCCGCCCATGCCGGCAACGAACCGGAAAAGGGCATCAACGCCGCCCACATCCTGTGCCACCTGCTGGATACCCTGAAGGACGGCCGGCTGGATGCAGAGACGGTTTCCAACTTCCCCCTGCTGGGCACCGGGAACACCGCCACCAACATTGTCTGCGACCGGGCCTGGGTGAAAGGAGAAAGCCGCAGCCGGGACCGGAAGAAGCTGGAAGACTACATGGCCTATTTCCGCCGGCACTGTGAGGAAAGCGTCCAGGGCACCGGAGCCCAGGTCACTTCCAGTGCGGAGATTTCCTTCGCCCCCTTCCGGCTGGAGGAAAAGGAGCCGGTAGTGGCTCTGGCCTGCCGGGCCCTGAAGGCCATGGGCATCCAGCCCCGGATCGAACAGGGAGGCGGAGGCATGGACGCCAACATTTTCAACGCCAAAGGCCTCCCTTCCCTGGGCATAGCCACCGGCTACACCAAGAACCATACCAAAGAAGAGAACCTGGACCTGGAAAGCTTCACCCGGAGCGGAGAACTGGTGGAGAAGCTGATAGAGATGGTGGAATAAAAAAAGGGGCTGTTGCAAGAGCAACAGCCCCTTTGGTCAGCAATCCTTATTTTCTATTCTTCCAATACATCCAGAAATACAGTACCTCCAGCACGCAGCAGGTGGTCCAGCCCACCGGGTAGCCGAAACCTACGGTGAGGGGGGTATTGCTGATGTACCGGGTCATGATGTACAGGTAGATCTGCCGGACCAGCACAAAGGACAGGAGCATGATCACCATGGGCCCCATGGAATCTCCCCGGCCCCGGAGGGCACCGGCCAGCACCTGGTTCACACAGTTGCACAGCAGGAAGAAGATGTTCACGTGTATGAATCCCACCCCGGACTGGATCACCGCTTCGTCCCCGGTGAACAGCCGCAGGGAGAAATCAGCAAAAATGAACAGCAGGGCGGCAATGGCCCCGGTAATAACCAGGCTCAGAAGGATGGAGGACACGGTCCCGTCGTTGGCCCGTTTTTCCTTTTTGGCCCCGATGTTCTGGGCCACGAAGGTGGTGGCTGCCATGGCCATGGACAGGATGGGCAGCATGACGAACTGGTCCAGCTTGTTGTAGCAGCCCCATCCGGCCATTACCGTGGCCCCGAAGAAGTTGATGTAGGACTGGACGAAAATGTTGGAAAAAGAAGTGATGATGCTCTGGACGGCGGTAGGCAGCCCCACCCGGAAAATCTGACTCAGCAGGTTCCGGTCCAGGCACAGGTCCCCGAAGGAGAACCGGTACACATCCCGGGTCCGGAGCAGCACCCCCAGGGTGGCTCCGGCGGAAATGAACTGAGCGATGATGGTGGCATAGGCCACCCCGGCGATTCCCCAGTGGAACACCAGCACAAACAGCAGATCCAGGACAATGTTCAGGATGCTGGTAAGGATCAGGAAATACAGGGGCCGCTTGGTGTCCCCTACCGCCCGGAGCACCCCGCTGCCCATATTGTACACCAGAAGCCCGGTGACCCCGGCAAAATAGATCCGGAGATAGAGGGCCGCCTGGTCGAACACATCCGCCGGAGTCTTCATGAACTGGAGCATGAAATCCGTGCCGGCAAAGAAAAACACCGTGAACAGCACGCACAGGCAGAAGGTGGCCGCCATGGTGGTTTCCACCGCCCGGTGGAGCAGGCCGTGGTCCTTGGCTCCGAAGCATTTCCCGATGATCACCGTAGCCCCAATGGAGAATCCGTTGAAAAAGAAAACGGACATGTTGGTGATCATGGTGGTGGAACTCACCGCCGCCAGGGCCTGGGTCCCCACAAAATTCCCCACCACAATGGAATCCACCGTGTTGTACAGCATCTGGAAAATATTCCCGATCATCAGAGGCAGGGCAAATTCCAGGATAAGCCGGGGAATGCTGCCGGAAGTCATGTCTTTGGTTGTGGTACGGACCATGGGGATCCCTGCCTTTCGTTGATTTGATATAAGTAACTTTAATTATAACATAGAAAAAAGAGGGTGTGAAAAAATTCACACCCCCGGTCCCGGGCCCAAAAAAGGGGCTGTTGCCCATGCAACAGCCCCTTTTCTTATCAATCCAAAGCCGCGAAGGCCTGCTTCAGATCGTCGATGATGTCGTCGATATGTTCCGTGCCGATGGACAGCCGGATGGTGGCCGGGGTAATCCCGGAAGCTGCCAGTTCTTCTTCGTTCATCTGGGAATGGGTGGTGGAAGCCGGATGGATCACCAGGCTCTTCACATCCGCCACATTGGCCAGGAGGGAGAAGATCTTCAGATGGTCGATGAACTTCTGGGCAGCAGCGGCGCCTCCTTTGATTTCAAAGGTAAAGATGGAAATCCCGCCGTTGGGGAAGTACTTCTTGTACAGTTCATGATCCGGATGGTTGGGCAGGGAAGGATGGTTCACCTTGGCCACATGGGAATCCTGGGCCAGGAAGTCCACCACTTTCAAGGCGTTTTCCACCTGACGTTCCACCCGCAGGGACAGGGTTTCGGTGCCCTGGAGCAGCAGGAACGCGTTGAAGGGAGAAATGGTGGCCCCGGTATCCCGGAGGATCAGGGTCCGGATATAGGTTACATAGGCGGCAGGGCCCACGTCTTTGGCAAAGCTAATCCCATGGTAGCTGGGGTTGGGGTCAACCAGCCAGGGGAACCGGCCGGAAGCCACCCAGTCGAACTTGCCGCTGTCCACGATGATGCCCCCCAGGGTGGTGCCATGGCCGCCGATGAATTTGGTAGCGGAATGGACTACCACATCAGCCCCGTGTTCAAAGGGCCGCAGCAGGTAAGGAGTGGCAAAAGTGCTGTCCACAACCAGAGGGATCTTGTGTTTGTGGGCAATGCCGGCCACGGCCTCGATGTCGATCAGGTTGGCATTGGGGTTGCCCACGGATTCAATGTAAATGGCCTGGGTGTTTTCCCGTACGGCCTCTTCGAAGACCTGGACCCCTTTGGTGGGATCCACGAAAGTGGTTTCAATGCCGAAATCAGGGAAGGTGTGTTCGAACAGGTTGTAGGTGCCGCCGTATACGGTGGTGGCGCAGACAATGTGCTGACCGGCATGGACCAGTGCCTGCATGGCGTAGGTCACGGCAGCGGCGCCGCTGGCCGTAGCCAGAGCCGCCACCCCGCCTTCCAGGGCGGCGATCCGTTTTTCAAAAACGTCTTCCGTAGGGTTGGTGAGACGGCCGTACACATTCCCGGCATCCTTCAGGGCGAACCGGTCAGCAGCATGCTGGCTGTTCCGGAACACATAGGACGTGGTCTGGTAAATGGGCACTGCCCGGGAATCAGTGGCGGGATCCGCCTGTTCCTGCCCCACATGGAGCTGCAGAGTTTCAAAATGGTATTTCTTTTCTTCGCTCATTGTCTTGGCCTCCCAAAATAATCTCCACTTTAATTACTACCGCTTTAGTATGATTTACATTATAGGGACTCAAACCCTGGCTGTCAATAGAATTTGCAATCTTTTTTTCCATCAGTCATTCCGGGCCAATACACAGACCATGACGATGATGCACAGAGCCCCCAGCAGTTCCACCAGCCCCACCCGGTTCCCCATGACCGCCACGGAGAAAAAGTAGGCGGAGAGAGGTTCAAAAGCCGCCAGGGCCCCGGTTTCCGCCGGAGGGATGTATTTGGTGCTCTCCAGGTACACATAATAGGCCACCAGGGTCCCCAGCACGAACAGGATCCCAAAAGCCGCCGCCGTGTGGATGTCCAGGACGGCCCCCTCCAGAGTGGGATGGTGGAACAGTTTCAGGAGCAAGGCATTCCCCAGGCTGCTCCAGCCCAGGATCAGGAAGCAGCTGTACTTTTTCAGCAGTACCGCCGCATAGGCCGTATAGAAAGCCATACCGAAGGCCCCCAGGATCCCGTACACCAGCGCCTCCCGGGAGACCGCCAGGGACGCCCCCTGGCCCTTGGTGGCAATGAGGGCCGTCCCCAGAAGAGCCAGCACCACCGCCAGCACTTCCCGCCGAGTGGGCAGCCGCCGGTCCTTCACCAGGTACATGAGCAGCAGGATGGCGGGCATGGTGTACTGGAGCACCGTGGCTGTGGCCGCATTGCTGTAGTAGATGGCCTTGAAAAAGGTCACCTGCATGAGATACAGCCCCAGGACAATGAACTTCATCATCCATTTCCAGTCGTTTTTCAAGGGGGCCAGAAGATCCTGCTTCTGGAACAGGCAGATTCCCAGGAAGGAGATCCCGGTACAGATCATCCGCCAGAACAGGATGGTGGACCAGGTGAAATGCTGATCCACCATCAGGTATTCCACACTGTTGCTGCTGCTGCCCCACAGAGTGGCCCCCAGTAGGACCATCCCCACACCGATTTTCTTCTTCCGTTCCATCAGCCGTCTCCTTTCCGTCCTCCGGCCCCCCCTTCAGACAGTTCTATTCTACCTTTTTTCCCGTTCTCTGACCAGACGGGTTTCCCCCTGATTCCAGCCCTTCCGGATAATATCCTCCCCGAACCGCTGCTTCAGGGCGTCCAGGGCCCGGTTCCGCTTTTCCTGCCGTGCATCTTCCACAGCCAGGCTCTGGGATCCTCCAAGCACCAGGTGGCTGACGCTGACTCCCAAAAGCCGAACCGGCTGGGTCCAGGGCAGCTGCCGGGCCAGGAGACGGATCTGTTCCATCAGGGCCTCATCCTGGCAAACCGGTTCCTCCACCGTCCGGCTCCGGGTCAGCAGCTGGAAGCCGGCGGTCTTCACCTTCAGAGTTACCGTGCAGCCGGACAGGCCGGCGCACCGGAGCCGCCACCCTACCTGCTGGCACAGGTCCCACAGGGCTCCCAGACAGGTTTCCGGCCCCACCAGATCCACCAGGAATGTGTTCTCCTTCCCCAGGGATTTCCGCTGTTCGTCCGGCACCACCGGACGGCTGTCCAGGCCCCGGGCCCGGTCCCGGATTTCCTCCGCGTTTTTCCCCAAAAGAGGCCGCAGGATCCGGGGATCGCAGCCCGCCAGCTGGCCAATGGTCCGGATGCCCATTTTTTTCAGGGCCCCCACGGATTTCTGCCCCAATCCAAAGATCCGTCCCACCGGCAGGGGCCCGATGAAGGCCGCCGCCTCTTCCGGCCGGATGATCACCAGCCCGTCCGGCTTCCGGAGATCGCTGGCCAGTTTGGCCAGGAATTTGTTGGGGGCCAGCCCCACGGAAGCGGTAAGGCCGGTTTTTTCCCGGATCACCTGTTTGATCCTGGGTCCCAGGGCATACACATCCCCGGCCAGGGCCTCCATACCCGTAAGGTCCAGGAAGGCTTCATCGATGGACAAGGGCTCCACCACCGGAGAAAATTCCCGGAAGATCCCCCGGATCTCCCGGGAGATTTCCGTATACCGGTCATACCGGCCCTGGACATAGATGGCCTGAGGACAGAGCCGCCGGGCCGTGGTCATGGGCATGGCGGAATGGACCCCGAATTTCCGGGCTTCATAGGAGCAGGTGGACACCACTCCCCGGCCGGAAAGCCCTCCCACAATCACCGGTTTTCCCCGGTATTCCGGATGATCCAGCTGCTCCACCGAAGCAAAGAACGCATCCATATCCACATGCATGATGTACCGCTGACGGACCATTTTGATGTCCTCCTTTTGGAAAAGGGCTGTTGCTTGTGCAACAGCCCTTTTTTAAGGTCTCGGGTCTCGAGTCGTGAGTCTCGAGACCCTGGATAGAACCTGTCCTTCAGCCAGGTTCTTCTTATTGTGTATAACCGTAGGGGGCGCAGGCCCGGCGCCCCGCAAAATGCACAGATAATCGATGATTTGGCGGGCTGCCCGGCGTGCAGCCCCTACGGTACCGATTTACACGTTCAAAAATTTGCCTGCAAATTTCTCATTCGGCTCGGGACTCGAGACTCGAGACCAATCCGCTATGCGGCTCTTGAGACCGGAGTGTTACACGCAGCATGCAGTACCCCCGTCAATGGCCGAAGGATGCCAGCTCCGCTGGCTTAGAACAAAAACGGCGTCCAGTTGTCCAGGATCCCGTAGTGCTCGATGACAGCCTTCAGGCCGATCAGCAGCAGGACGAAGCCCCCTGCTTTTTCTGCCCGTTCCTTGCCCCACATGCCGATTGCCGAACCGCAGGCGCAGCCCAGGAAGGACAGGCAGAAGGTGATGGTGCCGATTTCCAGCACCGCCGGCAGGATCCGGATATCCAGGAATGCGAATCCCACGCCCACCCCCAGGGCATCCAGGCTGGTGGCCACCGCCAGACCCAGCATGGTCCGGAATCCGGTGATCTTTTCTTTTTCCTGGTCCTCCCCGGCCTCTTTGATCATGTTCCAGCCGATGTAGGCCAGGATCACAAAGATAATCCAGTGGGAATAGGCTTCCGCCACCCTGGCGAAATGGCTTCCCAGTTCGTAGCCGACAAACGGCATCAGGGCCTGGAACACTCCGAACCAGGCTCCGAAAATCAGGCCTCCCCTGAACCGTTCCCTACCTTCCATTTTCAGTCCCCCGCAGACGGAAACCGCAAAGGCATCCATGGACAGGGACACCGCCAGCAGGAAGAGAGTCAGGGCACTCATTTCCGGATCCCCTGGAGGACGAAATAGGTCAGGAACTTCAATACCCGCAGTTCCTTTTCATTGTGCCGCTTGTCTTCGCTCATCTTTCCAAACACCGGCAGAGCCGTCTTCAGCATGGCCTTGGTGATCCCGTGCTGGCGTACCCCTCCCTGGAGGACGGATTTCCCGAATCCTTCCAGCACCTGAAGGGTCTGGCGTTTTTCCGCCCCGGTCAGCTTCCCGTTCCCCAGGATCTGCTTTTTGATGACTTCTTTCTGTTCCAGGAAGTCCTGTTTGTCCAGGAGTCCCGTTTCTTCTGCTGTCATATTTCTTTTTAACTCCCCTTGTTTCCGGGCCCTTTCCGCAGGCAGGGCCCCATTGATTGTATCTTGTTATTTTATCATTTTCCCCGGTCTGAAATCAACGGACAACCCGCAGAGGCTGGGAACCTCCCGTCAGGCACACCGGCCCGTCAGGACCGATCCGGTAGGTGTTTTCCGTGCCCACCATGCCCAGTCCCGGCAGGGCGATCTTGGGTTCCACTGCAAAGACCATGTTTTCCTCTACCCGGTCCTTCACCCCCCCGGCGATCACCGGGGTCTCATCCATGCACATGCCGATGCTGTGGCCCAGGAACCGGCCTCCGTTCATGAACATCTTTTCATAATAAGGATCGAAGTCCCCCATCACCTGGTCGTAAATGTCCCCCAGCACCGCTCCCGGTTTCAAAAGAGCCAGGGTCTGCTGTTCCAGATTCAGACAGTAATTGTAGGCCCGGAGGATTTCCTCTTTGGCCGGATCCCGGTCCAGGTCCCCGAAATAGTACACCACCGTCTTGTCCGTATTGTACCCGTCCACTCCGCAGGGAATGTCCAGGTACACCAGCCGGCCCGGCTTCAACAGCCGGAAGGCCGACCCGATGCTCTGGACCGCCACACAGGTGCCGCTGGTGCCCCCGGGGCCGTCAAAAGCGGTCCGCACCAGGGCGCTTTTCCCGAAGGAAGCCAGGCCGATGGCATCTTCCCCGGTAGGCCGGTTGGTCCGTGCCACCCCCTGGCTGCCTTTCAGCACCATCCGCAGGTACAGCTGGATGGCCAGTTCCGCTTCGCTGATCCCCACCTTCAGGAAAACCGGAGCCTCGTGCATCAGCACGTCCGCATGTATCCGGCCGCTGCGGCTCAAAAGAGCCAGTTCATAGCCGCTTTTCACGCTCCGGAGGCCGCTGAGCACCGGATCCAGGTTTTTCCGGACTTCAAAAGGGAAATATTTCCGGAAGAACCGGAGCCATTCCAGAGAGGTGTGCTTTTCATCCAGGTACACTTCCCGGGGCAGGGCGTCCCCGTAGTACTCCGCCGGTTGCCGGTAGCTGTGCATCCGCCGGATCCACCCTTCCGGCAGGAGACTTTCGTTGAGAGCCCGGGCCAGGCTCCGGCGCACCCACAAAATGGCGTCCTGGGGACGGACCAGGAAGGCACCCTCCTGCATGGTACCGGTAAAATAATACATGTCCAGCTTGTCGGTGATCACCGCCAACTGCCAGGCCGGATCCTGCCGGGACAGGGCCTCCCGAAGCCGGGCCAGCCGGTTTTCCAGTTCCTCCCGGGGTACCTGGCGCAGATCTTCGCTGATCAGGATATCATGTTCCAAAATGGTCATAGGATGTTTTCCTCCTGTTGTTTTACTGGGAATGTCCCCATCTTACCACGAAAAAGGAGCTGCTGCACGAAAAAGGTACAGCAGCTCCTTCTGGGAGTTCCTCATGATGCTGATCCGGAGGGACGGACCAGGACGAAATCAGGCTCGTTGAATTCGTTGTCCTTATTATAGGACAGGTTCTGTTTTATGTCAACTTCATTTTATTTTTGGTTTACCTTTTCCCAGGCAGCCGGCTCTCAGGCCAGCACCTGTTCCAGGATATCCATGGCCTGGGTCAGCTCCGCCCGGGTAATGGTGAGAGGCGGGTTGAAATACAGCACATCTCCCAAAGGCCGGAGTACCAGTCCCTGTTCCAGGGCCTTTTGATAGAAGTGATACCCCAGCCGTTTTTCCGCCGGGAAGGGCCGTTTGGTCTTTTTGTCCGCAACCAGTTCCAGGGCGTGGATCAGGCCGATGTGGCGGATTTCTCCCACCAGGGGATGGTTCCCGAACCGGGCTTCCATTTCTCCAGTGAGCCACCGGGCGGTTTCCCGGGCCCGGGGCAGGATGCTGTCCTGTTCCAGCACATCCAGCACCCCGTGGGCCGCCGCACACCCCAGGGGATTCCCGGCATAGGTGTGGCTGTGGAGAAAGGCCTTATGCTTGCCGTAATCATCGTAGAAGGCCTCATAGATCTCCCGGGTGGTCACCGTCAGGGACATGGGCAGGTACCCTCCGGTCAGTCCTTTGGACAGGCACAGCACATCCGGGGTGATCCCGGCCTGGCCGCAGGCGAACAGGGTACCGGTCCGGCCGAAGCCCGTAGCGATTTCGTCGGCGATCAGCTTCACCTCATAGGCATCGCACAGCGCCCGGAGCTTTTGGAGATAGAGAACCGGGTACACACGCATGCCGGCGCTGCCCTGGAGCAGGGGCTCCACGATCATGGCGGCAGTTTCCCGGCCGTGGAGGGCAAAGGCTTCTTCCGCTTTGGCGAAGCATTCACACCGGCAGTGGTGCCGGTCCTTTCCATAGGGGCAGCGGAAACAGTCCGGGGCTTCCACATGGATGTTGTCCATCATCATGGGCTTGTACAGTTTGGCGAACAGATCCATGCTCCCCACGGACAGAGCCCCGATGGTTTCTCCGTGATACCCTTCCGTCAGGCACATGAACCGCTGTTTTTCCGGATGGCCGGTCTGGGCCCAGTACTGGAAACACAGCTTCAGAGCCGCTTCCACTGCCGCCGATCCGTTGTCGTGGAACTGGAACCGGCACAGCCCTTCCGGCACCAGGGCCTTCAGCCGTTCCGCCAGGGTAATGGCCGGGGCATGGGTGAAATTGGCAAAGATCACATGTTCCAGTTTGTCCAGCTGGTCTTTGATCCGTCCATTGAGCACCGGATTCCGGTGGCCCAGCAGATTGGCCCACCAGGAGCTGACAATGTCCAGATAGGCTTTGCCGTGGATGTCGTAGAGCCAGACTCCCTGGGCATGATCGATGACCATGGGAGGCAGGGTTTCGTAATCTTTCATTTGTGAACAGGGATGCCAGATCAGGTCCAGGTCCCGCTGTTCCATCGTTTTGTGTTCCATTTTCGCCTCCTTAGGTATAGGTTTCCAGCAGTCTGTCCAGAGGGCCTTCCAGTTCCCGGTCCCCTTCCTTTACACAGGCCAGCACCGGCAGGCCGGTAAGTTCCTCCACCATGATCCGGTTGTCTTCCTGCATCCGGTCTCCCGGTTTCCACCGGTTGAACAGGATTCCCCGGACAGGAATGGCCCGGTGCCGGAGATATTCCACCGTCAGCACCGTACTGTTGATGGTCCCCAGTCCCCCATCCGCCACCAGAAGGCAGCCCAGGTCCAGAGCCTGGATCATTTCCTCCAGCAGCAGGTGGTGAGCCTTTTCCCAGCCCAGAGGACACAGGATGCCCCCGCTGCCTTCCATGGTAAGATACTGGTGCCGGTCTTTGGCCTTCCGGAAGGCCTGCCGGATCTTGTCCAGGTCCACCGGATGGTTGTTGATCCGGGCCGCCAGATGAGGGGACACCGCTTCCCGGTACACATAGGTCACCAGATCTTCCAGAGGGTCCGGGATCCCGGCGGTTTCCTTCACCCAGGCCGCATCCCCGGGCACCAGTTTCCCGTTTCCGTCCGGTTCCGCCCCGCTGAGGGCGGCCTTGTAGTAGCTGCCGTCCAGCCCCGCTTCCCGGATCTTCTTCACCAGAAGCCCGGTCACATAGGTCTTCCCCACATCCGTACCCGTTCCCGTAATGAATATCGCTTTGCCCATTGCATTCCTCTCCTTTGCTGTTCCCGTCAGGAACCCTTGATTCCAACGCTGTAGGGGCTCGCCGGAGGCAAGCCCGTCCCGGCCGCTGACAGAGGGGCTGCTGCCCAGGCAGCAGTCCCTCACACCCAGATCCCCGCCTTCCGGCACCGGAGCCCTACAAAGGCCGCTCCCAGGCACAGGAGGAAATCCGGCACCACCTGGAGTACCCCGCAGTACCACAGGGCCGCCCAGAAGCCGATGGGGGCCTGGACCAGATAGTTGGAGGACAGCCAGAAATAGCTGATCCCCAGCACATAGACGATGACCATCCCCACCAGGTTGATCCCCAGGAGCCGGGACAGGGTCACCTCAGCAGTTCCCTGCCGGGCCAGCTTCCCGCAGACCCAGGCCTGGATGGTAAACCCCACCAGATACCCAAAGGTGGGCTGGAGCACATAAGAAGGCCCTCCTCCCGAAGCAAACACCGGGATCCCCACAAGGCCCATGACCACATAGGTCCCTACGGCCAGGGCTCCCAGCCGGGCTCCCAGCAGCAGTCCCGCCAGCAGGGTGAACATGAACTGCAGGGTGTACACATCGCTCCCCACCGGGATCCGGATCAGAGCCCCCACTGCCACCAGGGCAATGAACAGCCCGCACAACACCATTTCACGCAAACGCACAGCCTCACCTCCAGAATTTTCAGACTTCCTCACCATACAGGAAATGGTCTATTTCGTCAACCTAGTATTTTGGTATAGTTAACGTAAAAGGTGAGCTGCAATGCAGCTCACCTTTTTGTCAGCTGTCAACCGACAGCCCTTACACCTTCTCAAACCGGTACTTCTGCTTCACTTCCGGATACTTCTTATGATCCACTTCGCTGTAGAACATGGCAGAGGGGCGGACGTAGAGTCCGAAATCTCCGTAGAGGGCCTGGTACACCATCAAAGGCTCCCGGGTTTCCGAATGGACCGCCGGGCCGATGATCTGGTACAGGTACCGGTTGGTCCGTTTCTCCTCCTCCGTCAGCCGTTCCCGTTTAAAATGCCGGACAATGTCACCTGGATGAAAAATACGGTTTTCCATTTTCATTCTCCTTGTAATTAAAATAAAGGAACCCGCAGTAGGCGGGTTTCTTTAATGATAAACGCATCCGTTGGATGCTAACCCACCACCAGCCTCACGGCTGGTCCCCCGCCCTTGAAAAGGGCGGATAAATGGCACATCGGGCTTACGCCCTTGTGCCGCAAGCAAGGGCCAGAGGCCCGAGCGTATATCCGCCCCTTTGCAAGGGCGGGGGACCGTTGCGCTTGCGCAATGGTGGTGGGTTAGCAGCGCCAGCTGCGTTTCCCTTCAAAGGCCGGCGGATGCCGGCCTTCCTTCGACCGTTGACAGCTGACCGTTGACCGGCCTGCAGCCCTACTTCCTCTCTCCGCTGATCATGCCCCCCAGCACCAGGCAGATCCCGGCCAGCTGGAGCTCCGTAATGGGCTCCTGGAGCACGAATACGGAAATACACACAGCCACTACCGGATCCACATAGCTGAGGATGGCGGTGGTCTGGGCCGGCACCTGGGTCAGGCTGCCGAAATAGATCCCGTAGGCCAGCCCGGTATGGACGATCCCCAAGAGCAGGGTCAGCCCCCAGCCGGCGGCCGTCATGGTGTGGAAATCCAGCTGTCCGGTGACCAGGCAGTAGGCCAGCAGGAAAAAGGCCGCCGTCCCCAGCTGCACCGCCGTCTGTTCATAGGAATCCAGGCCCTGGATGGTCTTGCTCAGCACAATGATCCCGGCATAGAAAAGGGCACCGGCCAGAGCATACAGGACTCCGGCAATATCACCCATGTCCCCGTTGGAGCCCAGTACCCCGGATACCAGCAGCATGCCCCCGATGGTAATGGCCGCACACACCAGCTTCCGGCGGCTGATGGTCTCATGGAACACCAGAGGGGCCGCCGCCAGCATGAATACCGGCGCCATGTAATAGCACAGGGTGGCGATGGCCACGGTGGTATGGTTGAAAGCTTCAAAGAAGAACACCCAGTCCAGGCCCAGCAGCAGGCCGCTGAGCAGGAGTTTGGGGGCCCGCTCCTTCAGTTTGTCCCAGTGGAAGGGGATATGCCCTGTCTGCATCAGCACCAGGAGAGTCAGGCATCCCAGGGCCGCCCGCAGGAACGCCAGAGGCACGGACCCCAGGGGAATGAACCGGCGCACCAGGCCGATGGTCCCGAAAATGGCCAGGGACAGGAGCATCCGGCCCCGGGGAGAGAGAAAAGAAAGATTCATGGCTGCATTTCCATCCTTTGTTTCGAATTGGGTAAACAGGGCTGTTGCAGAAGCAACAGCCCTGTCAACGGCCGCTGACAACCCAGGTTGTACTACCTTTGTACAACCTGTTTTACCGATAGGCTTTCTGATAAACGGCCACACAATCCTCCCGGCTCAGAGGCATCCGGTCGTTCAGGAACAACCCTTTCATGGCCGTGGTGGCATTTTCCGCCATTTTGGGGAATTCTTCCGGAGTGATCCCGTACTCACTCATCTTCAGCCCGTCCACCCCGCAGGCTTTCTGGAGAGAAGCCAGGGCTTCCAGGAAATCCTCCGGCCGGGAAGCGTCCTTCCGGCCCAGGAACCGGGCCAGATCCACCAGACGGTCATCACACACATGGTGCTCTGCCAGCCAGCCGAAATAAGCCAGGGACAGCATGATCAGACCGGCTCCATGGGGCAGGGCTTCATGATAGGCACTCATGGCATGCTCCAGGGAATGTTCACTGGTGCACCCTCCCAGGACCATGGCATAACCGGACAGGGTATTGGCAAAGGCCATATGGGTCCGGGCTTCCACATCGTCTCCCTGGGCCACAGCCCGGGGCAGGAAGGCCCCGATGTTCCGGATGGCGGTGGAAGCCACCATGTCGCTCATCAGATTGGCTTTCCGGTTCACATAGGTTTCCAGGCTGTGGAACAGGGCATCGAACCCCTGGAACGCCGTCAGCCGGGGCGGCACCGTCAGCATCAGTTCCGGATCCACAATGGCCAGGCAGGGATACAGATCCGGGAATTTCAGCCCGATCTTCTCATGGGTTTCCTGGTTGGTGATCACGCTGGTGGCATCCACTTCCGACCCGGTGCCCGCCGTAGTGGTAATGGCAATCACCGGCAGGGCCCGGCGGGCGTACTTTTTCCCTTTTCCGGTGCCGGATCCCACATAATCCCACAGGTTCCCTTCGTTGACAGCCATCAGGGCAATGGCCTTGGCCGCGTCCATCACCGAGCCGCCTCCCAGGGCCACGATCATGTCCGCCCCCATGGCCCGGGCCGCCTG
Organism: Acidaminococcus sp. HCP3S3_H5; assembly: GCF_052122235.1. Classification (NCBI taxonomy): domain Bacteria; kingdom Bacillati; phylum Bacillota; class Negativicutes; order Acidaminococcales; family Acidaminococcaceae; genus Acidaminococcus; species Acidaminococcus sp. HCP3S3_H5. The sequence goes on from NZ_JBQKCS010000002.1 coordinate 337,889, forward strand.
GGCGCCTTTCCCCACGCTTTCCAGGGTGGGATTGGCCTGGATCCCGGCAAAGACTTCCGTGGCCGCCCCGGCCGCCGCCAGTTCTTTTTCCGTCCGGTCCAGGTACCCGTTGGCCCGGGTGGACTTGCCGCTGGAAATTACGATCAGAGCCTTTTTCCCCGGCAGGGCCTGTTCATGGAGCCGGTTCAGCTGCCCCGCCCCAAACAGTACTTTTACAGGAATATCGATCTGGAATGGATTCATCCTAACGCCCCCTCAGTAAAATATACTTCGAGTATAGCAAAAAAGCTCCGGGGAAACCACCCCTGTCCCCGATTTTACCGGGCAGCCCGTTTCCCCGCCTGCCGGGCACCCCAGGCGGCCCATCCGCCGCACACATTCCCGGCGGTGATCACCAGCAGCCGCACCAGGGCCTCCGGGTCCATCCGGCCCGCCATGAAATAGTAGAACATATCCGCCACACTGTGTTCATAGCCGCTCATGATGAATACGGTGATCCCCACAAAAATGGCCAGGTATTTGCCCAGGGCCAGGGGAAAGGTCTTGTATCCCTCCACAGCGATGAACACGAAGATATTGCAGAAAAAGCCCAGCACAAACAGGCTCAGCAGGGTGTCCCCGTCCTTGGCCCGGACCAGTATCTGGGCCGCCTGCCGGGCCGCCGGTCCCACCCGGGTCAGGGACAGGAGGCCGGCTGCCAGGCCCGTCCCCAGCCAGTTTCCGCACCAGATCACCGGGAACCGGAGCCACTGCCACAGGGGCTGTTCCAGGGCGTAGCACACCCGGCCCGTAAACAGATGGAACTGCATTTCACAGATGGTGTACAGGCCCAGGCAGAACAGCACCGCCCCCACCAGTTTTTCCGTCTGGAGCAGGAATACGGCGCCTCCCAGCCCGATGCAGAACCCCGCCCCAATGGAAGAAAGTATGATTTTCGTCATTTCGCCAGTTATCCTCCTTGAATTATCGGATTTGCATCCCCCAGATGGGGTTTGGCCAAAGTATAGCACACCGCCTATCGGGAAATCGTCAAAAAAGTTTGAGAAAGAAAAAGAAAATCTATGCTATAATACAGCCGATACCACCCCAGGAGGTTCCCATGGATACCAACAATCTTCGCTATTTTGCCGCTGTGGCCCAGTACGGGTCCATTACCCGGGCTGCCAGGGCCATGTACATCTCCCAGCCCCAGCTCAGCCACATCATCAAACAACTGGAAAAAGAAATGGGCCTCACCCTGTTCCGCCGTACCAGCCAGGGTACCCGGCTGACCCTGGACGGCCAGCGGATCCTGGCCCATTCCAAGGTGATCCTCCGGGAAATGGACCAGCTCCGGCACCTTTCCACCGCCCGGAAGCAGGACTGCGGCTGCCTGAACGTAAGCATGACCCGTTTTTCCCATACCGCCGAATGTTTCAACGAAATCTGCCGGCGCTACCAGGATGCGGAAAGCTTTTCCAACCACCTGTGCGAAGCCGCCACCCTGGATGTGATTGCCCAGGTGAAGAACGGCTATTCCAATGTGGGGGTCATCCACATGGCTACCCGCCGGGACGATCTGGAAACCTATTTTGCCCAACAGGGGCTCCACTATATCCCCCTGGCCAGCTTCCCTCCCTATGTGTGCCTCTCCGCCGAGCACGAACTGGTCCGCCGGTTCGGCCGGAAAGGCATCCACATCCAGGAACTCCAGGACTACGGCTTTGTCCGGTACATCGGCCAGTACGAGGACTTCATCTACCACATCAGCACGGAAAAAGGCCCCATCGACCTGAACGATACCCGGAAAGTGATCTACGTCAATGACCGGCAGGAGCAGATGGCCCTGCTGTCCCGGACCAATTTCTTCACCGTGGGCATCATGGAATTCCTGGGCCAGGACTCCCTGTACAAGGTGGTTTCCGTCCCTCTCCTGGGCTGCAGCGAGCATCTCCGGTTCGGGCTCATCCTCCGGGAAGGAGCCATGCTGTCCCGGATGGAAAATGACTTCATCCAGCTGCTCCGGGACCGGTATGCCCGGCTCCAGACAGAAACCACTTCATCGGCTTTGTAAATGGCCCCCATGTACATCATCTATTTCCCCGATACTAAATTTCTCTCTTATAATGAATTTAAAGAAAATCTTATGAATTCAGAACGGGAGGAACAACAAGATGATGGAATTTCTCGATGCGGTGGACAGTATCCTGTACTACCCGATCCTGCTGGTGGTCATGGGGGCCGCCGGTCTCTACTTCAGTATCCGTATGGGCTTTGTCCAGGTGCGCTGGCTGCCGGAAGCCATCCGGCTCCTGATGGTGAAGCCCCAGGACGGGAATGGCACCTCTCCCTTCCAGGCCCTGATGGTCTCCACCGCCGCCTGTGTGGGCACCGGGAACATCATCGGCATTTCCACTGCCATCTGCCTGGGCGGTCCCGGCGCCGCCTTCTGGATGACCGTCATGGCCATCATCGGCGCCGCCTCTTCCTTTACGGAATGCACCCTGGCCCAGATCTTCAAACGGCGGAAAGAAGACGGCTCCGCCTACGGGGGCCCGGCCTACTACATTGAAGACGCTCTCCACAACAAAGCCATGGCCACCGCCTTCGTGGTGTTCCTGCTGCTGACATATTCCTTCGGCTTCAACCTGCTCTGTTCCTACAATGTCCAGTCCACCTTCTCCGTGTACAGCTTCTACCATCCGGACACCACCCCGGCGGTGATCGGCGCGGTAATGGCAGTACTGGTGGGCATCTGTGTCATGGGCGGTGCCAAAGCCATCGAAAAGGCCGCCGGCATCCTGGTGCCCTTCATGGGAGTGGCCTATGCCCTGGTGACCCTGGTGGTGCTGGTCCTCAACTTCCAGGAAGTCCCCCGGGTCTTCGAAGCCATCCTGGCTGACGCCTTCAATTTCCGGGCCATTTTCAGCGGCATTGCCGGTTCCTGCCTGGTCATGGGCATCAAACGGGGCCTGTATTCCAATGAAGCCGGTGTGGGATCCGCCCCCAACGCCGCCGCAGCCGCCACCACCACCCATCCGGTGAAACAGGGTCTGGTCCAGATGCTCTCCGTGTACATCGATACCGTGATCCTGTGCAACGCCACCGCCTTCATGTGCCTGGTTTCCGGGGTCCCGGGCAATGCGGACAACGCCGGCGCCCTTTGGGTCCAGACTTCCCTCCACAAAGTCCTGGGAGATTTCGGGCCCCTGTTCATTACCGTATCCATGCTGGTGTTCTCCTTCACCACCCTGATCGGGAACATCTACTACTGCGAAAACGGCCTGGCTTACCTGAACCACAAACGGATCCCCAGCCGGGGCTTCATGAAAGGCTTCCATCTCTATGCCATCCTGGTGGTCTTCCTGGGCGCCATCATTCCCATGGCCGCCGCCTGGGACCTGGCGGATATCATGATGGGCGGCATGACCCTGATCAACCTGACTGCCTGTGTGCTGCTGGGAGGCGTGGTGGTCCGTGCCTATGAGGATTACAAAAAACAGAAAACGGCCGGACTGGATCCCCAGTTCAAAGGGACATCCATCGGCCTGAAACCGGAAGAATTGGATTTCTGGAAATAAAGAAAGGAGCGCTCCATTATGGTCATGGACAAAGAAGAGATCCAGCGGATCCTGGAAAAAGCCCTGGAAGAAGGCAGGAATGTCCTGTACGAAGGCAGGGTGGCCAGCTACATCCCGGAACTGGCCAAAGCCAATTCCGGGAACCTGGGGGTCTGCCTTATGCGGAAGGACGGGACGGAATACTCCGCCGGGGACTGCAACATCCCCTTTACCATGCAGAGCATCTCCAAGACCTTCTCCCTGATCCTGGCCCTCCAGACTGCCGGCTATGACAAGGTATTCAGCAAGATCGGCATGGAACCCACCGGGGACCGGTTCGACAGCATCCTGCAGCTGGAGCTGAAGGACTGGCGGCCCTTCAATCCCATGATCAACGCCGGCGCCATCGTGACAGCCAGCTGCATTGAATCCCCGGACCCCTTCCAGAGTTTCCTGGACCTGGTCCGGCGGCTCTGCGCCAATCCCCGGATCAGCCTCAACGAATCCGTCTACCGGTCCGAAAAAAAGACCGGCACCCGAAACCGGTCCATTGCCTACCTGCTGAAAAGCGACAATGTACTGGATGGGGAGCCGGAAGAGGTACTGGATGTGTACTTCCGCATGTGTTCCGTGATGGTCACCGCCCGGGATCTGGCCCATTACGGGATGATCCTGTCCAACCACGGGGTGGATCCCCAGACCGGGGAGCAGCTGGTGGATTCCACCATTGTCCGGATCGTCACCACTCTGATGATGCTCTGCGGCATGTACGATGAATCAGGCGAATATGCCGTCAAAGTGGGCATGCCCAGCAAAAGCGGCGTGGGCGGCGGCATCTGCGCCATTGCCCGCCACGGTATCGGCATCGGCACCTTCGGCCCCATGCTGAACAAAAAAGGCAACAGTGTGGGCGGGGAACGGATCCTCCGGATCCTCTCCGACTCCCTGGGGCTGCATGTGTTTGATACGAAGGAATTCTAAAAAAAAGGGGCTGTTGCGCAAGCAACAGCCCCTTTCACTCAGATCGGCAATTTATGGATAATAATGGAGAAGATTACCATGAACAGGGTGGCCAGAGGCTGGGTAGCCCCGTAGGACACCGCCGGTTCATCGCATTCCAGGGCATCCACGGCAGCCCCCAGGCCGGGAGCGGAAGTCATGCCCCCGGTAATGGCCCCGCTGAGCAGGGTCCAGTTGATGTGGAAGGCATAGCGCCCCAGCAGGAACCCGAACAGCACGGACAGGATGGCCACCAGGGAGGAAATGATTACGATCATGTACCCGGAACCGGTGATGGCGTCAATGACCCGGAACCCGTAGTTCAGACCGGTACCGGCCAGGAACACGGACAGGAAATAGGTCCGCATCTTCCCCAGCACCGTGGAGTTCATCCGGAAGTTCACAGGCCCCACCTTCCCGATGGAACCCAGACCCAGGGAAACCAGGATGGCACCGCCGGTGGAACCCAGGGAGAACATCCCCAGGGGCCCCATGTAAATCTTGATGGAACCCAGCACATAGCCCAGGAACGCCGCCAGGGAGAACCCGACAAAATCCATGGGAACTTCCGGCATGGTGGAAGCCGCCAGTTTTTCATTGTTCTTGATATCGATGGCCTTTTGGGCAAAGTACTTCTTCTTTTCTTCTTCCACGTCAAACCCGAAGATTTTGGGAATCACGTTGATCCCCAGGATCAGGAACAGCACCCCGAACGGATAGCCGATGGAATGGCCCACCCCTACGCCGGCCTTGGCTTCCGTCACGAAGACTTCCACATCTTCCTGGCTCAGGGATTTGGTGTTTTCCAGGGTCATGGTGTCAGGCACCGCCGTACCCCGCAGTTTGGCGTCACGGACCTTGGCGCCGTTCACAATGGCCAGGATCTTCTTCTGGGCCTTCTGCGACTGGTTGGCAAAGTCCTGGGCCAGCCGTCTGGATTCGCTGTCAGAGGATTCCGTAGCCGCCGCCAGACCGGCAGAACTGGTCAGGGCACCGGTATAGGTCCCGGTGATCTGGAACGGGCTCAGGTTGTCCAAAGCCTGGGAAAAACCATAGGAAGCCACAGCCCCTACAAAGGGAATGAAGATGGCCAGGGCCACAAACTGTTTCCCGAATTTGTTGATGGCATATTTCATGTCCTTGGCGGCCAGCAGACCGGTCCCTACGATGAAGATCAGCAGGGCCAGGTTCATGAGAGAACCGTCGATGACTTTCCCCTGCATGACTTTCATGGCAGAGGCATAGTATTTGGAACCTTTGGCAAAAGTGGCCGCATACCGGGTCAGGAAATATCCGATGCCCAGCCCGATGAACAGAGTGCCGGTGATCCCGAATTTGAATTTCCGGAATTTCAGCTCACCAAAAAGGTTCCCCAGGGCCATGGTGGCAAACAGGAGCACCAAGGGATTGAAGATAAAGGCAATCAGATTGAATTGCATATGAAGTTGTCCCCCTCACTAAGAAAAAATAAGAAATAGAATAAAATAAAAGATAACGTAATTTTACAGTAGATTAATGAATTAGGCAATAGTTCCGATAAGTTATCTCTAATATTGGTATATTAAGATATATTATGCCCCTCTTAAGTTTTTTCTCCTGTTTTTTGTTGCTTTCGTTACATTTTCTTTTGTTTATTCCGCAAAATCCTTTGACTTGTTTTAAAAACATCCGCTTTTTAGTACAATAAGGATATCTATAAGATTCCTGCATTTTTATCCAGAAAGGAAGCGATGTTCCATGTCCATCATTATGCTGAAAAATATCCTGACTTTCAAGTCTGATGCGGTCTTTACCGCCGCATTGGCCGCTGTGATGCTGCTGCTGGGGTACTGGGTCAAAGGGAAAAGCCCGGCCCTCCGGAAGTACTGCATCCCCGCCCCGGTGGTAGGGGGATTCCTCTTTATGTTCATCACCTTCATCGGTCACCAGACAGGCGCCTACGGGTTCAAATTCGACACCTACTTCCAGGACCCCTTCATGCTGGCCTTCTTCACCACCGTGGGCCTGGGTGCCAGCATCACCCTGCTGAAAAAAGGCGGCGGTCTGCTGATCATCTACTGGCTGATATCCGGGATCGTTTCCATCTGCCAGAACGGCATCGGCATCGCCTTCTCCAGGATCTTTGGCATTGAAGCTCCCTATGCCCTGCTGGCCAGCGCCATTTCCATGATCGGCGGCCACGGAGCCGCAGCGGCCTATGGGAAGACCTTCGTATCCATGGGCTACCCGGCCGGTCTGGAAGTGGGCATGGCAGCTGCCACCTTTGGTCTGATTTCCGCCGTACTGGTGGGAGGACCGGTGGCCAGGATGCTCATCGAGAAGTATGATCTGAAACCGGATACCAGTGAGAACTTCGATACGGACGTGGAAAACGTCAATGCCTCCTCCCGGGAAAAACTCAGTTCCCTGGACATCATCAAGAATGTAACGGCTATCCTGTGCTGCATGGCCATCGGTTCCATGATCTCCGGCTGGATTGGCAAACTGATCCACATGAGCTTCCCCACCTATGTAGGAGCCATGTTCACCGCCGTGATTCTCCGGAACCTGAATGAGAAATACCATTTCTACAACTTCAATTTCTCCCTGGTGGACGGCATCGGGGATGTAATGCTGAACCTGTACCTGGCCATTGCCCTGATGACCCTCCGTCTGTGGGAGCTGTCCGGCCTGCTGGGCGGCGTTGTACTGGTTGTGGCGGCCCAGGTGGTGTTCATGGTCCTGGCCTGCCGGTTCGTGATTTTCCGGCTCCTGGGCGGCAACTATGATGCTGCGGTCATGTGTGCCGGTCTCTGCGGCCACGGACTGGGAGCTACCCCTTCCGCCATTGTGAACATGACCGCCGTGAAGGACAAATACGGCATGAGCCGGAAAGCCTTCATGATCGTCCCCATTGTAGGGGCCTTCCTGGTGGACGTAATCTACCAGCCTCAGACCATAGCCTTCATCAAGTTCTTCGTAATGCCGAAGTAAGCAAAGAGGGTGCTGCAAAAGCATGCAGCACCCTCTTTGCTGTCAGCGGACAGCGGCCGAAGGTAGAAACCCGCCGAATGGCGGGTTTCTTCGATTCCGGACGCAGCCGGTGCTGCTAACCCACCACCCATGCTGCGCATGGATACCCCCGCCCTTGAAAAGGGCGGATAGCAGGCACGCGGGCAATGCCCTTGTGCCTGAAGCCCCAGCGTATATCCGCCCTTTTCAAGGGCGGGGGACCGTTGCGCCTGCGCAATGGTGGTGGGTTAGCAGCCCACAGGCTGCGTTTCCCTTCAAAGAAACCTGTCCCTGGCGGGTTTCCTCCATCGCCCGCTGACCGTTGACAGCTGACCGCTGACACAAAAAAATTCCGCATCCATCAGATGCGGAATTTTCCTAACCGGCAGCTCCCTATCCTCCCGGACCGTTTCCAGTCGAGTACTTTCGGCGTATAAGGGCTTAACTGCTGTGTTCGGCATGGGAACAGGTGGATCCCCTTAGCTATCGCCACCGGATTATGTAACTGAAGGCATGAGCCCTCAAAACTTCATGAAGAGACATCTTTTTCATCTAACGGCCCGATTTAAGTCAAGCCCTCGACATATTAGTACAGGTCAGCTTAACATATTGCTACGCTTCCACACCCTGCCTATCAACCTGGTAATCTTCCAGG